>DATJMP010000154.1:0-34111 GCA_035508655.1 Bryobacteraceae bacterium
GCTCGACGTCGTCGGTCCCGTGACGTAGAGGTACCGGTCCGGGCCGAACGTCAGGTGGTAGGCGGCGATGGAAGGCTCGAGCGTGGCGAACACAAAAATCTGGCGGTTAGGACTGATTTTGAAAATCGTGCCGCTGCGGTCCCCCACGTACAGGTTCTGTTCGCCATCGAAGGCGATACCGGTCGCGACTCCCATCCCTTCCACGTAAACCGACATGCTACCGTTGGGCGTGACCTGGTAAACGACGCCGTCGTGGCGGCTCGAAATGTACAGCATGCCTTGGCGGTCTAAGGCCAGGCCGGTGGCGTTCATCAGGTCGTTGATGAACGGCTTCATGTTGAAGTTCAGATCCACCCGGAACACCGCTACGGGCACCTTCTGCCCGCGCGATCCGCTGAAGGTGGCGTAAATGTTGCCGAACGGATCGATGGCCGGATTCGCTACCGGGTGAAGCCCCTCGGCGATGAGCACGCCGATGTCGCAGGCCCAGGAATCGCTGGCAAATGTGCCCGTCTCGACCACCAGATCCCCGGCGCTCGCCCCCTCCGGTACGCGGGCGATCACGAACGAATCGGAGCCGATGACGATGGGCGCGCCCACTTCGCCGATCGTGACGCGTGGTGGCTCGACCCGTGCAAATCCCTTGCCGCGAATCTGCAATTCGCCACCCGCGATCGCGGCGGCCGGCGTCACTTGGGCAATTTGTGGCCTGGAATCAGAGGATTTCCGGACAGGCATAGTTCAATTACAGATTATAGCTAGCCGCAACCAGCACGCCGACATTAGAAGAAGCGGCATCCCAGCCAAAGCACCAGTGCGCCGTAGACACCGGCCATGGCGTCGTCCGCATTGATGCCCCAGCCGCCGGGGAGCGCTTCCAGTTGACGCACCGGCGCCGGCTTCCAGATGTCGAACAGGCGAAACAGAGCGAAGGCCGCAAGATACGTTCTCCAGTTGAGCGAAGACGCCCCGGCCAGCGTGATCCACTGGCCGATCACCTCATCCACCACCACGAATCCCGGGTCCTTCAATCCAGCAGACTTGGCGGTGATGGTGGAGGCGTGGACAGCGGGAAGAAAAAGAAGGGCCGCCATCACCGCGAACCACCATGGCTGCAAGCCAATGAATTGATGGAGGACGACCGCAATGACCACCGCCGCCAACGATCCGGCCGTGCCCGGTGCGACCGGGCAATACCCGGCATAAAACCACGTGGCGAGGAGCTTAGCCATTTTATTGGGGCAACGGATGAACACAGCTGAACACGGATAATTCTCTTTCCGATCCGTGTTCAGCTGTGTTCATCCGTGGCCAATCCTCTCCGACCCAGGCCTACTCTTCCTCTTCCGATTCCGCCGATTCCGGCGGTTCCGACGTGGGCGAAGAGATCACGTACTTTTCCGAAGCCCAATTGCCCAGGTCGATCAGCCGACAGCGCTCGCTGCAGAACGGGAATTCCGGGTCCGATGGCTGCACCTCCACCTTCTTGCAGATCGGACACTTCATAATGCGATCTGCACGAGGGGTGGGCCGGGCGGATTTGCGGCGAGGGGCGGCGCCGATTCGGTTGGGGGAAGCAACGTCCCCACAACGTCGTAATCGTGGGACTCGGCTACGCGCATTTGCCGGATTTCGCCGGGCCGTGGCTCCGGGCCTTCGAAATCGTTGATCAGCACGACGCCATCGATTTCCGGCGCCTGCGTGGCGAGCCGCCCTTCCCAAAGAAGGTCGGTCTCCTCGGATCGCCCTCCCACCAGCACCGGAAATTCCGCGCCGATCATCTCCCGGTTTCGTGCCCGCGCGATGCGGCGCTGAATGGACATCAGACGCCTCTTGCGGTTGTAGATGGTCCGCCCATCGACTTTGCCGTCCAGATGGAAGCTGCCGCTCGTGTCCTCGTCAGAATAGCTGAAAACGCCCAGGTTATCGAAGCGGGCGGCCTCGACAAAACTGCAGAGTTCCTCAAAGTCCTCCGCTGTTTCGCCGGGAAATCCGACAATGAAGCTGGTCCGCAGCGCCACGCCGGGAATGGCACGCCGGATGCGTTCAATCAGCTTGAGGAAAATCTCGCCCGAAGCGCCCCGCTTCATTCGCTTCAGCACTCTCGCGCTGGCATGCTGCAGCGGCATATCGATGTACTTCACCAGCGACGGCCTTGCGGCAATGGTGTCCAGCAGCCGCTGCGTGATTTTGTTGGGATAAGCGTAGAGAAACCGAATCCACTTCTGGTGCGTCGTTTGAATTTCGGCCAAGCGGTCCAGCAAATGCGCCAGTCCATCTTTGAGCCCGAGGTCTTCCCCGTAGCAGGTGGTATCCTGGCCGATCAGGTTGATCTCGCGTACGCCCTGCCCGAACAGGCGGGTCGCTTCGGCGATCACGGATTCAAAACGCCGGCTGCGGAAAGCGCCCCGGTACTGCGGGATGACGCAGAACGTGCAGGGGTGGTCGCAGCCCTCGGCAATTTTCAGGTACGCGAAATGGCGCGGTGTAGCCAGGATGCGCGGTGTGAGGTCGTGATAGAGATAGGGCGCGGCGGGGCCGTAATTCTCTGCGGCCAGCCCGTCGCAGACAGCGACGATGCGGTCCAGTTCGTTAGTGCCGATCAGCGCATCGACTTCGGGAATCTCACGGCGGATATCGCCGCGGTACCGCTCCACCAGGCAGCCGGCAACGATCAGCTTTTGCGCGCGGCCGGTCTTCTTGTATTCCGCCATTTCCAGGATCGTGTCGACCGATTCCTTCTTGGCGGGGTCGATGAAGCTGCAGGTGTTGACCACCAGCACATCGGCCTGATCGGGATGGGATGTAATCTCATGCCCGCCGGCCGCGAGTTGGCCCATCATGACCTCGCTATCGACCAGATTCTTGGGGCAGCCCAGACTGACAAAGCCTACTTTCAAGCGTGTATACCAAATGAAATGGGGGATCTTCCAATAGTTTAGCACCCCCTCGCGTGCTTCCACCCAGCAAGCCGGAAACGGGCTTGCCGGGGACCCTGTGCTTGACGCCGGGCTTCGGAACACGTTATCTTCGGACCAATCTCGCTTTCCTGGTTTTTCATGAGACGCTTTCTTATCGCGATCCTGCTGGTGCTCGGTTCGGCGCTAGCGCAATCCCAGAAATGGCCGCAGGACAAAGCCAACGACTGGTATGCGCGGCAGCCCTGGCTGGTGGGAAGCAATTATATTCCGGCGTATGCCGTGAACCAGCTCGAAATGTGGCAGCCGGACACCTTCGACCTGGACCGCATCAACCTGGAGTTCATCTGGGCGGAGAACCTGGGCATGAACACCATGCGGGTGTTCCTGCACGACCTGTTGTGGAAAGAGGACCCGTCGGGGTTCCGCAAGCGGATCGATAAATTCCTGGGCGTAGCCAAGAAGCACCACATCCGGCCGATCCTTGTCCTCCTCGATTCCTGCTGGGATCCATTCCCGGAGATGTACCACCAACGTCCGCCGTTGCCGGGTGTGCACAATTCGCGCTGGCTGCAAAGCCCCGGCGCCAAGGCGCTGGCCGACCCCAAGCAGGTGGACCGCGTCTTGGATTACGTGCAGAACCTCGTTCTCTCCTTTGCCGATGACGACCGCATTCTGGCCTGGGACGTCTGGAATGAGCCGGACAACATGAACCAGACCTCTTACGGCCGCGTCGAGAATCCGAATAAAGTGGCGCTGGTGCAGGCGCTGCTGCCCAAGATCTTTGAGTACGCGCGCTCAGGCCGTCCCACCCAGCCGCTAACCTCCGGCCTCTGGCAGGGCGACTGGTCCTCACCCGATAAACTGAGCCCCATCGAGAAGATCCAGATAGAAGAATCGGACATCATCTCCTTCCATAACTACGGCAAGCCGGAGGAGTTCGAGGCCAAAGTGAAATCGCTCGAGCAGTACAACCGGCCGGTTCTCTGCACCGAATACATGGCGCGGCCGCTGGGAAGCACGTTCGAAAGCATTCTGCCGATCGCCCGGAAATTCAAGGTGGCCGCGATCAACTGGGGATTCGTGGCGGGCAAGACGCAGACCTGGCTGCCATGGGATTCCTGGATCCACCCCTACATCGAGCACCAGCCGGACGTCTGGTTCCACGATATCTTCCGCACCAATGGCGTTCCCTATAGCCAGCAGGAAGTGGATTTCATCCGCCAGATGACCGGCGATCCGCAGTCGCAGCAAGGCAAGCCGAAAGTGCGTAAGAAAGCGGCGTAACCGCCAATCCGCGTTTATCTGCGTTCATCGGCGGCTACAAAATTCTCTGAGAGAAACCAAGGCCAACCGGCACTTTCATCATGGGCCGCAGATGAACGCCGATGAACGCGGATATTTCGATTCATTGACCGACAGGGTAATCGCAGCGATTTTCGAAGTTTCGAATCGCCTTGGCGCAGGGTTCTTGGAGAAAGTCTATCAGCGAGCCCTTTTGACGGAGTTGCAACTCCGGGGCATGCGGACCGCCACTGAGGTCTCTTACTCGGTGACCTACAAAGGTCGTTGCGTCGGCGAGTATTTTGCCGATCTGGTTGTCGAAGACGTCCTCGTGATCGAGTTGAAATGCGCCGAGCACCTTTCCAAGGAGCACACGGCGCAATGCCTGAACTACTTGCGCGCCTCAGGACTAACCATTTGCCTGCTGGTAAACTTTCAGAGTCCCAGAGTGGAGTGGAAACGAATCGTTCGAGGGTTTGACGGCTAAGGGCCTACATGAAGTAGTCTTTGACCTTCTCGAAAAGCCCTTTTTCCGAGGGCGAATTGTCCACCGGCAACGTTTCGCGCAGTTGCTCCAGCAGCTTGCGCTGCTCGCGAGTGAGACGCGTCGGCACGCGGACTTCCGCGTGCAAATAGAGATCGCCGCGTCCGGCGCCATTGAGGTTTGGGACGCCCTTGCCCCGCAATTTGAATTCGGCGCCGTTCTGCGTGCCCTCGGGAATTTTCACTTTCTGCGGTTCTTCGAGCGTCGGCACTTCGATCTCCGCGCCCAGCGCCGCCTGTGCGACGTTGATCGGAATCGTGCAGTGCAGGTCCTGCTCGCGGCGCTCGAAGAACGGGTGCGGCGCCACCTTGAGGAACACGTACAAATCGCCGCTCGGACCGCCATTCGTGCCGGGTTGGCCTTCGTTGGCCAGACGCAGCCGAGTACCGTCGTCCACGCCGGCCGGAATGTTGATTTTCAGCTTGCGCTGCACCTGCCGGTGTCCCGTGCCGCGGCACTGCGAGCAGGGATTGCGGATGATCTGTCCCACGCCGTTGCAAGTGCTGCAGGTGCGGCGGATGGAAAGAAAGCTCTGCTGGTAGATCACTTCTCCGCGGCCATGGCAGGTGGGGCAGGTAGTAGGAGTGGATCCGGGCTCGCAGCCGGAGCCTTTGCAGTGGTCGCACTGCTCCATGCGCGGCACCTGAATCTCCGCGTTTATGCCGAAAACTGCTTCTTCGAAGCTGATCTCCAGGTCGTAACGGACGTCTTCGCCGCGTTGTGCGCGTGGTCGTCCGGAGCGCCGCCGGCCGCCGCCGAAGAGGTCGCCAAAGCCGAAAAAATCGCCCAGAATATCGCTGAAATCGGCAAAGGCGTCCGGGTTAAAGCCGGACTGCGACGCCCCTTGCAGGCCGGCATGGCCGTAGCGGTCGTATGCCGCCCGCTTCTGCGGATCGCTGAGCACGCTATAAGCTTCGGAGGCCTCTTTGAACTTATCCTCGGCCGTTGGGTCGTCAGGATGATGATCGGGGTGGTACTGGCGCGCCAGCCGGCGGTAAGCTGCCTTGATATCCGTTTCGCCGGCCTCCCGGCCCACACCCAGGACTTCGTAATAATCGCGTTTCGTCACGAGACCCTACGGCCGAACCGCCACTTTCACCCAGGCCGGCCGGAGCAGCTTGCCCTTGAAATTGTACCCGCGCTGCAGTTCTTCCAAAACCGTCTGGTCCTCGGCTTCCGCGGTCTCCACCCGCTGCACTGCTTCATGCTGGGAAGGGTCGAAGCGCTTGCCTTTGGCTTCGATGGGCTCCAGCCCGGCCTTCCGGAGGATATCGGAAAGACGCTGATAAATCAGCTCGACGCCCTTGGCGTACTCCTTGTCCGTGGTTTCCACCTTGATCGCCCGTTCGAAATCGTCCAGAGCGGGAAGCAGCGTGCGCACCAGGTCCATGGCCGCAAACTGCAGGAATTCGGAGCGTTCGCGTTCACCCCTGCGGCGGGCGTTATCGAACTCGGCCCACAAACGGCGCAGGCGGTCGTCCAGTTCCGCCTTCTCGGCGGTCAAGCGGTCGCGCTCGGCCGTCAATGCCGCCAGTTGGCCATCGGCAGTCTCGGCGGGCAAATTTTCGTCCATCACATTCTCTGGATTCTGGGGCTCCACTCCTTTTAGATTACCAAAGCGAGTCGCCGGCTTCGAGTGGGTCCGGACCTAGAGTTCCGCCCGTTCCAGGGCATGGCTGGTTTCGAGCACGGCGGTCATGACACGCTCATAGTGCATCCGCATGGGGCCGAGCACGGCTACCTTGGCCGGGAGCCCGGTCCGCAGCCGTACCGTCATGCCGATGAGCGCCAGTTCCCTCATCGCCGGGTGCGCCCGCTCCAGCCCGACGTGGATTTCCAGTTCCCCCCGCGGCTGCTCCAGGAACCGGTCGAGCAGTTCGATCAGCCGCTTCTTCTCCTCCAGCGCCCGCAGCAACTCCCGCATTTTTTCGCGCGTCAGGTGCAGGTCCAGACCGAACAGGTTAGAGACGCCTTCCATGTGGACCTCGGGAGAGATATCCACATCCAGCAGGCCGTGGTGGTAGAGAAGCTGAATTTTGCGGAGTTCGGCTTGGTACAGTTCCCGCTCGGCGATAATGCGGCGCACCAGCTCGCGCCGCGCGTCGCCGATCTGCCAGCCGGCGAAATTTCGATTGATGTAATTGCGGATGGAGGCCAGTTCGGCCGGCGACACCACTTCATCCAGGGTAATGGCGCGATTGCGAACCATGTGATCGCGCGTGACCAGCACCACCAGCACACGCCGGTCCGCCAGCGGCACCAGCTCGATCTGCTCCAGCTCCTGCGAGAAAGCCGGCAGCGCGGCGGCGATGCCCACATTGCGGGTCAGTTCCGTCAGAATGTGGCTCGACCTCTCCACGTGCGCTCCCACCGAATCCAAACCGGAAAACTGGTGGGAGAGTCGCCCGCTGTCGGGTGTCGCTACGCGCGCGGCCACCAGCGATCGCGCATAGAAGCGAAATGCTTTGTCGGTGGGAACACGGCCGGCCGAAGTATGCGGCTGCGAAAGGTAGCCCTCGTCGGCCAGATCCGCCATTACGTTGCGGATGGAGGCCGGGCTTAAACTGTCCTGACGGACCTTTGAGATCGTACGCGAGCCAACCGGCTCACCGGTCTCGATGAATTCCCGCACGATGGACGTCAGAATCTCGCGATGCCTGGTCTTCAGCTCTCCGTCCATCGGCTTGCCCCCTAATGCGCGGTTTGACCACGTAGCGATTCGTTCCACAGGGCCTTTCCGCCGGAGGCGGCGTGCCGCCCTGCAAGCGCTCTACGTACAGTTCTCCACACACGATTGTAATAGTCTGAAATCAAAGGGTCAACTTTGAGGAGTTTTAATCATGATAGGATCGGCCAGAAGCGAGGTGCCGGGATGAGACCCACACGGCGGCAGGTCATGGCGGGTATTCCAGGAGTGATGGCGGCCTCGGCCGAGGCCGGGCAGGGTTCGCATTCCGAAAAACCCAATATCCTCCTCATCATTTCCGACCAGTTCCGCTGGGATTGCGTCGGCGCTCTGGGCGTAAACCCTCTGAATCTCACGCCGAACCTCGACCGCATGGCCTCCCGGGGCGTGATCTTCCGTTCGGCTTTCGCCAACCAGCCGGTGTGCGCGCCGGCGCGCGCCAGCATTTTCACCGGTCAGTACCCGTGCCGTCATGGGGTCTGGCGCAACGGCATTCCGCTGCCCGAAGATGCGGTCACGCTCGCCAAGACTCTGCGCCAGGCCGGCTACTCCGCGAATTACATCGGCAAGTGGCACCTGGGAACGGATCGGCCGAACGTCGTGCCGCGGGAGCAGGGCGCCGGTCCGGTGAAGCCCTCCGAGCGTGGCGGATTCCTGGATCTCTGGGAAGGCTCCAACCTGCTCGAATTCACCTCCCACGCCTACGAAGGCAATCTGTACGACAATGACGGCCGGCCAATCCACTACAGCGGCCAGTACCGCACCGACTTTATGACCGGGCGGGCGCAACGCTTCCTGCGCGCCGCCCGGCAGCCGTTTTTTCTCACCCTTTCCTATCTCGAAGTCCATCATCAGAACGACAGTGACACCTTCGATCCTCCTAAGGAATATAAGGGCCGGTATGCGAATCCGTTTGTCCCCGAGGATCTGCGTCCGCTGCCCGGCTCCTGGCCAAGCCAGTTGGCGGATTATTACGCCTGCGTCGCCAAGATGGATGAAACCGTGGGCACGATCCGCCGGACCCTGGCCGACACCGGTCTTGACCGCAACACAATTCTGGTGTTCGCCAGCGATCACTCCTGCCATTTCAAAACGCGGAACTCGGAATACAAGCGCAGTCCTCACGAAGGATCGATCCACATTCCGCTCATCGTGGAAGGGCCGGGCTTCAATCGCGCACTGCAGATAGCCGAACCGGTGAGCCAGGTTGACCTGATGCCGTCTCTCCTGGAAGCCGCCGGCCTCGCCGTACCCCCTTCGGTACAAGGCCGGAGTTTCCTGCCGCTCCTCGATCGCCGCCCCGAAAACTGGCGCAGCGAGGTGTTTTTTCAAATGGCCGAATTCGTCACCGGCCGCGGCCTGCGCACGCCGCAATATACCTACGCCGTGATGGCGCCCAAGACGCCGGTGTGGAAAGCCGTTCCGGCCGCCGGACAATACGTGGAGTATGTACTCTACGACAATTACGCCGATCCCTTCCAGCACGTGAATTTAGCCGGGCGCGCGGGCTATCGGGAGATCAGCGAACGGCTTCGCCAGCGCCTGCTGGCGCGCATGCAAGAGGCCGGCGACGCGGAAGCGACCATCGACCCCTGCTGGTTCCCGTACTCGTAAGCCGCCGTCTCATTTCAGACTCCGACCCTGTCATCCGAAATTCATCTCGCGACCTTTCCCGGTTGGAGATACAATACCGTTTAACTCCGAGGTGCAGCTATGGCAATATCGCGAAGACATTTCTTTTTCGGCTCTCTGCTGGCTGGGGCGGTGCCGAAAGGCGGCTTCGGCAGCACGCCGTCCCTGAAGCTGTTGGGATACAAATCGCCCAATGAAAAGCTCAACATCGCTTCCATTGGAGCCGGAGGGAAAGCGGCGAGCGATATCAAGGGGTGCGCGGCCACCGAGAATATCGTGGCTCTATGCGATGTGGACGATAAGTCCGCGGCTGAAATCTACAAGCAGTTCGATAAGCCGCCCAAGTACCGCGATTTCCGCAAAATGCTGGACCAGGAAGGCAAAGGCATCGACGCCGTCATCGTCACCGTGCCGGATCACATGCACGCGGTCGCAGCCATGGCCGCGATGGAGCGGGGCAAGCACGTCTACGTGCAGAAGCCGCTCACGCGCACGGTCTGGGAAGCGCGCATGCTCACCGAAGCGGCGGCCAGGTATGGCGTAGCGACGCAGATGGGCAACCAGGGGTACTCCAACGAGGGCACGCGCCAGTGCGCCGAGATGATCTGGAACGGCGAAATCGGAGATGTGCACACGGTCTACGCGTGGACGGATCGTCCCATCTGGCCCCAGGGATTGACGGAAGTCCCCGCGCCCACGGCAGTTCCCGAGACGCTCGATTGGGACCTGTGGCTCGGCTGCGCGCAGCAGCGGCCCTATACATCGGGCGGCGACGGCTATCCCGCCGGCTTCGCGCACGGCAATTTCTACCAGCCGGCCAACTGGCGCGGATTTTATGACTTCGGGTGCGGCTCGCTGGGCGATATGGCGTGCCACATTCTGGGGGCGGCCAACATGGCCTTGAAGCTCGGAGCACCCACCAGCGTGGAGTGCGTGAAGAAGGAGGGAACCAGCAGCTTCATGTTCCCCAAATCATCCACCATCAAATTCGAGTTCCCGGCGCGCGGCTCCATGCCTCCGGTGACCATTTATTGGTCCGACTCGCAGAAAGAAAACCCGAAGGTGGACGGCGTGCCCGATGGCGAGCTGATTGGCGATCTGCCCAATCCGCGGGCCGGGCAGGCGCGCGGCGGCGCTGCGGCGGCAGGCGGGCGTCCGGTTGTGCTTCCCAGCCCCTATGTGGGCCGGGTATTCAATTACGAGCAGTTCACGTCGGGTATGGAGGAGGCCAAGGCGGCCGGCCGAACGGTCCGTACGCCCTCGGCTGATGGCAGCCTGTTCGTCGGCAACAAGGGCATGATCACCACCGGAACCTACGGCGAAGAGACGCGCCTGGTGCCGATGGACAAGATGAAGGATTACCACTTCCCGCCGGAATTGCTCACGCGTTCTCCTTCCGGCTTCGACGCCCATTACCGCGATTGGATCCGCGCATGTAAAGGGGGCGATCACGCGTGCTCCAATTTCAGCGTGGCCGGGCCGTTTACGGAATGGATCGTGATGGCGGTTATCTCTACCCGGGTGGAAGGCCGGCTCGAGTGGGATCCTGCACGCCTGCGCTTTACCAATAACGCCGAGGCCAACAAGTACGTCCGACCGTTCTACCGCAAGGGTTGGGCTCCTACCTGGAAGGGATAGATTCTTCCACCAGGCTGCGGACGGCCGCGGCTTTTCATCGAAGCCGCGGCCGCTGCGCCTGGATTTGATTCAGCCATCGGGCCTCCCGAAAATGTTTTAGAATGAACCTTCCCATGTCCGAGCCCTCTAAGTTTTTGCTCCCGGATAGCCAGATCCCCACGGTATGGATGAACGTGCTGCCACTCCTCGCGGAGCCGCTTGCCCCGCCGTTGAATCCACAGACGCAGGCGCCGCTGACGCCGCAGGACCTGCAGCCGATCTTTCCCATGGAATTGATCGAGCAGGAGTTCTCGCCGAAACCGGAGATCGATATCCCCGGCGAGGTTCTCGATATTTACCGGCTTTGGCGGGCCACGCCACTTTACCGGGCGCGGCGGCTGGAACAGGCGCTCGAGACCCCGGCTCATATCTACTACAAATACGAGGGCACCAGCCCGGCCGGCAGCCACAAGCCGAACACGGCCGTAGCGCAGGCCTATTACAACAAGCGGGCGGGCGTCCGGCGCCTGGCCACTGAAACCGGCGCCGGCCAGTGGGGCAGTGCGCTGGCCCTGGCATGCACCTTTTTCCGGATGGAGTGCACCGTCTACATGGTGCGGGTGAGCTATGACCAGAAGCCCTACCGCCGCATGATGATGCACTCGTGGGGTGCCGAGGTCTTCGCCAGTCCAAGCCCTCAGACCAATTCCGGACGGGCTGTTCTGGCCTCTTCCCCGGATTCTCCCGGTAGCCTTGGCATTGCCATCAGCGAAGCGGTGGAAGACGCGGCCACCCATCCCGACACGAATTACTCGCTCGGGAGCGTCTTGAACCATGTCCTTTTGCATCAGACCGTAATCGGGCAAGAGACCAAGCTCCAGATGGATTTGGCCGGGGAGCAGCCCGACGTCGTGATCGGCTGTTTCGGCGGCGGCAGCAATTTCGGCGGTCTGGCGCTGCCGTATATTGCCGACCGGCTGGCCGGCCGCGGCCCTCGCATTCTCGCCGTGGAGCCGGCGGCTTGTCCGAGCCTCACCAAGGGAACCTTCACCTACGACTACGGCGATACGGCCAAATTGACTCCATTGATCAAGATGTACACGCTGGGTCACGATTTCGTGCCGCCAGGTATTCACGCTGGCGGTCTGCGATACCATGGGGCTTCGCCGCTGCTTAGCCACCTTGTAAATGCAGGACATATCGAGGCTAAGGCATATCCACAGGTGCCCGTATTCGAGGCCGCGCTGCAATTCGCCCGTACCGAAGGCATCTTGCCGGCGCCGGAGTCGGCCCATGCCATTCGAGCTGCGGTGGATGAAGCACTCACGGCGCGCGAGGAAGCCAAGCCCCGGAACATTTTGTTCTGTTTGAGCGGCCACGGCCATTTTGATCTGGCGGCGTACGAAAGCTTCCTAGCTGGCAACCTGAAAGATTGCGAACACCGGGGAGCTGTAGTGTAATATTGCTGTAGTGCAAGTTGAGCGGGTGATACCCGCATTTGAGGGTAGTAGGCGTGATCGAGAATTTTTACAAAAAATTCTTGATTGGTACTGCGGTTGATGTTAGATTTGTCATGGATGGGCTAGTACGAAGCCGTTCGACTGATTTAGGGTGTCATGTTCGCTAGCATTTTCATCATCATTCTGAGTTCGGCGTTGTTCGGATACTGGCTGCGACACACCTGTGTTGAGTTGCTGCGAAGCCAGTCGGAGTGGGCTGCTACGTTCAATCCGGCCGTTCAGGGCACATTCAGTTTTGCTGAGGTTCAGGAACAGTTGAAGACGGGGGGCGAGCTGAACCCGCTTCACAAACTCCTGCACCGCGATTATGAAGTGCTTATGTACCTCACGCGGCACGCGTCCGGTCTCGAACTGGAGAGCTTCGAAGAGAAGCTGCTGTTTTGGGACTACAAGGCGATGCGCTGCTGGTACGCGGTGACGCGGGTCGCCGCTCCTGAACAGGCGCGGCATGCGCTTGCCGAGATGGCCTCCGTACTGAACGTTCTGGCGGGACGCATCGGCCAGCGGGCCGGTCTCACCATCGAAGCGTAATCACCACCAACTTCCTCGCTCCACGCCAGCTTCTTGTACATTTTTCGTTATCCTGATTCCCGCTTCGGCTCTCCGCGTGCTCTAATATGAAAACCGTGGAATCCGAAGCGAATCTCCAATTGGCTATAGAGCGGTTGAACTCCGTCCGCCGTGAAATCGCCAAAGTCATCGTCGGCCAGGATGATGTTGTCGAGGGCGTGTTGATCTGCCTCCTGTCGTCCGGCCACGTTTTGCTCGAAGGCGTGCCGGGTCTCGGCAAGACGACGCTTCTCCGCACCCTGGCGCGGACGCTGCAGCTCAAGTATTCCCGCATTCAGTTCACACCCGATCTCATGCCCGCCGACATCGTAGGCAGCATGATCATCGAAACCGACGAGCGCGGCGGAAAGGCGTTGCGTTTTCAGGCTGGACCGATCTTCGCGAATCTGGTACTGGCCGATGAGATCAACCGCGCCACGCCGAAAACCCAGTCGGCCCTGCTCGAGGCGATGCAGGAGCGCACCGTCACCAGTGGTACTACTACCCATGAGCTGGAACGCCCGTTCCTCGTCATGGCTACGCAGAACCCGATCGAGATGGAAGGCACCTATCCCCTACCCGAAGCGCAGCTCGATCGTTTCCTCATGAAGATCCTGGTCACCTACCCTAACCGGGAAGAGCTGAACCGGATTGTCGAGCGGACCATCCAGCGGGAAGAGCAGACGCCCAACCCCGTCATGGACCGGGACGCGATCCTGGAAGTGCGCTCCGTCTGCCGCGAGGTATTGGTGGCGCCGCATGTGCAGGAGTACGCCATCCAACTCGTCATGGCCACCCAGCCGGAGCAGCGCGAAGCGCATGAGCTGGCTCGCAAATATATCCGCTACGGCAGTTCTCCTCGCGGGGCCCAGGCCCTCGTAGAGTGCGGGCGGGTGCGTGCCCTGATGCGCGGGCGCTTCCATCTGGCCATCGAGGACATCCAGCACGTGGCGTCGGCTGTGTTGCGCCACCGTATCATTCTCAACTTCGACGCCCACGCCGACGGTCACACACCCGAAACCGTACTGAACGCGATCATCAAAGGTGTAACCGCGCAGGCATCCGTCGCATAGGTACGGTATGGCGTCCGCTCCCCTGCTGGACCGCGAGTTCCTGGAAAAGCTGGAACGCCTGGCCATCCACTGGCAGAAATCGTTCGGTGGACTGGTTGGCGGTCATAATCGCTCGCGGTTTGCCGGCGCCGGGCAGGAGTTTCTGGACCATCGCAACTTCCACCACGGCGACGACCTGCGCGCCGTCAACTGGCGCGCCTACCTCCGCCTCGAAAAACTCTTCCTGAAGATGTTCCAGGTTGAGCCGCGCGTGCCGGTCCGACTGCTGCTGGACGTCAGCGATTCCATGATGGCCTACGGCGGGGCCAAATTCGAGTACGCCCGCAAGCTGGCGGCAGCGCTCTGTTACATCGGCCTTGTGCGGCTGGATACGATGGAAGTCCACGGCTTTTCCAGCCGGCTTACGCACCGGATCTTCTCCACCGGTGGCCGCCACCGTTTCACCGGCGTGATGGATGCGATTGCCGCGCTGACTCCGGGCGGTGCCACCGATTTCCAGGCAGTGGTGCGCGAGTTTATCGGCGCCTATTCGCAGCGCGGCCTGCTCATCGTGATTTCGGATTTCCTGGACGACAAGGGTTGCGAGCGCGGTTTGCAGTACCTGGCGGATTTCGGCCATGAGCTCATGCTGATTCAGCTTTGGGCGGAAGAGGACCGCAATCCTCCGTGGACGGGCGAACTGGAACTGCAGGATGCCGAAACCGGCGTCTCGCGCAAGCTCGATTTCGATGAGGAGGCCCGTCAGCGCTATACCCGTTCCTTTGACGAATACAGCGCCGGAATTCAAACCATGGCCGTGCGCAGCGGCGGGCGATTCGCAGGGATTTCCACCACACAATCCATTGACAGCGTGGTCTTCGGCGAGTTGATCCGCGTGAGGGGAATTGCGTGATTGCCCGAATCCGTTTCTTTCCGTTTTCATCCGTTTACCATGTATTGCGCGGTGCTGGTTTCCGGCATCGGGATTAGAGACCGGCGAGTGAGGGTGGCGTGTATCTGCTCAATCTTTCGTGGCTCCAGTTTGCGGCGGTATTCGGGTCCATCGCGGCATTTGCCGTGGCGCTCTATCTGCTCGACCGGTCCCGGCGCAAGCTGGTAGTTTCCACGCTGCGCTTCTGGGTGGCGGCGGAGCAGCCGGCCGCCCGCGCCCGCCGGCGCCACATCAGCCAGCCCTGGTCGCTGATCCTGCAGCTCGTCAGCATGGCGCTGCTGCTCCTCGCCATCGCCCAGCTTCGTTTCGGCGCTCCGCTGCGCGCCGGCCGGGACCACGTCCTGATTCTGGACGTTTCTGCCTGGATGGGCGCGCGCTCCGGCAACCGCACGCTGATGGATCTGGCGCGCGACCGCGCCCGCCGCTACCTCCACGCCTTGCCCGCCCGCGACCGCGTGATGCTGGTGCGCGCCGATGCGCTGGCCACCCCCGTCACCGGCTTTGAGCCCGACCGCCGCAAGCTGGAAGCCGCCATCGGCGATTCGCAGCCTGGCTCTACCGCGCTGAACCTCTCCCAGGCGCTCTCCTTTGCCCGCCACATCCAGTCCGAAGCCGCCGGGCGCACCGGCGAAATCGTCTTCGTCGGATGCGGGCGAACCACCGCCGACGAAGATCTGGAGGCTCCGCCGCGCAATTTCCGCGTCCTGCTGGTGCCCGACGCCGTGGAAAACACCGGCTTGCGGAAAATCGGCTTGCGCCGCTCCGTGACCGATCCGGACATTTGGGAGATTTACGTAGAGGCGCGCAACTACGGCACCGAGCCGCGCCGCGTGATGCTATCGCTCGAGTTCGGACCGCCCAACCGCACCACCCGGGTAGCCGCCGGCTCGCAGCAATTCACGCTGGCCCCGGGCGCCGTACGCGCGGTCAACTTCGCCTATCGTGCTCGCGCCGCCGGCATTCTGGGAGTGACGCTCACCCCGCACGATGCCTTTCCCGGCGACGATCATGCGGAACTGGAGCTTCCCGCGCAGCCGACGCTCAACGTCACGGTCTACTCCAACGAGCCGGATCTTCTTCGTCCAATGCTGGGAGCCGCGCCGCGCGTGAACGCCGTCTACCGCAAGCCGGAGGAGTACCGCGCCGACGACCGCGGCCTGGTCATCCTGGACCGCTTCATCCCGCCGCAGCGGCCGGCCGCCGATTCCATCTGGATTGACCCACCCTCCCAAGGTTCTCCGGTGCCCATCCGCCAATCCGTGGAGCAGGTGGAATTCAAATCCTGGAATTCCAACCATCCGGCCGCCGCTGGCCTGCGCGCCAAGGACTTCAAGCTGGAAAAGGCCAGTATCTTTGCGGCTGAGCCGGACGAGCAGATAGGACTGGTGGACGCGGGGCCCGTGATCGTGGCGCTGGCCACCTCGCCGCGCATTGTGGCCTTCGGCTTTCACCCGGGGCTTTCCGCCATGCGCTACGAACTGGCCACGCCGCTGCTGTTCGCCAATCTGCTGCGGTGGCTTTCGCCGGATATCTTTCGCCGCTGGGAAATCAGCGGCGGCAGCGTGGGGACCATCCGGCAGTTGATGGATGACGACGTGCCGGAAAGCGCCATTCATGTCATCACCGACGATGGCGCCGCGCTTCCCTTCACGCTGCGCGACCGTACGCTCGATTTCTTTTCCGGAACGCCCGGACTGGTACGGGTTACGGCCGGGGACCGTGAGTATGTCTACTCTCTGACGCTGCCGCAACTCTGGGATAACCAGTGGGTGCCTCCGGCCGGAACTCTCCACACTATCCCGCGATTTGCACCGGCCCTCGACCGCGCCAGCGACATTTGGCCGATACTGGCGCTGCTGGGCGCGGCCGGCCTGCTGGCGGAATGGCTGCTGTATGGACGCCGCCGCCGCTGGCGTATCCGCCTGTTCCTGCCGTTTTCCCGCCAGCGCGAGCGCAGCCGGGCTCTTCCGGCGGAGGCGCGCCGATGAGCTTTCAACACCCGTGGTTCCTGCTGGCCGTTCTGGTGCCGTTCGCATGGGCGGCCTGGGAGTGGCGCCTCTCGCAGCGCCGCTCGGCGCTCCTGCTCAAAGCCGCGGCATTCGTTTGTATCCTGATCGCGTTGGCTGAGCCGCGCCTCGCCGTCTTCGAGCACAAGGTCGCCCTGGCTGTCCTGGCCGACACCTCGGCCAGCATTCCGCCGCAGGATCTGGCGGTGGAATCGGCCTTGGCGGATAAGTTGGATCGCAGCCGAGGCAGCAACTGGGTGCGCGTCATTCCGTTCGCCCGCGGCACGCGCCTGTCGGCGAAGGAAGAGCATCCCAAAAACCATTGGGACCTCCGCCACACCGCCGGCTCGGGCGGCCATGCCACGAACCTGGAAGCGGCCATTCGCGATGGCATCGGCTCTCTCCCGCCCGGAATGGTGCCGCGCCTCCTGGTGGTCTCGGACGGCAATGAAAACCTGGGCAGCGTGTCCCGCGCCATTTGGCAGGCGCAGCGGCTCGGCATTCCCATCGATACGGTGGCGCTGCACGGCCGGCCCAAGCCCGGCCTCCTGCTCGAATCCGTCGGATATCCGGGGCAGGTGTTCAGCGGCGAGCGCTTTCCCATTGAGGTCACGCTGGTGTCGCCGCGCGCCGGCAGCGCCAGCGTCGAAATCAGCGCCGAGGGCAAATCCATCGGCAGTAACCGTGTGTCCCTGGCGGAAGGCGAAAACCACCTGCACCTGGAGGCCACGGTCAACTCGGTCGGCGCCATCGCTCTGGCCGGCAAAATCACAGCCGAGGGATTGGGCGAGGCCCATTTCGAAGATGCCATCACCCTCCGCGGCCCACGGGTGCTGCTGGTATCGCGCGATCCGGAATCGAGCGAAGATCACCTGGTGCGCACGCTCGAGGCCAACCAGTTCGCCGTAGACCGCTCGCCCGAGGGTATCCCCGCAAACCTGGCCGACTACCAGCTCGTTGCCATTAACAACTGGAATTTGGAATCCATACCGGCGGAGCGGCAGGCGGCGCTTGAGGAGTTTGTCAAAGAAGGCGGCGGCCTGCTCTGGGTCGCCGGCGAGCACGATGTCTACGTCGACAAAAAAGGCGACGAGAGCCCGCTGGAGCGCACCTTGCCCGCTAAGCTGGCGCCGCCGCGCACACCCGAAGGCACCGCCGTGGTGCTAATCATCGACAAGTCTTCTTCCATGGAAGGCCGCAAGATCGAACTCGCCCGCTATGCGGCCATCGGCGTGGTCAACAACCTGCGCCCTATCGATACCGTTGGCGTGCTCATTTTCGACAATTCCTTCCAGTGGGCCGTCCCCCTGCGCAAGGCCGATGACCGTGCTGCCATCAAGCGCCTGATTTCCGGCATCACGCCGGACGGCGGAACGCAGATCGCACCGGCCCTCACGGAGGCGTACCAGCGCATCGTTCCCGTGCAGGCGATCTATAAGCACATCGTGCTGATGACCGACGGAATCTCCGAAGAAGGCGACAGCATGGCGCTGGCGCGGCAGGCGCTGGCCAACCACGTCACCATTTCGACGGTCGGGCTGGGCCAGGACGTGAACCGCGGCTTTCTGGAGAAAGTCGCGTCTTCGGCCGAAGGAAAATCTTATTTCCTGAACGATCCCGCCGGTCTCGAGCAGCTTCTCCTGCGCGACGTCCAGGAGCACACTGGCAACACCGCCGTAGAGAAGGCGATCCATGCCAAAATCGCCAAGGAAGCCGAGGTCCTGGAAGGCGTGGGGATGGAAACTGCCCCTGCCTTGCGCGGCTATATCCGTTTCCTGGCGCGGCCCTCTGCGGATACGATCCTGGAAGTGGATCGGGATCCGCTCTTCGTCCGCTGGCAGTACGGCCTGGGCCGCGCCGCAGTGTTCACATCCGATGCCAAGAATCGCTGGGCCGTCAACTGGGTCACCTGGCCCGGCTATGACCGTTTCTGGGCCAACGTCGCGCGCGACCTGCTCCCGCATTCTCCGCAGACCGAAACCAGTGCCGATTTCGACCGCGACGCGAATGAACTGGTGGTAGATTACCGCCTCTCCAGCGCGGTCGAGGAGCCGGAGGAGATCCCGGCCATTTATGCGGTAGGTCCGGGCGGTTTTCAGGCGCCGGTACAAGTGAGCAAGATCGCCGCGGGCCACTATCACGGCCGCATGCCGATTGGTCAGAACCAGGGCCTGTTCCGCATCCGCCCCGTGGCCGATTCCCGCGCCTTCCCCGAGATCGGCTTCTACCGCCAGGAGGACGAAATGCTGGAGTATGGCAACGATCAGCCGCTCCTCGAGCGGATAGCCTCCGCCACTGGCGGCCGTTTCAATCCCACTGTGCAAGCCGCCTTCGATTCCGGCGGCCGCAGCATCCGCACGACGATGGACCTCTGGCCCGGCCTGCTCGTACTGGCCGTTCTCCTGAACCTGGCCGAACTGCTCCTGCGCAAATGGCGCGGCCTGGCCGAAGCGTTGCATTTGAGCGGCCCGGCGACAGCGGAGGCGGAAGCGTGAAGCGGATGCCAAGACAAAAGCACGCTTGTGGGAAGTAAGCTCGCAGGGTTTATGTTTCAAAACCCCGTATGTATGGGATGACCGGCGGCCGCGGCCCCGTGTTAAAAAGCGGTCCCCGCGTCGAGCGGTAGGTCATGTTCATGAACGGCGTCTCGATGCGGCGTCCGATGGCAGAGTAACGGCCGTTCTCCCAGTTTGAATCCATGTTGTTCGATACAATCCCCGTGGACAGAAGCAGCCGCTCCGCGTTGTACGGTTCTTTTCTGGTCAGCATCATCTCGATACACCAGTGCTCGTAGGCGTTGGCGGCGTGGTATTGGGAGTAGGGACCGGGCCAGCCAAGCATCGAGACGATCGTCGGGTCCTTACGCCCTTCGATATCGCCCGCGTAGGTCCACCCCACACCCCGGACCGAATATATCGCCCCTTTCGTCCCGTCACGATACTCCACGATGGTGACCCATGGCTCGCGGGCCGTCTCCTGAAAGTGTCCCGGCTTCAGGTTAAAGCTTGTCCGCACCGCATCCAGCAGATTGCCCGCCCAAGGATTGCGCTCGGTCCACTTCCATACTTCCGGCCCGCGAATGCACTGCACCGCCTCGATGCCTGTCTCACCGCCCTTGCGGCGTTCCACAAAGGACTGCAGCACGTCGACACAATGGAAAAGGCTTCCCTCATCTCCGGCTTCTCCGGCCACGACCGATGACTTTAGGGGCGTGTCGATATCGAGGTCTATCTCGGGCTTGCGGTAGTAGAACGGAATGGAGGAACCTCCGAACAGAGGAAAGTCCAGCTCACGAGATTTGTCAAACATCCACTTGGCTTCGTCCCAGCTGGTGGAAAAATGCTTGTCGTGGAAGATCGGCACCGAGCGCTTACTCTGCTCGAAAACCCGGATAATCTGCTGGTAGAGCCACCAGCGCGGATAGTATTTCTGCCCCTTGAGATTGCTATGGTAAACCCCGTGCTCTCCCACCAGGACAACACCATCCACCGCTAGTTCCTTCCCCCCGAGCGTGACGGCGTCCCTTACCGTGTTAAAGATCGGAATGCCTTTCGACTTGCACACTTTCTGACCCAATCCGCTTAGTTCCAGCTGATGGATGTAAACGGCCACGACGTCCACTTGCGAAGGAGTATGGGCGCCCTTCCACCAATAACCGTCCAGAAGCTTGTTGATGATCCAGTCCGCGTGCGATCCCGGAGCAGCCCAATAGGTGACCACACAGGCGATCCGAGGCCGTTTTTCCGCAGCATTCGAAACACTACCGGCTGCGATGCCGGCCAAAGCCGCGTTGCCGGACATTCCCAGCAAGTCACGCCGGGTGAAGATTGGATTCGATCCCATACGGTGATTTTCGGTCATCTAAAAACTCCTTGTGTTGCGCTGTGGCTGGTCATTGACTGCTAAATTGTACCGCCGCGGATATCCGCGTCCCCGAAGTTAGTTTTCGGTGCTTCTACCGCAACACGCTGCTCGCTTCCGCGGCCGCGATCAGACGGTCGGCGTCCTGGCGCAGCAGGTAGCGCTCGGCTACTGCCTTCTCCGCCGCCGCTTTCACTTTTTCCACGTAGGCCTTATGCGTGCCGTACCGCTCTTCCAGCGAAAGGCGCGGATCGCCGGACGCCAGCCGCTCGCCCCTGGTCCGGGCAAACGGAACGAAGCTGCCGTTCAACAGGCAGACTTTGCCTTTATCGAATCCGGCGGCCGTCACGTTCCAGCCGAGGTACGTTCCCAGCGGCACCTGCATCAGGATTGACGGCAGGCCGGATGCATCGTTGCCGTCCCGGTCCACTTTCGGCACCAGCGTGGGAATCACCTGCCGGATTGTGGGCGGCTGCTTCGTAATCAGGCCGGACTCGTCGTTGTAGTTGAAGTCCGGTCCGAGATCGAAATCGTAGACGGGATTGACCAGGCCGTCCGGCGAAGGCACGCCGGGAATTTTGGGGAAACCGATGGCAGCGGCTTTGGCTTCGGCGAGCTGATCGATGCTGGGATACCGGCTCGGCGGCGGCTCGGTTCCCTTGCTCACCCAGTCGATGAGGTCCGCTGTCAGGGCTCGCATGGTATCGCTCTCCGGGTTCGGATTGCCCGGCAGTACACAGCCGGCCGCCACTGGAGCGCTGGTGCTGAAGCCTCCGCGGCCGCCGCCGTGGGTGGTTCCGGGGAAGAAATAGCGCCGCACGTTGGGAGGCAGCGGAATATCGGCCTTCGCGTCCGTTCCCACCAGGTCCGGCGATTCGCGCAGGAACCAGAACTCCACGCCGCCGAAGGTGTCGAAAATTTTCGGACACGTGTTGGTGGCACGGCAGCGGTCCAGCAGTCCGCCCGTTGCCCGGTGCCGCGCGCGGTCCTGGTAATCGCTCCACCACAGCACCCCTTCGCTGCCTGGCTGGTAGGGCGCCGCATAGCCGCCGCCCACGGCGAAACGGAAATTCAGCGCCAGCTGCCGCGCCGCGATGTGCGGGTTGGCGCCGTCCCAGACGATGCGTCCTGCCTCGTCCTGGTTGAAGCCGAGATGAATATAGCTGCGGATGTAGTTGCCGGATTGCGAATCGCCGCGGCTGATCACCCACCGGATCTGCCCGGCCAGCGGATTGGCCGCGCTCGTGTCGTAGCGAAGGAACGAATTCAGGTCGCGCGTGGCCGCATAGCCGATCCCCAGGATGAGCGGATCTTGCGCCGTGTACACCAGCGTGTACTCCGAAGCCGGATCGAAGCCGCCCTTCAGGCACAGCTTGCCGCCATCCGGCGTGCCGGGGAATGATGTATTCGTGCAATCGGCGAACGCCCAGTCGCCGGCCGGCACGGGCTTGCCCGGCGCTTTAGCAGACGTGCGCCGCGTCAAGGTGGCCTTGCTCGTATCGAGCGTAACCGGCTTCTGGTAGGTCAGCCCGACATACTTGGTGGCGCCCAGATCCATCGTGTTGGTGCCCACGGGAATGTCGATCATTCGCTCCATTACCGGCCCGATCAGCGGCGACCCGTCGGACTTGCGTCCGATAGGCACGACGATAGTTTGCAGATTCGGATCCGGCCGCACGTCGCCCTGCCATCCGCTCAGCACGTTGACGCGGCCATCGTCGAAGCCCTCCGGCGTGCCCCGCCCGCGATTGGGCACTGTGTAGTAGAGGACGCGATTCGATTTCGTCATATCGATGGGCCTGGCAATCGCGAACGTGGCCGAATACTCCACCATGCCGCGCGCATTTCGCGGCGCGAACTGCAGGTCCATGATGATCGAATTGTGCGGATCGCGCGGATCGATCTCGCCGTAGAAATGGCCGCGCAGGATTTCGTATGGCCCTGCCTGTCCGAATTGCTTCCCGCCGAATGCCGGCGATTCGCGCTGCTCCACCACGATGCGCGTGACGCGCGCCTGAAGACCTGCCGCCGCCAGCAGAAGGGCCGCGGCCGAAACGATCCGATTCAGCATACGGCACATTATATTTCGGAGTGGAGTCTGTTTTTTGACCGAGACGGCGCTTTTGTGTTATTCCTAGGTTGGTTGCGAGGTGCCCCGCAAGGGGTGAAAAGGGAAGCGGGTGGAAATCCCGCACGGTCGCGCCACTGTGAGCAGCGAGCGGTCCGGCTGGTAAAACCACTGTTCCGAAAGGAATGGGAAGGTTGCCGGTGCCGTAATGACCTGCGAGTCAGGAGACCTGCCTCGAACTTGGTGCTTCGGTTGAGGCGCGTCTACCTCGTCCATGCTCACTCTGGTCATCGGCGGTGCTCGCAGCGGCAAAAGCCGCTTCGCTCAGTCTTTCGGTGCGAACGCGCGCCGCGCCGCCTATATCGCCACCGCTCGCGCCGTGGATGCGGAGATGGCCGAGCGCATCGCGCGCCACCGGCAGTCCCGTCCGGCCGAGTGGATCACCGTTGAGGAGCCGCTGGAAATTGCCTGCGCGGTGGCAGCCAACGCCGGTGCCTGCGATTTCGTTCTGCTCGATTGCCTCACCGTCTGGCTGAGCAATCTCTGCTGGGAAATGCGCGATTGCCCTCCGTCGCGGATCGAGGCCGCGGCCGCGAACGAACTGGCGCGTCTTGCTGCTGCCTCCGTGTCCTCCGACGTCGTGCTCGTGAGTAACGAGGTCGGCTGGGGCGTCGTGCCCGATTCGCCCGTGGGCCGCCTGTTTCGCGATCTGCAGGGGTGGGTCAACCAGGACGCGGCGCGCGCCGCGGACCGCGTCTATCTCATGGTCGCCGGAATCCCGGTGACGATCAAACCGCCGGGGGAGCGCCTGTGATGTGCCCGCCCCCGGAATGCCCAAGGATTTGGCCGATGAAATTTCTCCTACTCCTCGTTGCCGCTGTATCCGCCGGCGCCGCCGTGCTTTCCGTGCGCATCGTCGATCCCGGCCGGCAAGCCATTCCCGCCGCCACGGTCTCGCTCATCTCTCAGGATGGCGAAGCCCAGGCGCTCACCACCGATTCCGCCGGCTCCTGCCGCTTCACCGCCGCTCCCGGTCACTATCTGCTCTCCGCCGTGGCCGCGGGATTCGACGCCTCGGTGCCGCAGCAGGTCGAAGTTCTCCGCGAATCCGATTCACCCGTCACGATCTCTCTGGGCATCGCTCAGGTTCGCAGCACGGTGGTCGTGACTGCGTCGGGAACGCCGCAGACCACCGACGAGGTGTCTAAGGCGCTCACTGTTGTAGACAGCTCCACCATCGAGCAGCGCGCCGATAAGACAGTGGCGGAGGCGTTGGCCGACGTTCCCGGCCTGCTCGTGCAGCAGTTGGGCGGTCCGCTCTCTTTCGTCTCGTTCAAGATCCGCGGCTTGCGCGACACCGATACCGCCGTATTGGTGGACGGCATGCGCCTGCGCGATGCCTCCGGCACGCAGGGCGATGCTTCCGGCGTTCTCGAAGATCTACTCATCGCCGATACCGGGCGCATCGAAGTGCTGCGCGGCACCGGCTCATCGTTGTACGGCACTGACGCCACGGGCGGCGTCGTGAACATCGTCACCGGCGAAGGCGGCGGCCACACACGCGGCTCCATCACCGCCGATGGCGGCTCGCTCGGCGCGGCTCGCGGCGCGGCGCATCTCTCCGGCGGTTTCGACCAGGATCGCATACAGTACAGCGTCGGCCTTACGCACTGGAACGTGACCCGGGGCATCGACAACGATAGCCCCGCGCGCAACACCAGCGGCCAGGGCCAAGTGACCTTCCGCCTCTCGTCCATTGCCTTCCTCACCGCCCGCGTCTACGCCGGCGATTCGTTCAGCTTTATCCGTCTCAGCCCCATGCCGGTGGGAAACGTGCCATCGAGCGGCATTATCAACGCCGTTCCGCTCTCGCTCGCCCAGCAGCACTTATACGAATCGGGGACACCGCTTGAGGATCTCAACCCTGGCAATGCCAACTTCATCGCCGATCAGTTCGATCCCGACAGCACGCGCGTGGGCCATTTCTTTACCGGCGCCCTGCGCTTCGTCGTGCGACCCTCCGACCGGTTGAGCTTCACCGCCCAATATCAGAACGTGCGCACCACTCGGGATTATGGCGACGGTCCCGCCGGTCCCGGCTACTTTCAGCCCGCCGGCACGAACCTCTCCGATTACTTCGGCCGCATCCAGACCGCCAACGCGCGCTTGGATTATTCGCCATCGCACTGGCAGCATCTCGACGCCGGTTACGAATTCGAGGACGAAGACTTCCAGAACAGCCTGATTCCGCCGCCATCCACCGCTGCCTTTTACGGCAACGTCAGCCAGCTCAGCCACGCCATTTTCGCCCAGGACCAGCTGCAGTTCGATGGCGGCCGCCTGCAGTTTTCTGCCGGTTACCGAGCTCAGTTCTTCAGTCTCGATACGCCCTTCTTTCAACCCGCGGCGGGCGCGCCCTTCGCCGGCCAGAACTTTGCCGCTCCGCCCACGGCGCAAACCGGAGATCTCTCTGCCGCCTATACCCTGCGCCGCTCCGGCACCAAGTTCCGCGCCCACGTCGGCCGCGGCTACCGGGCTCCTTCACTCTACGAGCGCTTCGGCACCTATTTCGACGGCTTCAATTACACTCTCTACGGGGATCCCAACCTGCACCCCGACCGTTCCAGCTCCGTCGACATCGGCATCGATCAGCGGCTCTGGAATTCCCGCGTCCAGCTCTCCGCCACTTACTTTTACACCCGCCTCAGTCAGCTCATCATCTTCGATACCGGCATCAACCCGCCCTATGGCGGCTATCGCAACGGCGGCGGCGGCATTGCCAGCGGCTTCGAGTTTTCTTCCAGCGTGGCGGCCACCCGCCGCCTGCAATTCAACGCCGCCTACACGTACACCAACTCCCGCCAGGACACCCCGGAGGTGCCGGGCGTCTGGCAGAGCCTCGATATCCCGCATCACCAATATTCGGTCTACGCCACCGAACGCCTCACCGCGCGCGTCACGGCCATCTTCCGGTATTTCGGAACCAGCGATTACGTGAGCTCCATCTGGGGCCTCGGCTACCGCTTCCCGGGTGCGGCCCGCGCCCAGGCGATGTTGAGCTACCGCCGCCTGCTCGGCGAATTCCGCGCCATCCGTTTCTACGGCAAGGTGGATAATCTATCCAATCAGGCCTATTTCCAGGACGGTTTCCGCACTCCCGGCGCGACGTTTACGGTGGGCACGCAGTTCGAGTTTTGACCGATGGACCTTGATGCTTTGAGACGCCGTTTTACCAAGTCCGCATTGTGGGGCAGGTTGGCAACCTGCAAGCCGATTGGCAATCGGCCCGCGCGGCGATTCGCAATCGCCGCGCAGGATGCCATCCTGCCCCACGGCATTGCCGCCTGTGCGCTTCTCTTCTTCGGCGTTGCTCTCTCTGCCGCCGGCCTGCCGCGCCGCATCGTTTCCCTCTCTCCCAACCTAACCGAGATTCTCTACGGCATCGGCGCGTTTCCGCAGGTCGCCGGGGTTACGGATTACTGCACCTATCCTCCCGAAGTCGCCAAGATTCCGAGTGTCGGCGGCTGGGCCAATCCGAGCTTCGAAAAGCTGGTCTCGCTGCGGCCCGATCTGGTCGTCCTGGACGATGCCCAGGCGCCGCTGTTCGAACAGAACTTCCACGATCTTGGCCTGCGCACGCTGATTGCGCGCGATCACAACATCGAGCAGGTCTATGGCGCCATGGAGACACTTGGGCGCGCCACCGGCCACGCCCAGACCGCCGCGCAACTCGCCGCCAGTACCCGCGAAGGCCTCGCCCGCGTTTCACGGCGCACCTCGCCGCTTTCCAAGCCGAGCGTCGTTCTCATCGTAGACCGCACTCCGGGAACGCTGCGCGACCTCTATGCGGTCAGCGGCGGCGGCTATCTCGCCGAACTGGTGGCTATCGCCGGAGGCCGGATTGCCGGTCCGCCGGCCGAGGCCGGATACGGGAAAATGAGTAAAGAGGACCTGCTCGCCATCAACCCGGAGATCATTCTCGATTTCACTCACGGCGCGGTCGGCCGCTTCGCCGCCGATCCGCTCGAAGCCTGGCGGGAGATGCCGGAACTGCGCGCCGTCAGCGCCCACCGCGTCTACGCCGTGAATGAGGACTATGTCCCGCATGCTTCCCAGCGCATGGTGCAGACGGCGGAGCTGTTCGCGCGCCTTCTGCATCCGGAGCTGAAATGACCCTGCTGGAGGCGCGGGGAGTTTCCTATGCGTATCCGGGTGTGCCGGATTCGTCCGGCCCCGGAAAGGCGATGGCTGTGCGCGGCGTGAGCCTTGAAGTCGAAGCCGCTTCCATGACCGCCGTCATCGGCGCCAACGGCTCCGGCAAATCTACGCTCATCCGTATGCTGGCCGGCCTGCTCCGCCCCTTTTCGGGGGAAGTCCTGTTGCACGGCAAGCCGCTCGACTACTGGCAGCCTCGCCTCCGCGCGCGCGAAATTGCCTACATGCCGCAGGCCACGGCTACTGCCTTTCCCTTTCCGGTGATGGATATCGTGCTCAGCGGACGCTCACCGCACATCCCGCGCTTCCGCTTCGAGCGGGCCGAGGACTACGCAATCGCTCTCGATGCTCTGGAAGCCGCAGGCGCCGCGCAACTGGCCGGCCGCATCGTAACCGGCCTTTCAGCGGGCGAGCGCCAGATGGTTGTGCTGGCGCGCGCCCTGGCCCAGCAGCCGCGCCTCCTTCTGCTGGACGAGCCTTCGTCCGCGCTCGATCTCAAGCATCGCGCCGCCCTCATGCGGACGCTCGCCCGCCTGCGCGAAGCTCGCGGCCTGAGCATTGTCATGATCACCCACGATCTGCAACTGACCGGTTCGCTGTTCGATCGCATCCTTGCCCTGCGCGAAGGCGAGGTCGCCGCGCTGGGCCGCCCGGATGAGGTGCTGCGCAGCGACCTGCTCGCGGAAATCTACGGCGAACCCAACGTCCGCGCCCGCCGGATGGGCGCGCAGACCCTGGTATGGATCGAAGCATGAGCGCGACCAGCGAAGCCGGCACGCTCGTTACCCGGGCCTCCGCCGCGCCCCCGCGCCGCGCCCGGTTGGCCGTTACGCTTGCCATCCTCACCGTTGTCCTGGTCGCATCCTTCTTTGCCGCGCTGTTCATCGGCCGCCAGCGGCTGGATTTGGCCGCCGTCTTCTCTGATCCCTTCGCCCGCGCTCTCTTTTTCCGCCTGCGCCTCCCGCGCGTGCTGATGGGGCTGCTGATCGGCGGTTCGCTTTCGCTGGTCGGCGCCGCCCTGCAAGCGCTCTTCCGCAATCCGCTGGCCGATCCGTTCACGCTCGGCGTTTCCGGCGGCGGCCTTCTGGGCGCCAGCATCGCGCTGGCTCTGGGCTGGAGCGCGCGCCTGCTCGGAACGCCTCTGGTTTTTCTCGCCGCCTTCGCCGGTGCCATGGTGGCGGTCTTCCTGGTGCGCGCCATCGCGCGAACCGGCGCGGTTCTTCTGCCCGGAGCGCTGCTGCTTTCGGGCGTGGTAGTGAACCTGGTCTCCGCCGCCGCCGTGCTCACCATTCAATATCTCGCCGATCCCGATAGCGCTCTCCGCATCCTGCGCTGGATGATCGGGAGCCTCGACGTGGTCGGTCTTGCGCCGGTCGGCCAAATGTTCGTGGTGCTGGCTCCGGCCTGGATCGCCCTGCTCGCCTTCTCCCGCCAACTGCATCTGCTCGCCATCGATGAAGACACCGCCGCTACGCTCGGTGTCAACGTTGGCCGCTGCGAGACCGCCGTGTACCTGCTTAGCGCGTTAATCGTTGGGGTGGCGGTGGCAATGGGTGGCGCCATCGGCTTCGTGGGCCTGATCGTGCCGCATGCCGTGCGGCTGCTGTTCGGCGAAGATCTGCGCATCGTCCTGCCCGGCTCGCTCCTGCTGGGCGCTACGTTTCTGGTGTTGGCCGATGCCCTGGCGCGCAGCGCGCTCGCATCCGGCGAGCTGCCCGTTGGCGCCATCACGGGCCTCCTCGGCGGTCCAGCCTTCCTCTGGCTGCTCCGGCGCCGGCGCCAGTATGCGGTGATGTGATCATGCTCTTCCATCCGCGTTCATTTGCGTTCATCCGTGGCCTTAAATACTCCTCCCGTCATGAGTACTCCTGCGAATAATTCCGAATTTTCCGAAGCCGAACGCCGCGGTGTTTACCGCGCCATCTACGAGCGCCGCGATATCCGCTCTCATTTCCTTCCGACTCCGGTTCCCGCCCGCGTGCTCGGCCGCCTGCTAGACGCCGCCCATCACGCCCCCTCGGTCGGCTTCATGCAGCCCTGGGATTTCATCGTCATCCGCTCCGAATCCGTGCGCCGCGCCATCCGCGACTGCTTTCTCGAGGCCAACCGCCGCGCCGCAGAGATCTACACGGGCGAGCGCCGCACGCTCTATGACAGCCTGAAGCTCGAAGGCATCCTCGACGCCCCGGTGAACCTCTGCATCACCTGCGATCGCGAGCGCCCCAAGGGCGCGGGCGTGGGCCGCCAGACCGATTCCGCCACCGATCTTTATTCCACCGCATGCGCCGTCCAGAACCTGTGGCTGGCCGCGCGCGCCGAATCGCTGGGCGTTGGCTGGGTGAGCATTCTTGATTTCGACCGCCTGCGCGAATTGCTCGGCCTGCCCGCGCGCCTGGTGCCGTTGGCCTACCTGTGCATCGGCTACGTGTCCGAATTTCCGCCTTGCCCCGAGTTGGAATCGCGCGGCTGGGAGCGCCGCGAAAGCCTCTCCCGCCTGATCCATTTCGACGGCTGGGAGAACCGGGATGCTGGCCGCGTATCGGAACTGCTGGGATAATCATGGACCTCAACGCCACTCTCGAACGCATCCGCCCGGTAGATCCGGTCTGGATCGAACGCGCCCGTGCGCGCCAGTTGGAATTGACGAAGCCGCCCGGCAGCCTCGGCCGCCTGGAGGAAATCGCGAATCGCCTGACCGCGATTCAGGAAACCCTGGCGCCGTCCGCCGACCGCGCGCGGCTCGTCCTGTTTGCGGGCGACCACGGCGTCTGCGCGGAGGGCGTCAATCCCTTCCCCCAAGCCGTCACCGCCCAGATGGTCGCCAACTTCCTGCGCGGCGGCGCCGCCATGAACGCTCTGGCGGGTGTGGCCGGGTTGGAACTCCGCATCGTCGATGCCGGTGTGGCGTCTCTGATTCCAGATATCCCCGGCCTGATCCGCCGCCCCATCGCCCGCGGCACTGCCAATTTTTGCGAGGCGCCGGCCATGATGGAGCAGCAGGCGCGTGCCTCGCTCGAATTGGGTATCGAGATGGCCTGGACGGCCGAGCCGCTCCATCTCCTTGCCGCCGGCGAAATGGGCATCGGCAATACCACCCCCGCCAGTGCGCTCACCGCCGCCCTGACCGGCCTTCCCGCAGTCAGCGTACTCGGCCGAGGCACTGGCGCCGATGAGGCCTGCATGGCGCGAAAGCTCTCCGCCATCGAGCGCGCCCTGGCCCTGCACACGCGGCATATCCGTACCCCGCTCGATCTCCTGGCGCGCCTGGGCGGTTTCGAGATCGGCGCCATGTGCGGCCTGTTCCTCGGCGCGGCGGCCCGCCGCACGGCAGCATTGGTGGATGGCTTTATCGCTACCGCGGCCGCTGCGCTCGCCGTTCGTTTTTGTCCGGCGGTCCGCGATTATCTGATTCCCGCCCACCGCTCCACGGAACCCGGCCAGGCGCCTCTGCTGGAACTGATCGGCCACCGCCCGCTGCTCGATCTCGAAATGCGGCTCGGCGAAGGCACGGGCGCGGCGTTGGCGGTTCCCGTGGTGCGCGCGGCCGTTGCCGCTTTCATCGGCATGGCGACGTTCGCTTCTGCCGGTGTCGCTGCGGCCCAGGAAGCGTCCTGATGCGCCTTATGCTCGCCGCTATCGCCTTCCTCACCCGCCTGCCCGCCGCCGGCCATGCACCTCTCGATGCCAAGACCGTAGCCCGCTCCGCCCGTTTCTTTCCCCTGGCTGGCGCGCTCCTCGGCGCCATCTACGCCGCTGTGTTCCTGGGCTTGACCCGCATTTTTCCTCCGCTCCTAACCGCCGTTCTGCTCCTGGTGGTCGACGCCCTATTGACCGGCGCTATGCACTTCGACGGCCTGGCCGATACCGCCGATGGCTTCGGCGGCGGCCGCACGCCGGCGGACGTCCTGCGCATCATGCGCGATCCGGAGGTCGGTTCTTATGGCGCCGTCTCGGTGGTTCTGTTGGCTGCGCTGAAAATCGCGGCCCTCGTCGCGCTCATCGAGGGCCACCGGGCCTTGCCCGCGCTCTTTCTCGCGCCGGTTCTCGGCCGCTGGGCGGCGGTGCTGCTCGGCGCCACGCAGCCCTACGCCCGCCCGGTTGCCGGCGATGCTCCTAGCACCGCCGGCGCGCCCACGCGCCACATGGGCAAAACCGAACTGGCCATTGCTACGCTGCTTGCGGCCGCGTTCGCCTCGGGGATCGCACGCTGGCTCGGAGGCATCGCTGCTGGTGCAGTCGCCGCCGTTTCCTTCTGCTGGGCCGCCTACTGCCGCCACCGCATAGGCGGCGTTACCGGCGATACCTTAGGCGCTGCCATCGAACTGGCCGAATGCGCGGTGCTCCTGGTCTTTGTGGTGTAGGTTCGCCGCATCACCCGATCATTCGCAACACGAACCAGGCAATCCCGAATGCCAGTAGCGCCGACGCCGACACCTGCACCGGCCGCAGCGCCCGAGCCCATTGGATCACACGGCCCAACACCAGAGCCAGCACGCCTAACACCGCGATTTCCGCCGCGGCAGCGCCCGCCAGGACATAGCCGGGAGGATACCCCGCTGTCTGCAGGAACAGGTGAAAATACAGGCCGTGAAAGGCCCCCAGCACGCCCGCGATCATCCACCGTGAGCCCGCTTTCGGCAGCAGCAGAATTTCCATCGCCAGGTATGCGATGGTCAGCGCCGCCGCCGCTTCCACGAAACGCGGCGCCGGCTGCCAACCGGTCTGCGGTGCCGCCAGCACCGCCGCCGTCTGTCCCGCCAGAAACATCGCGGCCAACGCCATCAGTTCGCGCCGGCTGCGAGCCGCCAGTGCCAACGCCGCCAGAAACAGAATCTGCACCGGTCCGCCCAGTGCGCGCCGGAAGCCGCCCGCGGCCTGCTCCAACGCGATCTCCGCCGCAGTCGGAGGCCGGAAGCGCAAAGTCGCATGGGTGAAGGACAGGTCGAACAGTTCCTCGTCCCGCTTCTCCCCCATCACCGCTCGAAGGACGTGCACGTGATTCGGCACCGTCACCGCGGCCAGCGTGCATTCCACTTCTACCTGTTGCGGCGCCGCCGCGAATTCGTAATCCGCCCGGCACACGTAAACACCGTTTGGTTGATCGGGCGCGCAACTCTGCGTCAGCGTCCGCGCGCCGGCAAAACGCACGTGCTCCAGCAGCGTCCGCTCCGGCTGTGTCACGTGCACGATTTCATAAAGCGGCATCTGCAGTTCGTAATGGGCCCGGACCCCGTTCACGGTCAGATACCCCGAGCTCATGCTGACCACGTGGCCCCACGCCGCCGCAGCGCCCAGCAGCAGTGCACCAACCCATCTGGCTTTGCCAGCCAGGTCCTTCACAGCGCCACCGGCCCCACCGGGGTCAACCGCGAGCCCACCCGTGTCCGCCGGAACCGGACGTACAGAATGCGTATCAGCGCCAGCACCGGCACGGAAAGAAACGTCCCTGGTATCCCTGCAAGCTCGGCCCCCGCAAACACGCCGAACAGCACCAGCAGCGGATGGAGTTCCACTCCCTGTCCCATCAAATGCGGCGAGAGGATGTAATCCTGGAACACCCGGTAGACCACGATGAAAAGCAGCACCGCCAACGTGTGCCCGCCGGCCACAATGGTCACCACCAGAATGATTACCGCCGCGGTCAGCGGCCCGAGCATGGGGATGAACTCGAGGACGCCGGCGATGGCTCCCAGCAGCACGGCGTACGGAACCCCCAAAATCGAAAACACGATACTGTACGCCGTAAACGCGGCCAGCGAAAGCAGCACCAACGCGCGCATGTAATGCGCCAGCAGCAGATGGATGTCCGCCATCAGGTCATCCAGCAGGACCCGCTGCGGTCCGGCCTCCACCAAATCCAGAATGTGCTCGCGGATCATCGCGCCGTCTTTGAGAAAAAAGAAAGCCAGGATCGGGATGATCACTGCGTATACCAGGTCGCTCGCCACCGTCAGGAATTTCAACCCGGCCTCGGCCACGTTGGACAGCACCTGGCTCGACCCTTCCGAGACCTGCTGGTCGATCCGCCGCACCAGTTGGGACCGAAAACGATTGAGAGTAGGAGAGAGGTCCGGGCTCGGTTTTTCCCACTTTTCCATGTCCGCCGGCAGGTTCCGGGCCAATTCCTTCGCCTGGTTGACGACCCGCGACCCGATTTGAAGCCCCATCACCACCACCAGGCCGACGAAAATCACGTATGCCAGCGCCAGCGCCGGCGCGCGCGTGCGGCCCGGCAGGGCGCGGTACAGCAAATTGACCAGCGGCGAAAGCAGATATGCGAACAGCAGCGCCAGGATGAAAACGAACAGCGTCTTGCGCACCAGATAGAACAGAAACATCAGCACCATTACGGCTGCCGCCGTCCAGGTGTACCGCGCCGCATTGCGATCGATTCCCAACATGCAAAGCCGCCTCAATTCTAACCTACGCGTCCAGGCAACGCCTCGCTGCAGGCTGGCCCCTTCCTACCCGGCGGCCCGGACGGTTCTTCGGGCGCCGGTTTCAGGAAGCAGCGGCCTGCGGTCCGGCAGGTGCGGGCACCTTTTCAATCCGCACCCGCGCAATCCGGTTGCGCTCCATTTCCAGAACCGTGTACCTTCGTCCCTGATACACCACCGATTCTCCCGCGTGCGGAATCGCACCCAGCCGGAACAAAAGAAATCCGGCCAGCGTTTCAAAACCGGCATCGCCGGGCAGCTCGATTGCAAACTCGCTCTCAAGGTCGCGGATGCGCGTGGCTCCGTCCAGCTCGATTTCACCCGTCTCGGCGGCTGGCCTGCCGGCCTTCTCGTCGTGCTCATCCTCGATCCGGCCTACTACCTGTTCCAGAACGTCCTCCACCGTGAGCATCCCAACAATCGTGCCGAATTCATCCACCACCATCGCCATGTGCGACGGTCCCAGCCGGAATTCCTCAAGCATCTGCGCCAGGGGCTTCGTCTCCGGCACCACCATGTGCGGCCGCAGCAGCCGCGTAATCCGGAACGACCGGCTCGGCCGTCCCGACCGGATTGCCCGCCGCCGCTCTTCCCACACCGGCAGCAGATCCTTGTAATGCAAGATCCCGATGATTTTTTCCGGCTTGCCGTCGTACACCGGCAGGCGCGAATGCTTCTCGCGAATTATGGTGGAGAGCACGTCGTCCAGGCTCGCGCTCGCCTCGATCGCCACCATATCGTTGCGCGGCACCATCACTTCGCGCACGACA
>DATJMP010000155.1:0-14496 GCA_035508655.1 Bryobacteraceae bacterium
GGAATGCGTTTCCAGGCCTGGTCGATCACTTCTTCGGGAAAATGGAGGACAAGCTCCAGCCAAGGCTGGAAATCGTCGAGCGAGCGCACGCTCTCGTATACGAGCCGGCGCGGATAGAGGCCTTGCAGAGGGGAATCGGGGAAGTCCCAGTTCGGACCGTCAAATACGTAGCCGTGATCGATCATGCTGACGACGAAGCCCGGCTTGGGCTGTCCCGGACCCCGCCGCACCATCGCGCGGTAGAACACGCTCTGCCGCCCGTCCGCATTGGCGGTCCATTTGTCGAACACCAGGATGGCCCGGAAGTCCTCCAGGTTCACGACCGTGTGAAGCAGCGCATCGGGCAGGAAATCGTACACCGCGATGCGGGCGGGGTCCCCGGGGTAACGCGACCCGAAATGCCAGCCGGGCTCGATCTCCCGTCGCCGGGAACCGAGCACGAAATGGATTTCCGGATTGGCGGCCAGAAACTCCGGGCTGATGCGAACCAGGGCCGTCTGGGGCGCCGCAATTTTGAGGTAATCGAGCAGCACGCCTGCCAGCAGTTCGTTGATCAGCACACGCCGGTGCTGCGGATTGTTACGAAACTTGACGACGTACCAATTCCCGTCATCCGCCTCCAGCAGATGGGATTGGGCGCCTCCTCGCATTTTGCGGACGTGCCGGACTGCGGTTAGCGGCATCGCAAAACCCTTGGCAGGGCCGCGGGCCGCCTCGGGCGGACTGACCCTGTTTCAGAAGCAGGCAGCACGTTCAAGCCGTGTTTCCGAAGGAAAATGCAGTAATCTAGAGTTGTAGCACAGGGAGGAAACAATCGGAAATGGCGGAGACTGGAACACCTATCGCTGAGGCGGCAGCGCCGCCAGCGCCGGCAACACCCGGTCGCAACAAAGACGAGATCGCGCTGGAACTGATGAAATTTATTGCCGTGACTACCGGCTACGGAAAAGCCGCGGGATCCGGAGCAGGATTTTCGGGCAAGTCGGTGGCCCGCTCGGCCGAGGATTATGCGGAAGCGCTCCTGGGGCTGTTCGACCGCTGCCGTAAAGCGGTGGACGAATCCCAGAGTTAGTCTAAACGACGAGGGCGAGACATCATGTCTCGCCCCGGTATCCGTAACTGCTTGATTCTAATAAAGGCGCACGGCGTAAACGAGACATGAATGTCTCGCCGGTGCCGGCCGTTCGACCCAACGTCCGCCGGTCTAGCGCTTCTTGCCGCCCTTTTTGGCAGGTGCTTTCTTGGCCGCGGCTTTCTTGGCAGGGGCTTTTTTGGCTGCCTTTTTGACCGCCTTGACGGGCGCTTTCTTGGCAGCCTTCTTCACCGGAGCCTTCTTAGCGGCCTTCTTCACCGGAGCTTTTTTCGCGGGCGCTTTTTTGGCGGCCTTCTTCGCCACGGCCTTCTTCACGGCGACCTTTTTTGCCGGTGCCTTCTTCGCGGGCGCCTTCTTCGATGTGACCGCCTTCTTCACCGGTTTCTTCGGCGGAGCTGCCGGTTCCACGGCCGGTTCTGGGGGCGCGGCCGCAGGAGCCGGTTCGGGCGGAGGCACCACGGCGATGATCTCGATCTCCTCTTCTTCCTCTTCTTCGTCCTCGTCTTCGTCTTCGTCGAATTCGTCGAGGTCGGTATCTACTCCATCATTCTCTTCGTCGTCGTAATCCTGAAAGTCTTCCATCTCGTCGTCGTCGGGCGGAGTGAGTTTCGGCCTATCAAACATTTACGAAGCCTCCTGTATTCAGGCGTAATCACCCATAGCATACCCTTTTTTGCGCCGGGGCAATAGAGAAAAAGTAAAATCCCGCGCTTGGCGGCAGCGCCGGTACCCCACCGGACCGGCAAAGCTCCGTGCCCGGCCAGATGTGGGCTTGCTGCCGCTATTGCGCGCGGGCTACGGTGACGGGAGACCTGTGCGCTGAAGCGGCTGAGGCGGTCTTTACTGGCTGCCTTCGGCGGCCAGCCGAGGCGCGATGCGACACGCTGCGGGAACCTGTGCGATGCACCGGCGTCCTCTCGACGTGCGGAACCGCGGGAATCACCAGCCGGTCGCCCTGGATGTCCTCACCCACCTTCAGATTGTTGGCCGCGAGGATGGCCGTCGGCAGGACGCCAAACTGCTTCCCAATCGACGCCAGCGTCTCTCCGGCGCTTACGCGATGCATGCGCCACACAAGCCGGTGCTCGGGCGGAATCATCTGGAGCGTAGCCGTCAACTCGGCGCCCGTGCCCTTGGGCACGTGCAGGGCGTAATTGGCCGGCGCGGCGCTTCGGAGAATCGCCGGATTCAGCGCCGCCAATTCGGCCAGGGGCGCATCGGCAATATCGGAAACGAGCGTCAGGCTGGTGGGAGCGGTCGTCTGGACGGTGTCGTATTCGAGCGGCGGGTCCATGGCGATGCCGTCCAGCCCATACGCGGCCGCATTCTTCTCCATGATGGTCATGGCAAGGATGATCGGTACGTAGTTGGTGGTCTCGGCGGGTAGAACGCCCCGAGCGCGCAGTTCCCAGAAGTCGGCGTAGCCGGTGCGCTCGACGGCCCTCTCCACCACTCCCGGACCGCAATTGTACGCGGCAATCGCGAGGTACCAGTCGCCGAACTCGGAGAAGAGATCGTGTAGATGCTTGGCCGCGGCACGGGTGGCCTTTTCCGGATCCATGCGGTCATCCGAATAAGGAGTCTGCAGCAACCCGTATTGCCGGCCGCGCCAGGTGAGGAACTGCCACATTCCGCCTGCCGCCGCACGCGAAATCGCCCTCGGCATGAAGCCGGATTCGGCTTGGGCCAGGTGAATCAACTCCTGCGGCAGCCCTTCTTCGTCCAGGATTCGCTGGATCATCGGCCGGTACATGCCGGACCGCTGCATCGCCGCGATGATCGTACTATGCCCACCCTTGGAGAAGTAGTTGATGTACCCAAGTACGCTGTCGTTGACCGTCAGCGGCAATTGGGAAACCGTCGCAGACAGTTGCTCGTGCACGCGGTCCTTCAGCTTGGGATCCACCGGAAAGGTCATCACCAGGATGTCTTCCAGGGGAGCTTTTTCGAATTTGCCAACGTCCCCGGAATCGGAAGCTCCCAGGCCGGCCAAATCCCTGCGGTGGATGGCGTCCGCCATCTCGTCCATGTGCCGCTCGATTTCATCCCGCGATCCCGGGTTCTCAGAGACTGCTTCGAGCATCAAATCAATAGCGTTATCGAATTCACGCCGGGCGTTGACCATGTCGTTTTGCTGGTAGAAATTTTTCCCACGTTGAAACGATTGATCAGCACGCATCACCAGTGCATCGGCGGCACTCTTGTGGCGCAGTTCGGGAGAGGTGGAGAGCAGGAATTGAGGGGCTGGCTGAAGGAAGGAGTTAGACTCGAAAGCCGGCGCCGGAGGCAGGCTTTCGTCGTGGGCCTCCGCTCCCAGGGGAGCCGGCGGCAGAAAATGCATTTGGAACTTGGTTTGCTGGCTATAGGTACATCCGGCAGTGGCTAAGGCCGCGGCCACAAGTATAAAGGAGAGACAGGTCCTAGTTCGATCGTCCATCTACGCCTCGAACAAATGAAAATACGGCACTTCTTCGAGCCCCGGTCTGGGCCCGAATCTTAAAGGCTACAACACTACGGGTGTCGTGTGCAACCACCCATACACTTCCGCGTAGTGAGGTCTGAGGCACTTTGGACGGAGGCCGTGTCACAGGGAAACAGCGATCAGCCTGGAAACCAGGGCTGAAACCGCGAACATCGGGGCGCGGGAGCGGGACTCCGCTCCCGAACCTCCGGCTAATTTATTCTTCCTCTTCCTCTTCACCGGCCTTGGCAGCCTTGGCCGCGGCGATAATCTTCTCCGCCTGCAGTTGCGGCACGAAATCGTAGTGGTCGAACTCCATGGTGAACGACGCGCGGCCCTGCGTCATGGCCGTCAGGTCGCTCTGGTAGTTGAGCATCTCCGCCATCGGCACCTGGGCGCGGAGGAACTGGGTGCTGCCCTTAGTGTCCATACCTGAAATGCGGCCGCGCCGCCCGTTCAGGTCGCCCATCAGGTCGCCCGCGTATTCCACGGGAGCCTGGATCTCCACGTTCATGATCGGTTCCAGCAGCGTCGGCTTGGCCTCCTGCATGGCGGCTTTGAACGCCTTGCGCGCCGCCAGTTTGAAGGCCAATTCCGAAGAATCGACGTCATGGTAGGAGCCGTCATAGACGGTTACCTTGAAATCCACCATGGGGTAGCCGGCCAGGTAGCCGTTCTCAGCAGCCTCCACGATTCCCTTCTCCACAGCCGGGATGAAATTCTTCGGGATGGCGCCGCCAAAGATCTCGTTGGCGAACTCAAACTTGGCGCCGCGCGGCAGCGGCTCCATCTTGATCCAGCAATCGCCGAACTGACCGTGGCCGCCGGTCTGCTTCTTGTGCCGCCCCTGCACGTCGGCAAAGCCGCGGATCGTCTCGCGGTAGGGAATCTTTGGAGCCTTCAGCGTGACATCCACGCCATATCGCTTCTTCAGCCGGCTGACCACGATCTCCACGTGTTGCTGCCCTGCCCCTGCGAGCAGAAATTCCCGCGTCTGCGGGTCGCGGTAGAACCGCAGCGACTGGTCCTCTTCCAGCATGCGATGGACGGCATTGCCCATCCGGTCCTCGTCGGCGCGGGATTTGGCTTCGATGGCGAAGGCAATGGAGGGCTCCGGCAGCTTCACCGGGGCATACGTTGCCGTTACGCCTTTATCGGCCAGAGTATCGCCGGTGAGCGTATCGCGCAGTTTGGCCACCGCCCCGAGATCGCCGGCGTGCAGTTCAGTGACAGGCTGGAGCGTTTTGCCGAACGGAATGCTCAAATGAGCCAGCCGCTCCGCCGTGCTCCGCGTAAGGTTTTGCATGGTGGCGTCGTTCTTGACCACGCCGGTGTAGACCTTGAAAAAGCTGATGCGGCCGGCAAAGGGATCGGCCGTGGTCTTGAACACGTAAAGTGAGGCAGAACCACTCTCGGAAGTCTTCTGCTTGCCGCCTTCGGCCAGTCCCGCTTCGCGCTCGGTAGGGGCGGGAAAGTTTTCCGCAATGAAGTTCAGGATCAGGTCGGCGCCGAGATTCCGCAGTCCGGACGCACACAGAACGGGGAAGATGCGCAATTCGCGCACGCCCTGCCGCAATCCCTCGATGATATGCTCGGCGGGCAGCGTGCCTTTTTCGAAGAACTCCTCCATGAGCGCATCGTTGCCTTCCGCGACCATCTCCACCAGCGCTTCGTGGGCGGTGCGGGCGGCATCGGCCAGCGACGCCGGTATCTCGCCCTCCTTACCTTTGCCATCGCCGTCCGGCGTGTAAGTATAGGCCTTCATTCGCACCAGGTCGACCACGCCGTTGAAATCCCGCTCGGAGCCGATGGGAATCTGCACGGGAACCGCCGAGCGACCGAAAAATTCGTGGACACTCGCGAGGGCGCGCTGGAAATCCGCCCGCTCCCGGTCGAGCTTGTTGATCACGACGGCTCGGGGAAGCTGAAAATCATTCGCGAACTGCCACACCTTTTCCGTCTGCACTTCGACGCCGGCCACGCCGTCCACGATCACCAACGCCGCATCCGCGGCCACCAAGGCCGCCCGCGTGTCGTTAATAAAGATGTTGTAACCGGGAGTATCCAGAAGGTTGAGCTTGGTTTTTTTCCATTCCGTCGCGGCAATGCCGGTGGAGATACTGATTTTCCGCTGGACCTCTTCCTCATCGAAATCAGTGATGGTATTGCCTTCGTCCACACGGAGCAGGCGGTTGGTGGCTCCCGCGGCGAAGAGCAAACCGGCGGTGAGCGTGGTCTTGCCGGAATCGCCGTGGCCCACCACACCGACGTTCCGAATGTCTTTGCTTTCGTAGACTTTCACGGATTTGGCTCCCTGCTTTCGGACAGATTGTCCGGGTGCGAAGTCGAACTGCTGAAACCGGATTAAAACGGAATAGTAACACGTGCATGGGCCGGGCGGCGGCACGGACCATCACTGCCCATAGTGGAGGCAACTCTATGGCGGGATTACCCATCTGATCATGATCAAGCAATGGCTTTTAGCCGTCAGCGTTGGGCTATCAGCCTGGAGCCACGAAGTTCGTGCGGTCGTCCGGCTCGATCAGGCGGGTGTGCCGGCACCACGGAAACGGGTGCGAGCTGACAGAGGGTCGCCGGGAGCCGACGGCTGGAGTTCCCCACCTCAGGGTGGTTTCGGCTAATCTGAAGTTGTATGAGAGCTGTAGCTGTAATCGGCGCCGGGAAGACCCGATTCGGAGCTTTCCCGGACCGCGACCTCCGCTCGCTGGCCGTGGAGGCGGGCGAAAAGGCCCTCCACGATGCCGCCCTCCCACCGGAACGCGTCGAATCCTTCTATCTCGGCAATTTCTCCGGCCCTGCTTTCGTCGGCCAGAACCATCTCGCGCCCTTTGTTTCCACCGCGCTTGGCATCAACGGCGTGCCCGCGACGCGCATCGAGGCTGCCTGCGCTTCGAGCGGCTCCGCCTTCTTCCACGCCTGGGCCGAAGTCGCGGCGGGCATCGCCGACGTGGTGATGGTGGTTGGCGTGGAAAAGATGACCTCGCAGACCACGGCGCGGGTGAGCGAGATCCTGGCGGAAGCCGGCGATTGCTCCGGCGAAATGAAAGCGGGCAATACCTTTGCCTCTCTGTTCGCCATGATCGCCCGGCGGCACATGCACGATTTCGGAACCAAAAAGGAGCACCTGGCCGCGGTCGCCGTGAAGAATCATGCCAACGGCGCCCTGAATCCGGACGCCCACATGCGCAAGGTCATCACGCTGGAGCAGGCTCTCAACGGCAAGCCGGTCGCCGACCCGCTCAACATTTACGATTGCTCGCTGATCAGCGACGGCGCCGCCGCGGTGATTCTAGCGCCCCTGGAGCGCGCCGAGGAATTCACGGACCGCGCCGTACGCGTTCTCGGCATCGCCCAGGCATCGGATTTCGTGGCGCTCGACCAGAAGGAAGACATCACCACCTTTCCCGCTGTTCGCCGCGCCGCACAGAAGGCTTACCAGATGGCGGGCGTTTCGCCGGATGAGATCGAGTTCGCTGAACTCCACGACTGCTTCACCATCGCCGAAATCGTCGCCAGCGAGGATCTTGGCTTTTGCGGGCGCGGGGAAGGCGGCCCCTATGCGTTCGAAGGCTGCACCAGCCTGCATGGTGCGCGCCCGGTGAACGCCAGCGGTGGGCTGAAATCGAAGGGGCACCCCGTAGGCGCCACCGGCGCGGCGCAGATTTTCGACCTGGTGCAGCAGATCCGGTGCGAAGCGGGCGAGCGGCAGGTGCAGCGCCACTCGGTTGGACTGGCGGAAAATCTGGGCGGCTCCGGCGCAACTTGCGTGGTCAGCATTTTGGGGAAGGCATGAGAAGCGGTAGGGTGTATTCGGAAACGGTGATCTACTCGGCGCCGGAAGCGTTTGTCAACGAGGCGCCGTACCAGACGGCTATCGTGACCCTGGATGACGGCGGCCGGGTCACCGCGCGGATCGCCGGAGAGCGGGTCGCAATCGACGATTGTGTGGTGGAAGTGGAAGGGCGCGACGACGTTCCATTCTTCCGCAAGGCGGCCGGCGCGCCGCCAACCGCCTGACGAATCCCCCGGTCCGGTACATGCACCAGAACCGGGAGCTAATATATCCTGGGAGGTTTGGCGCGATTGGTTCATAGCGGCTGTGTGCCGCCGGGTTGCGAGTACTGAGCTGGGGGCTGATCGCTGAAGCTGAGAGCGCATATGAAACTCGCAGAACGAATGAGCCGCATCGGAGTGGAAACCGCTTTCGATGTGTTGGTGAGAGCCCGCGCGCTGGAAGCGCAGGGCCGCAGCGTCGTGCACCTGGAGATCGGAGAGCCCGATTTCCACACGCCCGCACATATTGTAGAAGCCGCCAAACAGGCACTTGACGAAGGTTGGACTCATTACGGCCCAACCCAGGGCCTGCCTGAACTCCGCGAGGCCATCGCGGCCACGGTCTCAGCCACGCGCGGTATCCGCGTCGGCCCGGAACACGTCTCGGTGGTGCCCGGCGGCAAGCCGATCATTTTCTTCCCCATGATGGCGCTGCTCGAGCGCGGTGACGAAGTGATCTATCCGAACCCCGGCTTCCCGATTTACGAATCGATGATCCGCTTCGCCGGTGCCACCCCGGTGCCGATGCCGCTCGAAGAGAGCCGCGGCTTCAGCTTCGATCTCGACCTATTCCAGAGCAAGCTCACCGATCGGACCAAAATGGTGGTTCTCAATTCGCCGCAGAACCCGACCGGCGGCGTGATCCCGCCGGGCGACGTGAAAGCGTTAGCGAACATGCTGCGCGACCGTGACCTTGTCGTGCTCAGCGATGAAATCTATTCCCGCATCCATTACGGCGCCGCTGCACCCGTTTCCATCGCCAGCTTTCCCGGCATGCTGGAAAAAACCATCATTCTGGACGGCTTCTCCAAGACCTACGCCATGACCGGGTGGCGCATGGGCTACGGCGTAATGCCCGCATGGCTGGTGGAAGCCGTCAACAAGCTGATGGTGAATTCCAATTCGTGCACCGCCAGCTTTACGCAGCGCGCGGGCATTGCGGCTTTGAAAGGCCCGCAGGACTGCGTGGACCGGATGGTGGCGGAGTTCCGCCGCCGCCGCGACGCCATCTGCCGCGGCCTGAATGAGGTGCCCGGCTTCCGCTGCGCCGTGCCCGGAGGCGCGTTCTACGCCTTCGCCAACGTCGGCGGAACCGGCATGGGCTCGAAGGAACTGGCGGATTATCTCCTCTACGATGCCGGCGTTTCCTGCCTCGACGGCGCCTGCTTCGGCGAATACGGCAACGGCTACGTCCGCTTCAGCTATGCCAATTCGCTCGAAAACCTGGAGGAGGCCGTCAGCCGCATCAAGAAAGCGGCGGTACGATGGACGGCGGCTAACCCCAACAAACCGGTGGCGGTGGCGTAATGTTTGGAAAACTGTTATTCATTTGCGGAGTGTTGGCCATGAGCGCACAGGGCGCGGTCCAGGTGACGAAGACCGCTTACAAAGGTTGGCCGAATTGCTATCGCGTCACCAACGGCGAAATCGAGCTGATCGTGACGGCGGATGTCGGCCCGCGCGTCATCCGCCTCGGCTTCGTGGGCGGCCAGAACATTTTCAAGGAATTTCCGGAGCAGCTCGGCAAGAGCGGCGAAGCCGAATTCCAGTTGCGCGGCGGCGATCGCGTCTGGAAGTCGCCCGAGGATCCGGTCGCCTCCTGGGCACCGGACAACGTGCCCGTAGAGATCAAGGTGCTGGAAGACGGCCTCATCGCCCGCGAGCCTGTCGAGCCGCTCACCAAGCTGCAGAAGGAAATCGAAATTCACATGGCGCCGACCGGCACGCTGGTTACGGCCGCCCACCGCATCAGCAACCATTCGCTCTTCCCGCTCGAATTCGCGCCGTGGGTGCTCACCATGATGGCGCAGGGAGGAATGGTGGTGACGGGCTTCCCGCCCCGCGGCACGCATCCAGCGAACCTGGAGCCGACGAATCCGCTCACCATGTGGGCCTATACGGACTTTTCCGACCCGCGCTGGAAGTTCTACAAGCATTTCCTTACGCTTCGGCAGGACCCACATGCCACCACGGCGCAGAAGGTCGGCCTCTTCAACGCCGATACCTGGGCCGCTTACCTGCTGAACGGCGAGGCCTTCGTCAAGCGCGCCACGGCCCACGTAGGCCAGAGCTACCCCGATTTCGGCTGCTCGTTCGCCACGTTCACCAATGCGGACTTTCTGGAAGTCGAAACCATCGGCGCGCTGACCAAGGTGCAGCCGGGCCAGACGGTCGAGCAGGTGGAGCATTGGGGCCTGTTTCGCAACCTGAATCCGGAGTTTACGGATGAAGGCCTTATGCGCAGCGTGCTGCCGCTGGTCCAATCGGTGCCGGCGAAGTAAGCCCGCGCCGATTAACGGGCAGGCCGGCGCGCCATTGCCAGGCGCTGCTCTTTTTCCTGCACATCAATTAGTTGTTCCCGCAAACCGGCGGTCACAACCGAGGGTTGCGGCTGGGCGGATTCGCTGAGCGCCACCGCCTCATTCAGAAGGCGCTCGGCTTCGGTGAATTTGCCCTGCCCTGTCCGAACCCGGGCGAGATTGGAATCCACCGTCCAACGCTCGTAAGCGCACTGCGGGCAGGAACGGTCGAGCATCTCCCGCGCGCGCTGCAGCATCTGCGCGGCCGAGGCCAGTTTTCCATCTTCCGCCAATATCAGCCCCTCCTGGCCGAGCAGCGAGGCCACGCGCGGATGGTCCGGCCCGAGTTGCTTCTCATAAATAAGCTCCGCGCGCCGGTACAGCGGCAGCGCCCGCCCCGGACGCCCGGCCAGCCGGTGCGCCTCCGCGACCACCGTGTAAGCCAGAGCCGCGTCTGCGCTCTCCTCGCCTGAAATCCTGGTCGCGAGCGTGAGCGATTCTTCCGCTGGCGCCAACGCGTCGGCAATTCCACCGGTGCCCATTCGGAGCCTGGCGATCTGCCCCAATGTTCGTGCCAGCGCTACATCGTTGGGGAAATGCTCTCGTTCGATCGCCAACGCTTCTTCCAGCAGTGGGCCGGCGCGGTCGAAATCGCCCTCCACCAGGTAGACCATCGCCAGCAGATTCATACAGTCGAGGGTGTCGCGTTGCGTTGCGCCAAGCGAGCTGCGCAGCAGCGCGAGCGCCTGCTCCAGTTCCGGCTCCGCCTCTCTCCGTTTTCCTTGCGCCGAAAGAGCGTCTCCCAGATTCATTCGGGTAACGCCCTGATGCGCACGAAAGGCATTGCCCAGGACTTCCCACTTCACTGCCGACGCGCGATAAAAGCGTTCCGCGGCTGCATAATCGCCCTGGGCGTAAGCCGCGACACCGCGCGCATTCAAGTCGCGCGCGGTCTGCGGCTGGGCGAAGGCGAGGTTCAGCATGGACACCAGGATCGTGAGGTACTTCATTTCCCCTCTCTGGAACTTGATGGGGCATAGTCTATGCTGTTCGCCCGATGAAAAAATCCACGATTTTATGCGGCCCGCCGCAACTGTAATCGCGCGGACAGATTCGTTGTCGAGTGTTCAACGGTTCAATCGCGGCGATTCCTGTCCGCGCTCTTTAGCCCGCACGTCATCGAGCGCCTGCTGCAGTTCCGCGGTCTCGTTCGATCCGGCCTGTGCGCGCGTGCTGAGCGCCACCGCCGTTTCGAGCAGACGTTCGGCCTCGGCATATTCGCCCTGTTGCGCGCGCACCTGGGCCAGATTGCAGTCCAGCGTCCAGCGCTCGTAATCACAGCTGGGGCAGGAGTGGTCGAGGATCGCGAGTGCCTGCTGAATCTGGTCCGCCGCCGTGGCGACCTTACCCTCACCGGCGATCAAAAGCGCTTCCTGGCCCAGCAGCGATGCCACGCGGGGGTGCTGCGGTCCGAGCCGCTTTTCATAGATATCCCGCGCCCGGCGGTAGAGCGGCAGCGCGCGGCCGGGCTGATTCCCAATGCGATACACCTCTGCCAGCACCGTGTAGGCAAGAGCGGCATTGAGGCTGTCTTCCCCCGCCGCCTTCGATGCCAGCGCGAGTGCCTCCTCGGCCGGCGCCAGAGCCTCGGCTGCCTTTCGCGTATGCAGCCGGAGCGTGGCAAGCTCCGTCAACGCGATGGCCGTGCGCGCGCCGCTGGGGAAGAGTGCCCGTTCGAGAGGCAGTTCCTCGTTGATGAGCAAAGCGGCGTGTTCATTGTCGCCCAGACTCAGCTCCAGCCCCGCGAGTGTGTTCATACATTCCAGCGTGCGCCAGTCCCTCACGCCCAGAGTGCGCCGAAACACCGCCAGCGATTGTTCCAGTTGCGAGGCCGCCTCGGCTCGCCTTCCCTGCGCGGCCAAAGCATCGGCAAGGTTCATACGTGTGATCGCGAGATGTGCGATGAAACCGTCACCCATCTCCTGCCACTTGGCGATAGCTTCCCGGTATAAGTGCTCAGCCGCCGCGGTATCGCCGTGCTCATAAGCGGCGAGGCCTCGTTCGTTGAGGTCGCGCGCTGTCTCCGGCTGCGCCGCGGCACAACAGAGTGCAAACAGACACACCGATAAATGTTTCATGAGTTTGGCCCCTCTTTCCAAACTGCTTCATGTGTTCATACGTAGAGGGAGCCAATCCGTTCGCAGCCAGAGTTGTAAAATCGCGAATTTTTTTTCGGGCATGTAAAATATCAAACGAGGGCGCTATGGCTCACAAGCTGACCACGTCTTATCTGGAAGACTCTCTGGCGGTCCTACGCCAATACAAACAGCTCGGCGAACGGGCGATGGATCAGGCAAGTGACGAGCATCTTTTCGCCGTGCTCGATGGCGACGAGAACTCCATTGCTCTGATCGTGAAGCACGTGGTAGGAAACATGCGCTCCCGCTGGACCGATTTTCTGACCACCGACGGTGAAAAGCCCGATCGCAACCGCGACAGCGAATTCGTCGATCCGCCCGCCACGCGCGCGGCGCTGATGGAAACCTGGGAGGACGGATGGCGCCGCGTCTTTGCCGCGCTCGAGCCTCTCTCGGAAAGCGACCTGGCGCGCACCGTCACCATTCGCGGCGAACCCCATTCGGTGATGCAAGCCATCAACCGTCAGATTGCGCACTACGCCCAGCACATCGGCCAGATCATTCTGCTGGCGAAACACTTCGCCGGCGAAGAATGGAAGTCGTTGAGCATCCCGAAGCGGAGGGGCGAGGGGCCGGGGGCCCGGGGCCAGGGAGTGCAGGCTCCCCGTTAGGGCAGAGCATTCCGCCCCGGCTTGCAACGGCAAGAGGGAACACGCCTGCGCGGGAACGCGAACGCGTTTCCCCCGGCCCCTGGCCCCTGGTCCCCGGGCCCTGATATGATTTCCAGACATGAGGGTTCTCCTTCCGCTGGTTCTTCTGACGAGTCTTACCGTTATGGCCCAGGAACGTTCGCAATCGCGCTCGATGGTGATGTCGCCGGGCGGCATCGTCGCCACCAGCCAGACACTGGCTTCGCAAGCCGGAGCCGCGGTGCTGGCGCGCGGCGGCAACGCCATCGACGCCGCCATCGCCGCCAATGCCACGCTGGGTGTGGTCGAGCCGCAAAGCTGCGGCATGGGCGGCGACCTGTTCGCGATTTATTGGGATGCGAAAACGGGCAAGCTGACCGCCATCAACTCCAGCGGCTGGGCGCCCAAAGGCCTGACCATCGAATTCCTGAATTCCAAGGGCATCCACGACATGCCGCAGGACGGCATTCAATCCGTCACAGTCCCGGGCGCCGTGGAAGGCTGGAGCAAACTGCACCAGCGCTTCGGCAAGCTGCCATGGAAGGATGATTTCCAGCCCGCCATCTACTACGCCGAGCACGGCTATCCCGTCACCGAGCTGATCAGCGCGGGCTGGGCTATGGAGCAGGCCAAAATCGAGAAAAACGAAAACGCGCGCAAGCTCCTGCTGCCCAACGGCGCGCCTCCGAAGCCGGGCCAGATGTTCCGCAATCCCGGCATGGCGGCGGCATACAGGCTGATTGCCGAGCAGGGCGAATCGGCTTTCTATCGAGGCGCGATCGGCAAAGCAATCCTCGCCACCAGCGAGCGTCTCGGCGGCACGATGACCGCCGCGGACCTGAGCGAATTTCAGGCCGAGTGGGTCGAGCCGATCTCCACCGACTATCACGGCTGGAAGGTTTACGAGCTGCCGCCCAACGGCCAGGGCATCGCCGCACTGGAGATGCTCAACATCATGTCGCAGTTCCCACTGGCCGATTACACGCCGCGCGGATTGCAGGAGCTACACGTCGAAATGGAAGCGCAGAAACTGGCATATGCGGATCTGCATCGCTACGTTGCCGATCCGCGCTTCAGCAAAGTGCCCACCGCCGGTCTCATGTCGATGGATTACGCCCGCGAGCGCGCCAAACTACTCGATCAGGAAAAGGCGAGCTGCGACGTGCTGCCCGGCAAGCCGCCCGCCATTCACGGCGACACGATCTATCTCACCGTGGTGGATAAAGACGGCAATATCGCGTCGCTCATCCAGAGCCTGTATCTCGGCTTCGGCTCGGGCGTGGTGGTGGACGATTACGGCTTCGCCTTGCAGAACCGCGGCGGCCTGTTCGAGATGGATCCGCACCATCCCAACGCCCTGGCCGGCCGTAAGCGCCCGTTCCACACGATTATCCCCGCGTTCATGGAGAAAGGCGACATCCACTTGGGCTTCGGCATTATGGGCGGGCTGAACCAGGCGCAGGCGCACGCACAGTTCGTTTCCAACATCGTCGACCACGGCATGAACATCCAGATGGCGCTGGAGCAGCCCCGCTTCACCAAGACCACTTGGGGTGGCTGCGATTTTCTCATCGAGAAGCGGATCTCGTCCGACGTCATCAAGGGGCTGGAAGCGAAGGGGCACAAAATCCAGGTCGTCGGAGATTACAACCTGCTGATGGGCGGCGGCCAGGCCGTGATCCACGATTCCGCCACCGGCGTGAACTACGGCGCCAGCGATCCGCGTAAAGACGGTGCCGCG
>DATJMP010000156.1:0-11781 GCA_035508655.1 Bryobacteraceae bacterium
TCCAGCCGGTCGTTCACACGGATGTATCCCCGGTCGTCAAGCTCGACACCGGCCTCCTCGAGCCCGATACCCGACGTATTCGGGATGCGGCCGGTGGCAAGGAGAATGTCCGTGGCGTCGAGCGTGCGCGCGCGCCCCTCCTGCTTCACCTGCAAGCGAATGTCGCTGCCGGAAGTGCCGTCGACCTTAGTGAGTTCCGTGTTGAGCAGCACGTCGATGCCTTCATCGCGGAAGAGTTGCAGCATCGCTTCCCCGACGTCCGCATCCTCGCGGCTCAGCAATTGCCGGCCTCGGACGATAACCGTGACGCGGCTGCCGAATCGCCTCATGGCCTGCGCGAACTCGACTCCCACGTAGCCCCCGCCCAGAATGACCAGATGGTCCGGGAGACGGCCAAGTTCCAGCGCTTCAATGTGGGTCATCGGCTTCGCTGCCGCGAGTCCCGGAATCTCCGGGATCATAGCGTGCGTACCGAGATTCAGAAACAGGCGGTCGGCGGAGACTCGGCGTGTGCCGCCGTCGTTGAGCTTCACCTCGAGCGTCCTCGGACCGGCCAGGCGCGCTTCGCCGAGAATCAGCTCGGCCCCGCTCTCCGCGAAATTCTTCAGGTGCTTTTGGACATTGCCCTCGACCATCCTTCGCTTGCGGTCGCGAACGCCTTCCATGCGAATGGTGAACGGCTGCGTTTCGATGCCGAATTCCGCCGCGCGCGCCAGAAGCGACGCTACCTTCGCACTCTGGATCACATTCTTGCTGGGCATGCAGGCGATGTTCGGACAGGCGCCGCCGATCCACCGGCGCTCCACCACCGCTGTCGGCTCGCCCTGCTTTGCCAGCGTCCAGCCGAAGACCTTGCCGGCCGTGCCTGCTCCCAGTACAAGATTTGTGTAGTGCTCGATTCCGGGCATCACGATCTCCCTCCCCGGCCGCGATCGCGGTTCATCGCGAGGGTAGCACGAACTCCGGCGCGGGCACTGCGCCGCTGTTCACGCTTCCGGGTACAACCGCAGAAAACGGCACGGAAACGGACAGGCCGAGTGCAGGTCGTGAAAGACCTTCGCGCAATAGACGCCGTCGCGTCCCCGCTTCCGAATGTACAGTATCGCGGCCGCCAGCATGCCCAGGCAGGGCGCCACAAAATAAATCCAGATGCCTTGCCAGATCCAGGCAAACAGAGCGGATGAGAAGCTCCGCGCCGGATTGACGCTGAAACCGGAGATGGATGAGGAGAAACCGTAGTAACACACGGTAACCAGAGCGACGAGCAGGGGCGAGAAGCGCACCAGCAGCCGGTGGTTCGATGCATACAGCACCACACTCATCAGTAGCGCCGCGAGCAAAAATTCTCCGAGAAATGCGACCGGGCTCCCATAGCCTCCCGGCAGCGTGATCATGTAGCGCACGGGAGGGACGGATAGTGAAACGCCCACGATCTGGCGTGCCGCCAGCACGCCCGCGATCGCGCCGGCGAAGTGCGACAGGATGTAACCGGCGGCATCCCAGCGATGCACGCGGCCCAGCCAGAAGAAGGCAAGCGTCAGCGACGGATTGAAGTGAGCGCCGCTGCGGCGGCCGAAGGGCGACCGTATGATGAGAAACGTCGTGATGGCGACGGCGGCTCCCATCAGCATCGATCGTAACGTGCGCGAAACATCCCCGTGGATCAGCGGGGAGTCCCGGCTATAGAGCAGGGTGCCGGAAATACACGTACTCAACATCAAAATGGCAATTTCCGACGCCTCCATCAGATACTCCCTCCAGTGCGCGCGCAGCGCTTCTCTAATGGAAGCGGAAGGAGCGAGCGCAGTCATCGGGTACAGGTGAGGAGGCGACATGGGAGAAGGCCCGCTTAACAGGATCGCAGAGCGGCGCAGCCGCAACGGCCAGGGCGGATACATCAACGCCTCGACTTGTACGGAAAAGGATACTACACGCTTGCGGGCGGGGCTCCCCTCCGGGTAGGATGCGGACATAGCCGCCATTTTCGAGAGTCAAGTTCGCTTGGGACCGGCGTGGGGTTTCGGGGGGTGCTTCGGCAACCAGGCAGTGTGAAGAAAAGGTCCTACGTGTGTCTGGCCGGGCCCGCCGAATCGAGATGACGCGATGAAAGCAACACAGTTTCTCCATGATCTGGGGCAGAGCCTCTGGCTCGACAACATCACTCGCGACCTCCTGGACAGCGGCACCCTGCAGCGCTATATCAGTGAATATTCGGTGACCGGGCTGACGTCCAATCCGACCATCTTCGATCACGCCATCAAGAACAGCCCGGCCTACGATGCCGCGATTCGCGGCGAACTGGCCCACGGAAAATCCGGCGAGGCGTTGTTCTTTGACCTGGCGCTGGCGGACATTACGCGCGCGGCGGACCTGTTCCGACCGATCCACAACCGCACAAATGGCACGGACGGCTGGGCGTCGCTCGAAGTCTCGCCGCTGCTGGCGCACGACACCGCCAGCACCCTCCGCGAAGCCAAGGATCTGTCCGGGCGGGCAGCTCGGCCCAATCTACTCATGAAGATCCCGGGCACGAAGGAAGGGCTGCCCGCCATCGAGCAGGCGATCTTCGCGGGTGTGCCGATCAACGTCACCTTGCTGTTTTCGCGCGAGCAATACCTGGCGGCGGCTGAAGCCTACATGCGCGGCATCGAACGGCGAATCGATGCCGGTCTCGATCCGCGGGTTGGCTCGGTCGCTTCTTTGTTCGTCAGCCGCTGGGACGTAGCGGTGATGAACCGCGTACCCGACGCACTCCGCGACCGGCTCGGCATCGCGATTGCCAAGCGTGCCTATCGGGCGTACCGCGAGCTGTTGGACTCCCCGCGTTGGCAGCGCATCGACAAAGCCGGCGGCCGTCCGCAGCGGCTGCTTTGGGCGAGCACGGGCACCAAGGACCCGAAAGCGTCCGACATTCTTTATGTCCAGGCGCTGGCGGCGCCGTTCACCGTGAACACCATGCCCGAAGCCACCTTGAAAGCGCTGACGCAACACAGCAGCATCGGACCGGCGCTACCCGCAGACGGCGGCGATTGCGAGCAGGTTCTGGCGGAGTTCGCCAAAGCGGGGGTGGATGTCGATGCCCTGGCGGCACAGTTACAAGAGGAGGGCGCCCGGTCGTTCGTCAAGTCGTGGAACGATCTGATGGCCGTCATCAAATCGAAATGCGACGCGCTCAAGGGCCCGGCGCTCGGGGCCGGAGGCTAGCCGGACAGAATCGTGCGATGAAAGTTCTGGTTGTCGATGTGGGCGGCACTCATGTCAAAATTCTCGCGACCGGTCAGAAGGACCATCGCGAGTTCCCGTCCGGCCCCGGGATGACAGCGAAAGAGATGATCTCCGCAGTTCGGAAGGCAGCGAAGGACTGGAGCTACGACGTCGTGTCCGTAGGCTACCCGGGGCCCGTTCTCTTCGGGCACCCGGTTGCGGAACCGCACAACCTCGGTCCCGGCTGGGTCGGATTCAAATATCAAAGAGCATTCGGACGTCCCGTCAAGATTATTAACGACGCCGCGATGCAGGCGCTCGGCAGCTACAAGCGCGGCAAGATGCTTTTCCTTGGCTTGGGCACGGGCCTTGGATCCGCACTGGTTCTCAACGGAATTGTAGAACCGATGGAATTGGGCCATCTCCCCTACCGGAACGGTGTCTTCGAGGACTACATCGGGGTGCGGGGAATGGAAAAGCATGGCAAGAAGAGATGGCGGCGCTACGTGGGCGATGTGGTCGCCCGGCTCGTTGCGGCCATCGAACCCGACGACGTGGTTTTGGGCGGAGGCAATGTCAAACAACTGAAGGAACTGCCTCCCGGCTGCAGAGCCGGCGATAACGCCAACGCTTTTGTGGGGGGATTCCGGCTCTGGGAACAGGACCGGAAATCCGGGTCCCCCCGAAAGACCAGTCACTAAGGCAGATTTCAGGAGCGGCAGGCGCCGGCAGGAAGCAATACCGGCGATTGAGTTCAGAAAAGGAGTCGGTATGCAAATCGGAATGGTAGGTCTCGGCCGGATGGGCAGCAATATGGTGCGGCGCCTCTTGAAAGGCGGCCACCAGTGCGCGGTCTATGATGTGTCGTCAAAAGCCGTGGAAGAACTGGTTGGGGAGAAGGCGGTGGGAGCCGCCGCGCTGCCCGATCTCGTGAAGAAACTGGAAAAGCCGCGATCCGTTTGGCTGATGGTGCCGGCGGCGGTCGTCGACAAGACCATTTCGGACCTCGCGCCGCACCTCGAGCCCGGCGATATCCTCATCGACGGCGGCAACTCCTACTATGTCGACGACATTCGCAGGGCTGGAGACCTCCGGCCGCGCGGCATCCATTATGTGGATGTCGGGACGAGCGGCGGCGTCTGGGGATTGGAGCGAGGTTACTGCATGATGATCGGGGGTGAGACGGAAATTGTGAAGCACCTCGATCCGATTTTTCGTAACCTGGCTCCCGGCCCCGGCGATATTCCCCGTACGCCGGGACGCGAAAAAATCGGCGGCACGGCCGAATCCGGTTACCTGCACTGCGGACCGAACGGCGCCGGACACTTCGTCAAGATGGTCCATAACGGCATCGAATACGGCGTGATGGCCGCCTATGCCGAGGGACTCGGCGTCCTGCACGAAGCCAACATCGGCAGGCAGGAGCATCCGGCCGACGCGGAAACCACGCCCCTGCGCGATCCGCGGCACTATCAGTTCGAGTTCAATCTGCGGGACATTGCCGAAGTGTGGAGGCGCGGCAGCGTGATCGCGTCCTGGCTGTTGGATCTGACCGCGGCGGCCCTGGTGAAGGACCCGGAGCTTGTGGAGTTCCAAGGGCGCGTCTCGGATTCGGGCGAGGGCCGCTGGACCATCAAAGCCGCCATCGATGAAGGCGTGCCGGTGCCCGTTCTATCCAGCGCGCTCTACGAACGATTCAGCTCGCGCGGCGAATTCGACTATCAGGATAAGCTGCTGTCCGCCATGCGCTACCAGTTCGGCGGACATCTGGAAAAGCCGGCCGGAAAGCGGGCGGCTTGAATGAGGCCATCAATGAACGATTCGCATTCCGACGCCCTGGTCTTCTTCGGCGCCACAGGAGACCTGGCCTACAAGAAGATCTTCCCTGCCCTGCAAGCCATGGCGAAACGCGGTCATCTGGATGTGCCGGTGATCGGCGTCGCCAGGTCCGGCTGGAACGTGGATCAGCTTCGCCAACGGGCGCGGGACAGCGTGGAGAAGCACGGCGGCCTCGACCGGGCCGCCTTCGACAAGCTCTCCAGTCTGCTGCGCTACGTGGACGGAGACTACACCAGTCCAGCCACTTTCCAGGCGCTGCGCAATGCGTTGGGCTCGGCACAACGACCGGCCCACTATCTCGCCATTCCTCCGACGCTTTTTGAGACTGTAGTGCAGGAACTGGGCAAATCGGGTTCTGCAGCCAACGCCCGCGTTATCGTCGAGAAGCCTTTCGGAACCGATCTCGCCTCCGCGCGGGAGCTGAACCGGATTCTGCTCCGGACTTTCCGCGAGTCTTCCATCTTCCGCATCGACCATTACCTGGGCAAGCGGCCCGTCCACAACATCGTCTACTTTCGCTTCGCCAACTCGTTCCTCGAGCCGTTCTGGAATCGCCAGCACGTCGAGAGTGTGCAGATCACCATGGCGGAAGATTTCGGGGTTCAGGGCCGAGGCGCATTTTACGATCACACCGGCACCATCCGCGACGTCGTCCAGAATCATCTGTTCCAGATTCTGTCCAACCTGGCCATGGAGCCGCCAATCCGGACGGACAGCGAATCCATTCGCGACGAGAAGGTCAAGGTCCTCAAAGCCATTCCTCCCCTGGCCGAGCGCGATCTCGTGCGCGGGCAGTTCCGCGGCTACCGTGCGGAAAAAGGCGTGGCGCCGGACTCGAACACCGAAACGTTTGCGGCCGTGCGTTTGCAGGTGGATTCGTGGCGCTGGCAGGGCGTGCCGTTTTATATTCGCGCCGGCAAGTGCCTGCCCGTCGACTCGACCGAAATCCTGATCCGCCTTCGGAAGCCGCCAGCCGTGTATGCTTCCGATGGTCTCGTACAGGACCATGTCCGCCTTCGCGTCAGTCCCGATACATCGATCGCTCTCGGCATGATGGTGCTCACTCCCGAAGAGAAGCTGGCCGGCCAGGCCGTAGAGATGGTTGCGTGCCGTTCGCCGCTCGCCGGCGAAATGGATGCGTACGAGCGCGTGCTGGGCGAAGCGATGGCCGGAGACCAGACGCTGTTTGCCCGTGAGGACTACGTGGAAGAGGCGTGGCGGATTGTCGATCCCATCTTGAAGCCGAAGTCCCCGGTCGCCGAATACGAACCCGGCACCTGGGGGCCTGCGGACGCGGAGCGCAAAGTAGTGCCGCCCGGCGGATGGCACAATCCCGTGGTAACGTCCCGGCCGGCGCCCGAAGAAGTGCCGCACGCCGCCTGAGCCGGAACGGCCTCGGTCAACACAACAGGGAGGTGAACAATGAGTGTCATGCAGCCGGTGGCACCGCAGACGAAAGCGGAGATCGATCAACTGTGCATCAACACGATTCGCACGCTTTCCATCGATGCCGTGCAGCAGGCCAAATCGGGCCATCCGGGCACGCCGATGGCGCTGGCGCCGTTGGTCTACACCATTTGGAACCGCGTGATGCGCTTCGATCCGGCCGATCCCATCTGGCCGGATCGCGACCGGTTTGTGCTGTCGAACGGCCACGCCTCCATGCTGCTGTGGTCCGTCCTCCACCTGACGAAGACGCAGGCGGTCAACGCCGAATACGAGAACCTCGGGCGGCCTTCGGTCACGCTCGATGACATCCGCCACTTCCGCCAACTTGGCAGCAAAGCGCCGGGCCATCCCGAATACCACCTGGTTTCGGGCGTCGAGACAACCACCGGCCCCCTCGGCCAAGGCATCGCCACAAGCGTCGGCATGGCCATCGGCCAGAAATGGCTGGCCAACCGTTACAACCGGCCCGGATTCCCGATCTTCGATTACCGGATCTATACCGTATGCGGCGATGGCTGCCTGATGGAAGGCGTCGGCTCGGAAGCGGCGTCGCTCGCCGGCCATCTGGCTCTGGACAACCTCTGCTGGATTTACGACAACAACCACATCACCATCGAAGGGAACACCCGCATCGCATTCACGGAGGACGTCGCGGTCCGCTTCCTGGCGTATGGCTGGAACGTGCTGAGAGTCGGCGATGCCAACGATCTGGAGCGCATCGAGGACGCCCTGAAGACCTCCCGGGATACCAAAGGCCGGCCCACCATAATCATCCTGGACAGCCATATCGGTTACGGTTCGCCGCATAAGGTGGACACCGCCGCCGCCCATGGCGAGCCGTTGGGCGAAGACGAGGTGCGCCTGGTCAAGCGTGCCTACGGCTGGCCCGAAGACGCCAAGTTCCTGGTCCCTGATGGCGTCTACGAGCATTTTGCGGAGGGCGTGGGTGCCCGCGGCCGCCAGGCCCACTCCGAATGGCTGGCGCTGTTTAACGAATACCGGGGCCGCTTTCCCGAACTGGCAACCGAGATTGAGTCGATGCAGCGCCGCGAGCTCCCCACGGGCTGGGATCGCAATCTTCCCACGTTCCCCGCCGACGCGAAAGGCATTGCCGGGCGGGAAGCGTCCGGAAAAGTGCTAAACGTGCTGGCCCAGAATATCCCCTGGTTCCTCGGCGGCTCGGCCGACCTCGGAACCTCCAACAAAACCCTGCTGACGTTCGAAGGAGCCGGCGATTTCGAGCCCGGCAGCTTCGGCGGACGGAACCTGCACTTCGGCGTCCGCGAGCACTCCATGGCGGCGGTTGTGAACGGCCTCTCGCTCACCAAGCTCAGGGCCTACGGCGCGACGTTTCTCATCTTCAGCGACTATGCCCGCCCCGCCATCCGGCTTTCGGCCATCATGGAATTGCCCACCATTCTCGTGTTTACACACGATGCGATGGGAGACGGCGAGGATGGGCCCACGCACCAGCCGGTCGAACAACTGGCGTCTCTGCGGGCCATTCCCGGCCTCGTGACGTTCCGGCCGGCCGACGCGAATGAAGTGGTCGAGGCCTACCGGTACATCTTGCAGTTGCGCCACCGGCCCGCCATCCTGGCCTTGTCCCGCCAGCCTCTGCCGACGCTCGATCGCCAAAAGTATGCCCCTGCATCGGGCGTAGCGAAAGGCGCGTATATCTTGGCAGACGCTCCCGGCGCCGATCCCGAAATCATCTTCATCGCCACCGGCAGCGAAGTCAGCCTCGCCGTAGATGCGCATGAAAAGCTGGTCGCCGAAGGCATTCGCTCGCGCGTGGTCTCGATGCCGTCTTGGGAAGTTTTCGACCATCAGCCGCAGGAGTATCGCGACAGCGTGCTGCCGCCCAAAGTCACGGCACGCATCTCGATTGAGGAAGCGGCCACTCTCGGATGGGAGCGCTATACGGGCTCTTCCGGCCGCATGATCGGCATGAAAACGTTCGGGGCGTCGGCGCCGCTCAAAGAGCTGCAACGGAAATTCGGATTCGAGCCGGATCGCGTGGTGGAGATTGCCAGGGAGCTGTTGGGCAGACGATAGGGTCCGCCGCTCGTTTAATTAAGACCGCGGCTCTGACGCGCGAATCAGATATTCGTCGAGATCCGGACCGGTGAGGCGAATAAGGCCCGGCCTGATTTCCGCACGCTGTATAGCGAAGACGTGCGCACCCGGCCGGCACATCCGCGCGGTTGCGGCTTCCATCGGAATGCGGCCGCAGACCGTCGCGGTGCGGCCGTTCCACGTGCAATCGAGCTTCAGAGACTCCACCAAAGATCGCGCCACGGCCGGCAGGCCCTCACGCGGCCCGAGTTGCAGCCATTCCACCAGCACGCGCCAGGTGAAACCCCAAAGCGGCGCGGCATCCAGATCGACGGCCGGAAAGTAGAACTCGGGTGGTGCGCCTGGAACGTTGCGCAGATGATGACGCGCCGGGTCGCGCATCAGGCTGAGCGGGATCCAGGCGGCTTGGGCGGCCTCCAGCGGGGCGAGAACGGTGGCCAGTTCGCCCGCCACGCGGAACAGAAAGGGCGCCACCAGAACGTAGGCGCCGGCACGGCGCCCGGCCACGCGTGCTGGAAGCTCGCTGGCGGCGTCCTCAGGCCGCAGGCGGATGCCGCATTCCTCCTCCAGTTCGCGCAGCGCCGTGTGGAGCAGGTTTGGATCGCCGGCGTCCCGCCGCCCGCCGGGAAACGACCAGTGGCCGGACCAGGAATCACCGGCACGCTCCGCCCGTCGCATCAGCAGAATCGAATCGGATGGCGGCGCGGCATGCAGGAGCGCGACCGCCGCTTCGGGTTCGGACATCAAATACCAAGCTAGCAGCTTTCAGCGATCAGCCACCATCCTGCGAACACGTAGGTTGCAGGCTCCTACCGGCATACGTTGCCGCGGACTACGTTCCATGCCGCCTCGATGCCCGGCGCATGGCCGACGCAGCGGACGGTCATCTTGTAGCCCGAGATCTCGTTATCCTCGATCACGTTGCCGCGGGCGGGAGCGGGGCGCTCGGCCTTGCGGCCAAGATAGATGCCGCTATCCAGCATATCGGGTTCTCCCAGAACGTAGCCGCAGCCGTCGCAATGCGAAGTGTTCAGGTTCACGAGTTGGTTGCGCGCCACCAGGTTGCCCGTGCCGATCACGAAGATCCCGCCATACATGACGTTCTCCAGACGGTTCTCCACCACCCGGATGCCGCGCGACTGCATGTCGGGGTTGGTGTTGTTGAAGACGATCCCGTAGCCGCCCACGCCGGAGCAGGCGTTGGCGCGCACCTCGCCATCGTGGAAGCCGTCAAGGTCGATGCACTTGCCGTTAATCTGCTCGAACCGGTTGCGGGCGTAGAGGCTGTGCTCCACGTTGCCGGACGTATCGAGGGCTGCGGGCGTGGCATCTACAGCCCCGGCTGGGAAGCCGATGGTTCGTCCGCGGTTGTTCTCCACGCGCACGTCGAAGGCATGGCCCACCTGGATGGCGTCGCGGCCGACGGTCTCGAAGCCGTTGTTGGCAATAAGGCCGGGGCCATTGCGCGGCGAGGTGTAGAGCGAGTGCGTCCAGATGCCGTTGCCCAGGATTTCGCGCAGCGTGCAGTTGGTGACGCGGAAATCGGTGGTGCCTTCTTCCAACAAAATGCCGCCGGTGGCGTTGTTGCGCCCGTCGGGGTTCCGCGAGCCGCTACCCGTCACCTCAACGCGGTCCAGGAAGACGTGACGCGCGCGGCTGGCAAGAATGGCAAACCCGGGAATGCCGCGGATAGCGACACGCTCCACCGTCAGGCCGCCAATGCCCTCCGCCAGGATGCCGTTGCCGCGCGTGAACTTCGCAAAGGGCACGTCGTAAGGTGGGAGACCGGAGCGGATGTCTCGCGAATCGCGGTTGCCTTCGATCGAGAAATCGTGCAGGCTCGCTTCGCCGCCGCGCACCACAAGGGCGGCGCGCCCGGCGAAATCCGGCGCCATGCGCAGAACAGTGCCGGCGGGAGCGCCCCGGACCTCGCCCTCCACGTTCATTTCCGCGTGCAGTTCGACGATCCCCGCCGGAAGCACCAGCACCGGTCGCCGTGGCGCCGGCAGCAGCACGACAGCCGCGAGCACGGCGGGGACTGCGATGAGCAGACGGCGCGCATTTTCTCCGATCCCCAATTCCCGATCCCCAACCCCCAAATCAGAGCACCTCGAGCGCCAGCGGCGCGAGCTCGCGCCGGCCCACCGCCAGGCGCAACTCGTGCATGCCCTGCGCGGTGCTCTCGGGCAGATGAAAATTGAATTCGTGCGTCTGCCGCGTAGGATCGGTGCAGAACGCATCCAGCCCAAGTACAGGCCGGCCGTCCACGGACGCGCGGAACTGTTCCGGATAAGCTAGGTCGAGCATCCGCACTTTGACGATACCGCTGGAGGTTCGCGAGCCGAGCAGCAGATTGACGCCGTCGGTGACCTGCGCCACGCGCGGCACGGCCGGCCCGGCGGGGATGATGCGAATGGCGCCCGAGCATGCCCAACCGGAGCCAGAGGCGATTACGGGAAGGAGCCCGGTGCGCGCGCCCATTGGCAGAATCGCATTCACCTGGGTGACGCCATCGGCCGCGGGAGGGCCGATGTAAGCCACCCGGCAGGGCAGATTGTCTACCGTAACCGAGAGGTTGTTAAGATCCGTTTCGGGCGGCAGGTCCCTGACGAGAAGCGAGAGTGCGGCCAGGTAGCCCGAATCGGGCGCGACGGCCTCGCCGGTGAGGGCGTTGTTGATGCGGAGGATGGCCGGCGCGTCAGCGTTCGGCGTTGCCTCGTCGCCGGGCTTGCGGAAGGTCATCCACATGTACTGCGTCCAGATATCCTCGAGCGCCAGCAGCTGAAAATCATGTTCGCGGGCAAAGGCGTGGATTTCCCCTGGCGTGATGCGCACACCGTTCCAGGTGTCGTATTGCTTCGCATGGGGCGGCAGGCCGTTCAACTGGCAACGCAGGATGCCGCCCGGCTTCAGCACCCGCCGCGCATCTCGCAGGTACTGAAACACCACTTCGCGGCTGGGGATGTGCTGGAACACGGCATAGGAATAGACAAAATCAAATTTCGCGGCGGGAAAGAGGGCGAGGTCCGAGCCCGCGGTGCTGTGGGGGTGCGCATTGGGCGTGTGGCGCAGCAGTTCCCGGGCACGGCGGATCATCTCGTCGGACACGTCGACGCCGTGGATTTCACCGAAGTGCGCGCTCAGCGGACGCAGCAGGCGGCCGGGACCGCAGCCGATTTCGAGCGCGGCATCGCGGCCGGGCAGGCGGCG
>DATJMP010000157.1:0-6025 GCA_035508655.1 Bryobacteraceae bacterium
CAGAAACCGGTTCCGAGCCGCGACCAGAGGGAGCGGTCATCGCACGGCTTCCGTGGAGCTGATGTACTGGTGCTGGCGCGCGCTGCTCGGCCAGATGCTGGCCCTGGATCTGGAACGTATCCTGATTCAAGGCCTGCTGAATGCTGGAATGCTGCCGTGGGGATTTCGCTCTACCACTTCCTGGACAGGCTGCGCGAAACGGCTAGGGCCTGCGGCAATCAGCGCACGTTGACCGCTCCCTTTGGTCGCGGCTCAGCAAGCGGTTCCGTGCGAGCGATTACTTCGCTACTACTTTATCCGTCGCCACGTTGGCGTAATCGTCCTGCACGCGTACGGCGATGGTGTGCTCGCCGGGCGTAGCGTCAATGGTCAGGTCGTAATCGAGCGCGGGGGAATCGGAGAGGCGCGTCACCGGAGCTACTACCATCCAATCACCGCCATCGAGCGAATACTCGGCCTTCGTGATGTTGTTGAGGGCATCGGCGGCATGCCAGCGCACCTCGATTTTGCTGCCATTGCGGTTGGCCGTGAGGCCGGTAATAGCGGGCGGCGTGTTATCGATGAGGAAGGGTTCGCTCTCCGCGGTGGCGGTGAGGGCCTCGCCGGGAGGATTGCTGGGAGAATCGGAAGCGGTCACGCGCAGGCGGTATTCGCCATCCGGGAAGGCGGTGCTGTCGAAGGAGAAATACTTCTCCGCGATCTTATCCTTGAGCGGCTTCCAGCCGGTTTCGTTGACGCCGCGGATGTCGACTTTGTAAACGAGTGAATCGCCGTTGGGATCCGACGCCAGCCAGCGCGCGCCGATGTATCCCTTGGCGTACTGCATGGCGGGGGTGGTAGTCGTACCGCCATCGAACGAAAACGATGGCGTGGGCGTGGCGGCTGTTCTGCCCAGCGCGGGCAGCGTCAGGCTGGATGGCGTGCCGGGAGCAAGCGAGACGGAGGGCGTGGGGAATTTATAATTGGGCGGCGTGATCTCCACCTGGTCAATGCGTGGTTCCACGTTCTTCGGCAGGTAGGCCACATCAACTGATTCGAGTTCCGGAGAGCGCCCGTTGGCGGACGCGGTCAAGGTGGCCCGCCACTGAATGAAGCGCGCCGGCGGAGAGGAGATGGGCGCGCCCTTGGTCGACGTCACCGGAGCGGACCATGGGCTCCAGTTCTTTTGCGGCTGGTCCAGATTGCCGCTGCGGGTTTCGATGCCGACGCTCCCTCCGTTCAGATTGGCTTCGAAGCTCAGCCGCCCCCAAATCGTGTACAGACTGGCGTCGAAGACGTCGCTTTCCAATGTGCCGCGATCTTCCACGCCCGGCCCGATATCGTATACCGTTCCCACGTTGCCGGTGGCGGCGTACAAGTGGCCATCCGGGCCCGCTTGGAACGCGGTGATCTGTGCCGCGGGCATAGTGAGCAGCAGGGTATAGAGGGAGGGCGATTCGATGCGGTAGACGTTGCCCTTATTGCCGGCGCCGAGCAGCACGCGGCCGCTGCCGTCGAAGGCGATGGCGTAAACCACTTCCTGCGCATGGGTCCAGACGCGGCGTGGATTGCCATTGGAGTCGAGGCGGTAGACTTCCGACCCTCCGCTGACGGCGGAGGAGCCGAGCGAGGCGGGCGGGGGAGCCGTCGGCGCAATACGGGCTCCCTGCGCGGGAGCCGGAGCGCCGGGAGCGGTCACGCTGACGCTGACCGAAACCGGCGGGACCGGAACCGGCGCGGAGATGGGGCCGGACTGACGGCCGCCGACGGAGGCGGCATAGATGGAGCCGTCCGGGGCGACGGCGACGGCGGTCACTTCCGGCTTCGGCATCTGGTAGAGGACAAAACCGGTGCCGTCCGGCGCAACCCGCAGGACGAGGCCGCCGGGATCCGTTCCGACGATCAGGTTGTCATGGCCGTCGATGGCCATGGAGCGTACATGGGTTTCGTCGGTCTTGAAGAAGACTTTGCCTTTGCCATCCGGCGCGATGCGATGAATTTCCCCCGCGTCACCGGTGCCGACGTACAGGTTGCCGTGGCTGTCGAACGCCATCGCCCAGATGTATTTTGCCTTGGGATCGTAGAATACTTCCGGCTTGCCGCCGGAGGCGATGCGGTACACTTTGCCGTCGGGTGAAGTGGCGGCATAGACGCGGTCCTGGGAATCGACGGCCAGGGCGTGGATCTCCTCGCCGCCCAGATCGGCCACGACCTTCGATTTGCCATCCGGCGCGATGCGGTAGAGCTTGGCCGTGGTGCCTCCGCCCGTGTAGAGATTGCCCTTTGAATCGCGGGCCAGGGCCCACAGATAAGCCGATCCGGTGTCAAACAACTGGTGGGAGCGGGGCGCGAGCGTGACCAGGCCGTCGCTGCGCAAGGAAAGGTTCTTGAGGACACCCTTTTCAAAATCCGCAAAGTCAGCTTGCGTCCACGTATGCGTTTCGCCCGCCAGCAGGACAGTAGCCGCCACCAGGGGCAGCGCGAGATGTTTCAGCATGAATTTCTTAACCTAAACAGACGATGAAGCGAGGTACCGTAGCGCCGGCCGCCTGAAAGGCGGCTCTTCGGATGGGCTCTGGATGGTGCGATGAATTCATTTCACGCGGATGCGCAGCGAATAGCTCCCCGTCACCACGTAGTCGAAGGGCAGCGACATCTGCAGGGACGCCGTCTCCGGCGACGTGAACATGGAGCGGGTGGGCGCGCGCCCCGCCTGCATCACGTTGAGGACGGAGGAAGGCAGCGCCGGCAGCGTCTTGTCGTCGTAATACGCAGTGGGACTGGATTCGACGAGCGAGACGTAAAGCCGGTTGTTGGTGCGCTCCTGGTTGATCAGCGAAACCGTCTCCGGCAGATCGAGGAAGCGGTCCATCATGCCTGCCATGTTCTGCATACGGTTGACGGTGTCGGCGTCGCTGAGCACGATGCGATGGTCGCCGTTGGCCAGCCCGGCAGGGATCTTGACGGTCAGTTTGCGCTCGATCGGTTCGCCCCGGTACGGACGGAGTAGCACGGTCACCGGCACCTCATCGCCCGGCCGCACTTCCGGATTCGCCACCCAGGCATTTTCGATGGTGGCAACGCGACGCTCCGGCAGCAGATCCACGGTGACGTCCACGCGCTCGAGATCGGGCGTTTTGACGTTGTTCATATACAGCCGGTTGAACTTGTCGCCCCACCAGCCGGCCAGCATCATCGGCGCGGGCATGGGAGTATCGCCGGAGGTCTGCATCGTGGATAAAGCGATGTCCGGCTGACCGGTCAATTGCACTTTGCCGCTTAGCCGGTAGGTGGCCTCGTCGGTGAATTCGTTCAACTCCGAAATGGAGTTGTAGAGCGTCATCATCATCAGGTACGGCGTCCACTTCTGATGCACGAAGACGTTGAAGTGGAAATCACGCTCGTTGCGCACCTTTTCGGTGTCGTCGAGCGAGCGCACCCGCATGGTAACGGGAACCATGTCGGCCTGCGCGCCAAGCACGCCCATGATGCCGCTGTGGCGGTCCTGGTGAAGCGCGCCGACCACTTCCGTGGCGTTGGCCATCTTGTTGGGCTGGAAGGCGGACGCCAGCGTCATCACGATTTCGCCCTTGCTCATCGGCATGTCGACCGGGCCGAGATTGAAGAACGGGTGGCCGAAGGCCAGGACGCGCTTGCCGTCGTTATAGGTAACCGTGCCGACGCCGGTGATGCTGACATCACCATCGACAAGCACGCCGGCGACGGTATCGCCCGGATTCAGCGCGTGCTCCCATCCCGGAGCCGGTTTGGCGCCGCGCAACGTGCTGCCGGCCGCGCCGCCCTGCGAAACGGCGATGCCAAGCTGCTGAAACATCGGGCCGAAATCCTGTAGCGTGCTGTCCTTGAAGCCGGAGAAGACCAGCGGAGACTCAATCGGCACCATCTGTTGGATGGGCGGCAGATTGCCACGCGCGCCGGCGGAAATCGCCTGCGCCAGCAGCTCACTCGGTACGGAGACCTGCCCGTCTGCAGGAACGCCATGAGAGGCGGATGCCAGCTTGTCGGGCGTGCGGGCGTTTTCCGGGTGCGACTTGTCGAAATTGTTGATCTCGAGCATCAGCTCGATGGGCGTGATTCCGCAAATGGCGTCCGGCGAGAACACGCTCATGCGCAAAGCCACCGCGCCGACCAGTTTGCCGTCGATATAAACCGGGCTGCCGCTCATGCCGCCAGCCACGTTGGTGCGCAACGCCTTGCCCAGCATTTTGGCCACGATGATGTCCTGGTTCGGCCCCCACACGTTCTTCAGCCGGCCGACGATCTCGATCGGGATGGGCTCCGGTACCGTACCTTGCAGCACCGTCCAGGCAGTGCCCTTCATGCCGGGCTTCACTTCACTCAGCCGCATGATTTCGACCTTGCCTGCCTTGGGACGGGAAAGATTGGCGTCTGCCGCCGCGTACAAACAGAACGCCGGAACCGCGAGCCAGAACAGGACCGCGGCGTTTCGTAAGCTCATTGAGTCTACAGCTCCAGTTGCCTTCATTGTACTATGTGGCTGGAGCCGGCCCCGGCGAGTTGATGCGTGAATTTACTGAATCGTGGTCAACTCCGCAGGTCTGACGAGCTCGATTCCGTGGCTGTCGTGGCTGCGCGGGATGCCAGCGTACGAATCGCAAGCGGCTCGGAATTCATGTTGGCTCACGTGCACGGCAACACGCGAGCCGTCTGCGCGCACCACGCGTCCGGCGACCACCAGTTGCAGGGGCGCCACTCCATTGACCAGGGCCGGCCAGGCGATCGAAATTTGCACCCCCACTCCCGGGGGTAGGTGACGTCCAGCGTCAAACAGAATTCCGCCGCTCGAAAGGTTGAGCGTGCGACCCGTTCCGGATTCGAGCACTCTGCGGCGTCGGACGACGCGCCACGCCAATTCCAGAAAGATTCGATACCGCCGGTTACCCCTGCGTTCACCCGGAATTTGCTCAGACAAGGCGTCTTCCTGGGGCCAGGCCAGCTCTTTTTGGGACGATGCCATCGGGTATTTACCGTAATGTCCATGTCAATTTCTTGACAGTTCTAGTATGTTAATTTTTTAACAATACGAATAGTCATGACGGTACTGCTTAGTACTGAAACTGCAGGTTTATCGGAGCAATCCGAGGGTTGCTATCCTCAATGGAATAGGAGCCAAGGAGAGTTGAACGCACTTCTCGTCAGCATCGCTCTGCTGTCCGCCGCGGCCGGAACGACGCCGGAAAGCGGGGGCGATTTTGCCAAAAAAATTACGGAGTTCACTCTTCCCAATGGTCTGCATTGGGTTGTGCTGGAGCGGCACGAAACGCCGTTGGTGTCTTTCCATGTTTACGTCAGGGCTGGGGCAGTCGATCTCCCCGGCGGTCAGACGGGTCTGGCGCGGTTGACGGAAACGGAAGCCTGGGAGGGCAGCGGCGCCACGTCCGCCGCGGACTCGGCGGCGGAAAAGAAGGCTGCGGCGGCTTTGGAAGAGGCGTACGACCGGCTCGAGGCCGAAGGGAACAAGGGTCCGAAAGCCAATGACGGCGCCCTCACGGTACTGGGAATGGAGTATCGTATGGCGCTCGAGCGCGCGCAGTCGTATGCTCGTCCACGCGAGTTCGAGACCCGATTGCTGTCCGAAGGAGCCACCGGCTTAAAGGCGTCGGCCGGCCGGGATTCCATCGAGTACTCCTGTACTCTTCCCTCCAATCGGGTGGAGCTGTGGTTTTCCATGGAATCGCAGCGGCTCTCTCACCCGGTTTTTCGTACGTTCTACACGGAGCGCGACCGGCTGGCGGATGAGGTGCGGAGCCCGGCCAAAGGCCACGAGGAAAGCCGCCTCATGGAAGATCTGGCCGCCGCCGCTTTCACGGCGCATCCTTATCGCAACCCGGTGAACGGATGGCCGGGAGACGTGGAGCACCTGCGCGTCGCGGAAGCCAATGCGTTCGCCGCAAAATTCTTCGTGCCGGGTAACATCACCATCGCATTGGCCGGCGATGTGAATCCTGCCGAAGCGCGGCGCCTGGCGGAGAAATACTTCGGCGCCATGCCTGCACGCCCGCTG
>DATJMP010000158.1:0-16384 GCA_035508655.1 Bryobacteraceae bacterium
CGCCTTCTTCAAACCCTCCAGAATGTCGCGGCTCATTCTATCCTTCACCGCGCGGATGCCGTGATCCTCGACGAGGAAGCGAACCGCCATTTCGCACCAGTTGTCGGTCAGCCGATAGAATACGCGCGGCTCCATTTCTTCCCGCTCCACCGCATACCGTTTCTGTAGTTCGGTCAGCGCCGGCTGGCCGAGCTCCGCGATCTGCGTGGTGTGCCGGCGGGCCGCTTGCAGGATGACCTCTTCGGCGGCCTTGTGATCGGCGCTATAGGGAATCGGCAGACGCATCTCCTCCCAGATATACGGAAATTCCCGCGTATAGTTATAAACCGGTTGATCGAAGATCTTGTCGTTCGTGATGGTTACGATGCGGCCCGTGTACTGCCGCGCGTGCACCCACTGCGAAGGGGCATCGGCCTGCGCCGCCGGCGGCTCTCCCATTTCCATCACCGTAGTCTGCATGAAACCGAGCGCGATCACGTCGCCGCGCACGCCGCCCATCACGATGCGGTTGCCCACGTGAAACGTCTTGCCGCGCAAAATGATGAAATATCCGAACAGGGCCGTGATGGCCCGCTGCGACGCTACCGCCAGTCCGGCTGTAATGAAGGTCGCCGCCGAGCCGATCTGGCTCGGAACCGTGAACCAGATCGAGATCAACCCCGTGATGAGCAGGATCGTGGTGACGATCCTCAGCCCCTGCGCGCTCCAGAACTGCACGCGCCGCCGCTCGGAAACCCGCATCAGCGCCGACACCACGCGCTTGATAAGCCACAGCACCGCGAGCAGCACGGCGCTGAAGAACAATTTCTTGCCGGTATTCGCATTCATGCCGAACATCCGGATGCCGAGGATCTGTACGGTGTGTTCGGGTCCGATGAGTTGAACGATGGGGCCCACGGCGGGCTATCGCTCCGCCTGCGGAATGCGGCTGTGGCTGGGCGCCGTCAGCGGCTCGCGAGGTTGGATTCCTTTTGAGGCAACAGCTCCCTCGTGGCCGCGGCTCGGAAGGGGGCCGTAAGCATAGGCGAGCGGTCTTGGATTCGCGAAAGACACAGTGGAAGGGCTAATGCTTGCCGCCGCCCGAGCGTACCCTGGTGTGGCCCGTCATCCCCGCCTGCTGCTCGGAGAATTCGTGTATCATCTGCCAGAACCGGCTGCGATCCGTCGCACGCAGCGGCCCCAGGTGCTCCGAGAATTTTTCGTCCGCCAGTTCCAGCGCCTCCCGCGCCGCCGCGTCCACCCTCTCCGCCGAGGCAATCAGGTGAGCACTGTGCGATTTGCCCTCGGTCTGTGCCAGAGCATACTGGTGGAGGTTGCTCCAGAACTGGAACTGCTGGTGGGTATCGAGGTCGTCCAGCAGCCCTGCCAGGTCGCGGTTGACGAGACCGACCGCGTGCCGCAGTGCCTCGGATGCGCCGGAGGGTGTTGCGAAGGTGATCATGCGGGCATTATACGAACCGCGCCGCGAAATATCGGTTAGACCACGGACACCCCGATCCCAATTTACCGCTCACCGCGCCCGGGCCATGATCTTCTTCACTTCCGCCCGCAGCGGTTCCACCGACCGGCCGTAGATCATCTTGTACGCCTGGCAGAAATAATCCAGGTCTTCGAACCGCCGGTGTGGACCGTGGCGGAATTTGGGACAGCCGCCGTGACAAATGCGCTGGTATTCGCAAACCTGGCAGTCGGCGTGCGGCAGCGTTTTCTGCGAGGCAAACCGGTAGCGGCGCGTCCGCCGCGCAATCTCCGCCCATGAATCGAGCGTGATGTTACCCAGCTTCCATCCGCCTTCGACGAAGAAGTCGCACGGGTAGACGTCGCCGTTGTATTCCACCACCACGTAACTGTCACAGGTTTCGTGCATGGTGCAGTTGCCCGGTTTTTGGCCGGCCAGCGCTTCGGCGATGTTGTCGAATATGCGGATCCGCACCTTGCGCCGTTCCGGCCACCAGAGCTCGTACACCTCGCACAGGAATCGGCCGTACTGTTCCGGCGTGATGGTAAAGGGCAGGGGATTGCCGGCGCCGTCGAATTCGGCCAGTGGAATAAACTGCACGTTGTCGATGCCGATCGAGCGATAGAAGCGGTACAACTCCTTGGGCCGCTCCACGTTCGCCTGGCTTAGCACGCACAGGATATTGAACTCCACTTTTTCCCGCTTGAGCAGTTCGACGCTCTCCATCACCCGCTTCCACGTGCCGCGGCCCTGCTTGTTGAACCGGTAGCGATCGTTGATCTCCTCGGGCCCGTCCAGCGAAACTCCCAGCAGCCAGTTGTACGTGCGGAAGAGGTCGCACCAGTTTTTGTCCAGCAGCACGGCGTTGGTCTGCAGCGAATTGCTCACCGCCTGCCCGTTGCGCCCATACTGCTGCTGGAGCCGCACCAGCTTTTCGAAAAAATCGAGTCCCGCCAGCGTGGGCTCGCCGCCCTGAAACGCAAACACGCTCTGCGGATAGGAGTAAAAGAGGTAGGTATCCACAATCCGCTCCAGCGTTTCGGCCGACATGCGCCGCGCCGGTAGCGCCTTGTACGGGTCCGCCTCGCGGTCCAGGTAGAAGCAGTACTCGCAATCGAGGTTGCAGACGGCCGAAGCGGGCTTGATGAGCAGGGAAGTGATGCGCGGCGCCGCGCCCGTGGACGATTCGGCCGTTTCCGTTCCCTCCCTGTAAATGGGAAGCAGATTCTCCCCGATTGCCATATTCTGAGCTTAGCAGCCGCGGCACTCCCAGCCCGGTTCAGACACGATGTCTGAACCCGGTCCTTTACTTTGTTGAAGTTAGGGACTCAGTTCAGACATCGCTGTCTGAACCTCCCGCGCACACCCTTCCTCGCCCCCTGTTAGAATAGCCGTTCCGTCCGGACCATTTCGGCGGAATCGGAACTCGGTGATGCGCTATTTCGCTTATGTCTTTCATGCGCTGTTAACGCTATTTCTTCTGGGCGTCTCCGGCCTGGCGCTGGCATCCGGCACGCCCAGCCTCAACCTCGGCATGCTCCCATGGCAGGGCAGCACCTTGAACTACGTGCTGTTTTTCGGGGCGCTGGCCGGCCTGATTACGGTGCTACTGGCCCTTCGGGGGAAACTGCCGGTGCTGTTCCTGCTGTGGAGCCTGGCGGTCGCCGTGTTGCTCCTCAAAGGTTATGTCTTCAGCGGCTACAAGTTCGGGACCGGAGAGTGGAAGATGGCGCTGTTTCTTCTGGCCGCGTCGTGGCTTGCCGTTCCCGGCGCCTGGTCCGGCTTGCGCGCCGGCGCACGCCGCCCGGCGCGTAAGAAATTTCAAATCGCATAACCGGCCGGACTGTCTCCACTCCTCCAAAACCGGACAGCGGGTCTCGAAATCGGACAGTCATCCGGCCGGATCCTGCTGAACCGGCTTGCATCCGCCTGGAAGCGGAATTGCACCACCACACTCTTCAGCAATTCTCAGGCTTGCCGTCGGCGTAAAAGGCAAGACAAGGAGCGCGACCCGATGTGGAGCTTTGAAAAACTGTGGCAGGATGGCCGCTTTGCCGGGCGTATGTTCAGGCGAAGTCCGGGGCTGACCGCCATCGCCGTGCTCTCGCTCGCGATCGGCATCGGCGGCAATGCCGCGATCTTCAGCCTCGTCGACGGCTTGCTCGTCCGCCCATTGCCCTATCGCGCACCCGATCGCCTGCTTCGCCTTACCGGCATTTATCCGCGGGCTGCCGTGCCGGTTTTCCAGCAACGCAGCCGGACCATGGAGATTGCCGCCGTCAGCCCGGGTTCGGAGTACAACCTCACCGGCCGCGGCGAGGCGATTCGCATATTCGGCAGCGGCGTTTCCGCCAATTTCTTTTCAGTGCTTGGAACTTCCGTGGCGCAGGGACGCGTGTTCGAGCCGGGGGAGGATTTGCCGGGCCGGGACAGCGTGGCCCTCATCAGCGACGGTCTGTGGAAGTCGAAATTCGGCGCCGATCCGGCCATCGTGGGTCGTGTGATCACGTTGAATGGCAGGAACCGGCAGATTGTCGGGATCATGCCCGCGGGTTTCACTTTTCCCTCGGCCCGGGTGGAGGCGTGGCTGCCCCTGCGGCTGGATCCCAGGAACTTCGTCGAGTACTGGGGAGGCGAGTTCGTGCCGCTGGTGGCAAGGCTGCGGGCGGATGCCACGGTCCGGCAGGCGCAAGGCGAACTGCGGGCGATGCTGACGGAATTCCGCAAGCAGTTCCCGTATCCGATGGCGCGGGACTGGAACGCGGATGCCGCCGCGATCCCTCTACAGCAGGATCTGACCGGCGATATCCGCGGCAAGCTAATTATCCTGCTGGCCTCGGTCGGTGCGGTTCTGCTGATTGCGTGCGCCAACGTGGCGAGCCTGCTGCTGGCCCGCGCCACCGCGCGCCGGCGGGAAATCGCGCTGCGCGTGGCGTTGGGAGCAACGCGCGCCCGCATCGTACGGCAGGTATTGACGGAAAGCGTGCTGCTGGCGCTGGTTGGAGGAGGACTGGGGCTGTTTCTGGGAGCGGGCGCCCTCTCCATCTTCGAATCCGTGCTGCCCTCGTCCACGCCCGGGTTGAGCAGCGTGGGAATCGACTGGCGGATATCCGGCGCGATGGCGACCTTGGCTCTGTTGACCGGGATTGCCTTCGGGATCGTTCCCGCGCTCGGCGCCTCGCGATTCGAGCTCGCCGAAGCCATCCGAACGGGAAGCCAGCGATCGACGACCGCCGCCTGGATGCGCCTGCGAAGCTGGTTGATCGGAGCGGAGGTGGCCCTGACCGTGGTGCTGCTGATCGGCGCGGGGCTGCTGATGCGCAGCCTCTACACCCTATCCGAAATTCGGCCCGGTTTTCAGCCGCAAGGCATCCTCACCATCCCCATCAGCCCGAACCAGTCGGCGTGCACCGAGCGTGCGGCCTGTGCCGCTCTCTACACGCGCGTGCTGGAAAGCGCGCGCGGGGTTGGGGGCGTCGAAGAGGCTGCCGTCGCCAATGCGCTTCCGCTGGATGGGCAGCAGCCCGATCTTGCCGTCGACGTGGAAGAGCATCCCAAATCGGCCGACCATCCGGCGCCGCTGTTCTGGGCCGGAGCCGTGAGTCCGGGCTATCTCTCCCTGATGCACATCCCGCTGCTGGCGGGACGCGCGTTCACCGAAGCGGACAGCGCCGAATCCGCGCCGGTTCTGCTGGTGACCGAGTCCACCGCCCGCCATTTCTGGCCGGGCGAGAATCCCATCGGGAAGCACATCAAAGGGACCGGCGAGCGCCAATGGCGCACGGTGGTCGGCGTAGTGGGCGACGTGCGGCAGTACAACCTGAGCAAAGACCGGCCCGATTTCATCCCCGGCGCCATCTACATGCCGTACAGCCAATCCGTGCGCGAGGATGGGCAGATCTACGCGGCTATGACGTTGCTGGTTAAATCGCGCGGCGGGTCAGCGCGGGTGGCGCGCGAAATTCGCGAATTGGCCGAGCAGCAGGCTCCCAACGTGCCGGTTGGGGAAGCGCAGCCGTTGGAGAAGGTGGTTTCCGGCTCGATCGCCGATTTCCGATCCACCATCGGCGTGTTTCTGAGCTTTGCCGCCGCCGCGCTGGTGCTGGCCGTGATTGGCATTTACGGGCTGGTGTCTTATTGGGTCACGCAGCGGGCCTTTGAAATCGGAGTCCGCATGGCGGTGGGCGCCAGCAGGGGCAGCATCGTTTCCATGGTGTTGGCCCAAGGCGCGCGCGTAGCGATGTGCGGCGCCGGGGCAGGACTTCTGGCAGCATTGGCCCTGACGCGTTTCCTGGGGAGCCTCCTGTACGGCATCACGGCCACCGACCCGCTGACGTACGCGGCTGTGACCGTGCTGGTCCTAGGTGTTGCCTTGGCGGCGACCGCCGTGCCGGCCGGGAGAGCCGCCCGGATCGACCCGGTCCGGTCGCTGCGGATGGACTGAAATGCCTCCGAGGCCGAAACCGGACAGCGGGTCTCGAAAACGGACACTCGGGCAACCGCATCCCGCTGAACCGGCTTAAGTTCGCCCTGGAAGCGCAATTGCACTTCATCGCGTCCAAATGAGAGTCTCAGGTCTTGTGGCAGCGGCTTTGCTGGTGCCACCGATGTTCGCGCAATCTTCCGAAGTTTCCATCCGCACGCCTGCACCGCTCCCGGTGGTCGGCCACCTGCTGGCGCCGTTTCACCTGGAAAGGCGCGTTGTCGCTCCGCCGCGGCTGGAGAATTCGCCGCGGCTGGAATCGCTGGTTCGCGGCGGCAATCTCTACCTCTCGGTGCAGGATGTCATCGCGCTCGTCCTGGAAAATAATCTCGATATCGCGGTGCAGCGCTACAGCCCGCTGCTGGCGCGCGAGGTATTGCGCCGCGCCGAGGGCGGCAACATTCTGCGCAGCGTGGAGACGCCGATTCTGCCCGGTCCGGTCAGCGTGAGCACGGCCGGCATCAGCACCAACGCCAACGGCCTGGCCAACGGCGCGGCGTTCGGCACCGGCGGCGGCATCGTCACGCAGGTCGGTCCTTCGCCCCCGAATCTCGACCCATACCTCGCGGCCCAGGTGCAGGTTGGCCACTTCACCACGCCGGAAACCAACCTGCTGCTCAACCAGACCACGGCCCTTACCAACAGTTTCCGCTCCTTCGCCGTCCAATACGGCCAGCAATGGGCCACGGGCACCGGCGCCCAGTTCACGTTCTACAATTCGCGCAGTTTTGAAAACACCTCGACCAATCTTTTCAATCCCACGTTGACCGGATATTTCGACGTCTACGTCACCCAGAACCTGCTGCAGGGCTTCAGCCCGGCAGTGAACACCCGGGACATCCGCGTGGCCCGCAATAACATGAAAGTCAGCCGCCTGCAGGTGGAGTTGCAGGTGTCCACTACCGTCGCCGCTGTGCTGAACCTGTACTGGGACCTGGTTAGCTTCAACGACGCCGTGCACATCAAGCAGGGCGCCGTCGAGACCGCGCAGAAACTCTATGACGGCAACGTCAAGGAAAGAGAGATCGGTGCGCTGGCCGGCATCGAAGTCACCCGTGCCGCTGCCGGCGTTTCCGAAGCCAAGGAAGATCTGCTGATCGCCCAGACCAACCTGGCGCAGCAGGAAATCGTGCTCAAGAATGCGCTCAGCCGCAACGGCATCGAAAGCTCGTGGCTGGATGAAGTGCACATCGTGCCGCTCGATCATATCGAAGTTCCGGCGCAGGAACCGATCCGCCCGGTGCAGGACCTGATTCAGGAAGCGCTGTCGAACCGCCTCGAAATCGCGCGCGGCAAAGTCGACCTGGAAAGCCGCCAGATCATGATCCGCGGCGACCGCAACGCGCTCATGCCCAGCCTGCAGGCATTCAGCGAATTCACCAACAACGCGCTGGCCGGGCCGGCCAACCCGCTCTACAACAACTGCTGCGGCGCGCCGAATGACTACTTCGTGGGCGGCAATGGCAATGTCCTCTCCCAGCTCTTCCGCCGCAACTTTCCCAATTATTCAGCCGGCTTTTCCCTGAACATTCCCTTCCGCAATCGCGTCCAACAGGCTGATTACGTCACCGACCAGTTGCAACTCCGCCAGGCCGAGCTCGAACAGCAGCGCGCCGTCAACCAGGTGAGGGTGGATGTGAAGACCGCCGTCATCGGGTTGGAGCAGGCGCGCGCCCGTTACCAGACCGCCGTCGATACGCGCCGCCTCGGCGAAGAGACGCTGGCGGCTGAACAGAAGCGGTTCCAGGCGGGTGTCGGCACAGTGGCGCTGGTGATGCAGGCGCAGAAAGACCTCGCTGCCGACCAGGACGCCGAGGTGCAGGCCATGGCCAATTACACGCACGCCCGGGTCTTCTTCGACCAGGCGATGGGCCGCACCCTGGACGTGAACCACATCACCGTCGAGGAGGCCGTCTCCGGCGACGTGAAACGGATTTCTTCCATCCCGGAGGGTGTGCGATGAAAACCATCGGTTTCGGCCTGGCGCCAGGGCGCATGCGCGGCACCATCGCACTCGCCGCGGCGCTGATGACTTTCGGCTCGCAGCTCTGCGGGCAGGAGTTTCCCGGCGCGTCCAAGCCGCAGGTGATGATGCCCCTACGCTGGTATGCGGCGCCCGCCGTTGCGCCCATCCGGATCGCCAATTCCAGCCGCCTCTATTCGCTCATCCGCGCCGGCAATCTCTATCTCACCGCGCACGACGCCATCGCGCTGGCCATCGAGAACAACCTGGGCCTGGAAATCGATCGCTACGGGCCGTTGCTGGCGCAAGAGGCGCTGGACCGCTCCCACGGTGGGGGGCCACTGCGCGGCGTTCCCAGCGGCAGCAGCCAGATCTCCTCGGTGAACAATGGCGTCGGCGTCAACGGAAGTGTCGCCGCTGCGGGTCTGCAAAACGGCAACGGCGGCGGCGGTGGTGGCGGCAGCGGGAACACAGTGGTTCAGCAGGTGGGGCAAGTTACGCCCAATCTGGACCCCGTGCTGCAAAGCGCCGTCAATTTCTCGCACCTCACGCAGCCGCAGGCGAACACGGTGGTGAGCGGTACGCCGTCGCTCATCCAATCGGTGCGCGCCTACAACACCACCCTGCAGGAGGGCTTGCTCACCGGCGGCACGGTTGCCTACCAGGACTACGAGCAGCACCTGTTCGAGAACGCGCCCAGCGATATCCTGAATCCGGTCTCCGCTCCGCGCATGGCGCTGACATATAAGCAGCCGCTGCTGCAGGGCTTCGGCTGGTCCCTGAACAACCGCTTCATCCGTATTGCCGACCTGAACGTGACCGCGTCGCGCGACTCGTTCCGCGCGCAGATGCTCGACCTGGTGACCAGCGTTCTCAACCTCTACTGGGATTACGTCAACGCCAACGACGAGCTCAGGCTGCGCCAGCACGCGCTGGAGCTGGCGGATAAATTCCGCCAGGACACACGATATGAAATCTCAATCGGCGCTCTGGCCGGTGTGGAAATGCCGCGAGCCGAAGCCGAGTTCGCCCGGAACCGGCAGGATGTCGCCATCGCCGAGGCGACCTTGCGCGAGCGCGCCATCGCACTGAAGGATGCGATCAGCCACACCGAAGATCCGGCGCTGGAGCAGGCGCAGATCGTGCCGCTGGACCGCATCGAGGTAGCCGACGCCGAAGATCTGCTGCCGCTGCGCCAGATGGTGGCGCAAGCCATGGCCAAGCGCCCGGACGTAGCCGTCTCCCGCATTCAGGATCAGACCCAGGCCATGGGCCTCGCCGGCACCACCAACCCGTTGTTGCCCACCCTCACCATGACGTTGCAGACCTACAACCGCGGTGTGGCCGGCGCGCCCCAAGCGAGCGGCGGCGCGGCGGATCCTTATTTCGTGGGAGGGCTTGGCAACGGTCTGCAGCAGGTCCTGCGCCGCGATTTCCCGAACAACGTGGCCACGCTCCTGTTCAGCGCTCCGCTCCACAATCGCCAGGCGCAGGGCGATTACGGCATCGACCAGTTGCAATACCGGCAATCGCAGGTGCGCGGACGGCACGATGAAAACCAGATCGTGGTCGATATTTCCAGCCAGACAAGCGCTCTCCGCCAGGCGCGGGCCCGATGGGAAATCGCCCGGAATACGCGCGTGCTGCAGGAACAGTTGCTGGCCGCCGAGCGCAACCGGTCCTACGGCCCCCAGACGTTTCAGTACATCATGGCCGACCAGCGCGCGCTGACCGCGGCGCAGCTTACGGAACTGAGCGCGGCGGCAGCCTGGATGCGGGCGAGGGTGGCGCTCGACCAGGTCATGGGAAATAGCCTGGAGCGCAACCACATCACGCTGGAAGAGGGTCTGAGCGGCCGGGTGGCGCAGTAAAAGCGGTCCATCGCAAATGTAAATTTTGTAACAGTAAGAGGGCGCGCTCATGAAATGCGTTACGATTTCCCAGAGCAGCGCCATGTGTTGGCACAAAACTGAGGCGAAGCCGTCCGGCCTGCCGGCCCCGCACCAACTTCCTGCCGGCGTCCGCGGGCATGATGGGAGCATGCGGCCGGGCGTCGAGCCGCGCCTGGCGCGCCGGCTAAGGAAGGGCGGTCATGGAGCCTGAAATTCTTGCGCAATTGCGGCACCGCAACCAGGAGCTGGAAACCCTCCTGGCCGAAGCCGAGCAGACGCTCCATGCCTTGCGCGGAGGCCAGGCCGATGCCTTGGCCGCGGCGGCCGCTCAGTCGCATCGTGTGTATACCCGGGCTGTCACCGCGAAAGAAGCATCGGAAGAACGATGCCGCGCTCTGCTCCATTCCGCCGAGGATGGCTTCTGCATCATCGAGGTGCTGTTCGACGAGGGCGGCAAGGCCTTCGATTTTCGTTTCGTCGAGGTCAATCCGGCTTTTGCGCGCCACACCGGTCTCGCGGCTGTCGCCGGCAAAACCGTCCGCGACTTACTAGCCGATCCCGATCCGCGCTGGTTCCTGGTTCTGGAGCAGGCGGCACTGGCCGGCACATCCGTGCGGTTTGAGGGGTACGCCGCCGCGCTGGACCGGTTCCTCGAGGGTTGCGCATTTGGCATCGGTGCACCGGCCGGGCGTCTAATTGCCATTCTCGGCCGGGACATTACCGCCCGCAAGCGACGGGAAGAGGACCTCACCTTTCTTTCCGACATGTCCGGAGATTTCAGCCGCAACTCCCTCCCGGAGGAAATCATGCGGGCGGTCCGCGAGAAGATCGTGGCTTACCTGAAGGCTTCGGATTGCTTGTTTGTCGAAATCGACGAGGAGCAGGATGAAGCCAAGGTCCTGTATTCCGGGCGCTCGACGGAGATGCCGGGTGTGCTCGGGGTTCATCGCCTTTCGGGATACATTACCGAGCCGTCCCGGGAGGAGGCGCGCGCAGGCCGGCCGGTGGTGATTGGCAATACCGAAACCGATCCCCGCACGGCCGGGATGGGATACGGCGCCTGCGGGATCTACTCGTTCGTGACGGTGCCGTTCCACCGCGGAGGAAAGTGGAGATCCGTTTTTACGGTGAACCGTTCGGCGCCCCACACCTGGCGCGAGGACGAGATCGAACTGATCCGGGACGTCACCAACCGGGTGTTCCCGCGCCTGGAGCGCGCCCGGGCCGAAACGGCCCTGCGCCAGAGCGAGCAACGGTTCCGCTCGCTGTTCGAAAACAGCGTGGACGCCGTGTTCATCACCGTCGCCGACGGCAGAATTCTGGCGGCCAACCCCGCCGCCTGCGCCATGTTCGGCATGACCGAGGAGGAGTTCCGGCAGGTCGGGCGCAGTGGCATCGTCGATCCGCATGACCCGCGCCAGCCGGAGATGACGGAGGAGCGGCGGAGGACCGGGCGAACGTATGGGGAACTGATGCTGGTGCGCAAGGACGGCAGCAAGTTCCCCGGCGAAGTGAATTCCACCATCGTCACCGATTCCGGGGAGGCTTTCGCCATCGTCCGCGATATCACGGACCGTAAACTCGCCGAGGAGACGCTCCGCGCCAGCGAGGCGCGCGAACGGGTTCGCGCTGCTGAACTGCACGTTGTCCTTGAAGCTACGCCCGCCGCCGTCGTGGCCGCATTCGATCGGGAGTGCCTGCACATCGGCGGCAACCACATGGCCTACGAGCTGATGCGTGTTCCAGAGGGCGCCAATCTCTCCAAATCCGCGCCGCCCGGCGAGGCGCCTGCCGGATTTCGGGTTTTTCAGGACGGGCGCGAACTCTCCCCGCCGGAGCTGCCGGTGCAGCGAGCCGCCGCCACCGGCCAGGCTGTTCGCAACCAGGAATTCGAGTTCCTCTTCGATGACGGGGCCCGTCGTACCGTGATGGGCGGCGCGGTGCCCGTCTTCGGCGAGGACGGCCTCCCAAGCGGTGCGGTGGGCGCCTTTCTGGATATCACCGAGGGCAAGCGTACTCAGGAGCGGCTGCGGCAGACGCAGAAGCTGGAGAGCATCGGCCTGCTGGCGGGCGGCATCGCCCACGACTTCAATAACCTGATGACCGGTATTCTCGGCAACGCCAGCATGGTGCTGGCCGAAGTGGATGCGCGTTCCGCCGAGCGTCTTCGCGACGTCATGGCCAGCGCCGAACGCGCAGCCGCCCTGACCCGCCAACTGCTGGCTTATTCCGGTAAAGGGCAGTTCATCGTACGTGACCTCAACGTCGCCGAAGCCGTGCACGAAATCGGCGGCCTGGTGCAAGTCTCCATCCCCCGGACCGTCCAGCTCTCGATCACGGCCGAAACACGACTGCCGCTGGTGCGCATGGACCCGAGCCAGCTCCAGCAGATGCTGATGAACCTGGTCATCAACGCCGGTGAAGCCATCGGCGAAGGCCGGCCCGGCAGCATCAGCATCGTCACCTCCACGGCGGAGGTTGAAAAGCCTTTTGTCGACGCCCTTGGCGAAGAACTGCCTTCCGGCCGGTATGTCACCATCGAAGTGAGCGATACCGGCGAGGGCATGGACGAAGCGAGGCGGTCGCGCATTTTCGACCCTTTCTTCACCACGCGGTTCACAGGCCGGGGGTTGGGTCTGGCCGCCGTGGCCGGCATACTTCGTTCGCTCAAGGGTGGCATTAGTGTAGCGACGGAGCCCGGCCGGGGCAGCCGCTTCCGCGTTTATCTGCCCGCCAATAGCCGACCCGAACACTCCCGGCCGCAACAGGTGCCGGCAGATGCCCCTGCGGTCCTGGTGGCCGACGAAGAACCCTCTATCCGGGATCTGATCGATTTCCTGCTGAGCCGGCAAGGCTACCGTGTCCTCCTGGCTTCCGAAGGGCGGGAGGCGCTGGCCGTCTGCGAGCGCGAAACCGGAGAGATCGACCTGGCCATCGTGGACTTGATGATTCCGCTGATGGGCACGGGCGAGCTGCTGCCCGCGCTGGCGGCGCGGCGCCCGCAAATGAAAATCCTGCTTACCAGCGGTTATACTGAACCGGAAGCGCGCCGGGTCTCCGTGCATTCCGGCGCAGCCTTCCTGCGAAAGCCGTATACGGCCCAACAGGTCCTCGAGGCGGTGGAGCAGCTCATACCGGCGCAACGCCGGCGTAAGGCCACGCCGGCGGCCTCGGATTGAGCCCAGGCCGCAGGGGAGGGAGGGGAAGCCATGCATCGTATTCGAACTGCCGCGCTGGGCGCGGCTGTTTCCAGCCTGCTCGTGCTCGGGGCCGCGTCACCGGACAGTTGGCGTGCTCCGGCAGGCCACGATTTTCCGCTTCCCGGCGGCAATCTCGGCAACCAGCGCTATTCGGTTCTGACGCAGGTGACCCCCGCCAACGTGAGCCGCCTCGGCGGCGCTTGGAAGGTCCACGTAACCGATGGCGTGCCCATCGGGCCGATGGAAGCAGCTCCGGTGGTGGTGGATGGCGTGATGTACCTTCCCGCCGGCGGCGACGTGATGGCGCTGAATGCTGCTACCGGGGATGTCGTCTGGCGCTACCATTCTCCGGTTCGCGGCGGCACCAATCGGGGTGTGGTGGTGGGCGACGGCAAGGTCTTCTCTTCGGGTGGGCGTAACAGTCTGATTGCGCTCGATCAGAAAACCGGCGCTCTGCTCTGGACGGCTACCGTGGGGGAGCGCGGTTCCACCGTCGCGCCGGCGTTCTACTGGGATGGCCTGGTTTATATGGGCGTCTCCGGCGGCGAAGCCGGCGTGCGCGGATTCTTCGCCGCGTATGAAGCCAAAACCGGCCGGCAGGCATGGGGATTCTGGACCATTCCCGGTCCGGGCGAGCGCGGCCACGAAACTTGGGAAGGCGACTCCTGGCAGCACGGCGGCGGACCCGTCTGGACCCATCCCGCCATCGATCCCGAATTGGGCATGGTGTACATCTCCATCGGCAACGCCGCTCCCGATGAAGACGGCACCCGCCGCGGCGGAGACAATCTCTTCACCGTTTCCATCGTGGCGCTCGACCTCAAGACCGGCGCCTACAAATGGCACTTCCAGGAGGTCCACCACGACCTGTGGGATTACGACAATTCCGCCTCGCCGGTGCTGGCCGACATTTCCTACCGCGGCCAGACGCGCAGGATTCTCCTGCACGCCGGCAAGACCGGCCTCGTTTACATCCTCGACCGCGCGACCGGCAAGCCGCTGCTGGGCATGGAGGAACGTCCCGTGCCGCAGGAGCCGCGCAACAAGACCGCGGCCACACAGCCCTTCCCGTCCGGCGATTCTTTCGTCCCTACCTGCCCCGAACCCGGCAGCGTGGCGGCGGGAGCGAAGAGCAGTTGCATCTTCGGAGCCTTCTGGGAGGATCCCGTGGTGATGGCGCCCGGCACTCTCGGCGGCCTTTCCTGGGCGCCCATGACGTTCAGCCCGCAGACCGGCTTCCTCTACATCTCTGGCACCATCATCAATTCGGCATACAGCCTGAAGCGGCAGGAATGGGACACCGCCACCGGCAGGCTGCGGACCGTGGGCAGCGGAATCGGCTTCATGCGGCCCGGTGATGAGCCGCGCGCCGGCACCCTCACTGCCATCGATCCGGCTACCGGCAAAATCGCGTGGCAGAAGCGCACGAAATATCCGATCGGCGTGGGCAGCGGCCTGCTCAGCACGGCGTCCGGTCTGTTGTTCCACGGCGAGCCCGACGGCCGGTTTGTGGCGTACGATATCCGCAACGGCGACCAGTTGTGGTCGTTCCAGACCGGCGCCGGCGCCGACGCGCCCGCCGTCACTTACGAGATGGGCGGCGAGCAGTACATCGCCATCCTGGCCGGCGGCAATACGTTCAATCTCTCCGAGCGGGGTGACAGCCTGTGGGCATTCAAGCTCGGCGGGAAACTTCCGGCCGCGCCCGCGCCCCCGCCGCCTCCGCTGCGCCAGCCCGCGCCGCCACCGCGCCAGTAGGACAGTGACAGCGCAGAAGCGCTGTCCTACGAATGCTATAATCCCCTCTCTCATGCGAACCGTTTCGCGCCGCCATTTTCTGGCCGCGGCCGGCCTGCTCGCCGCGCCGCGCATTGCCGTCTCGCAGTCGAACACCAAGCCTCTGCTCGCTTACATCGGCACCTACAGCAACCCGCTGGGGCCGGAAGGCAGCCCGGGCCACGGCCAGGGCATCTACCTGTTCGAGATCGATCGCGCCACAGCGGCGCTCACCGAGCGGGCGCTGTTTCCGAATCCCTTCAATCCGTCCTGGCTGGCCTTCCATCCCTCCCGCACTTATCTTTATTCCGGCAACGAGACGCCTTCGTTCGAGGGCCGTTCCGGCTCGGTGAGCGCATATGCGGTAGACGGCGCCACCGGGCAGCTCAGCCCGATCAACACTGTCAGCTCGCACGGCGCCGGCCCGGCTTACGTCAGCGTGCATCCCTCTGGAAAATTCGTGCTGGTGGCGAACTATGCCGGCGGCACCATCGCCGTGCTGCCCATCGGCGCGCAGGGCGAGCTCGGCGCCGCCACCGATGTTCATGAGGATCAGGGCGCCATCGCCGGCCGACGCCCCACCAGCGGACCGCCCGGAAGTTTCGCCCTCAGCGGCCATGACCGGCCGCACGCCCACATGATCCTGCCAGATGCCGCCGGCAACTTCGTGTTTCACGCCGACCTGGGCCTGGACCGCATTTTCATCTGGAAATTCGATGCCGAAAAAGGCCGGCTCCTGCCGAACTCACCGGATTCCGTTTCCGTGCCGGCCGGCGACGGCCCTCGGCATTTCGTCTTCCATCCCAACGGCCGCGTGTTCTATTCGCTGCAGGAAGAGTCCTCCACCATCGTCACCTACGATTACGAGCCGGCGCGCGGGACGCTGGCGTCCCGCGGCACTGTATCGACGCTTCCCAAAGGATTCGGCGGCACGAATTACACGTCGGAAATCGCCATCGCTCCCGGCGCGCGATACCTGTATGCCGCCAACCGGCTGCACGACTCCATCGCCTGGTTTGCGATCTCCCGCTCGGGCGATCTTACGCTTGCCGGGGAGGAGCCGACCCGAGGCGATTACCCGCGCAGCTTCACCATCGACCCCGCGGGCACGTTTCTCTTCTGCTGCAACCAGCGCGGCGATGCCGTTACCAGTTTCCGCATCGACCCGCGCACGGGGGCGCTCTCTTTCACCGGCCAGTACACGCCCCTCGGCACGCCGGCCATGATTCTGTTTCTGAATTCCTGAGCAGCGCGGGCCGGCCATGGCCCGGCCCCTACGGGCGTGCCAGCGCACCGGCCCTTGCTCTTGTAGGGGCCGCATACCATGCGGCCCGCCCTTCTGTCCCGGGTACACTTCGTCTTACAATAATTTCGGAGGCTAAACTCCGTGACTCATCGCGAACGCGTCGTGGCCGCGCTCGAGCATCGCCGGCCGGACCGTCTGCCCATCGACCTCGGCAGCGCCCGCTTCACCGGTATGGTGAAGCCCGCCTGCGAAAATCTGTGCGCGTATCTCGGCTTCGGCGCGGCGGGCGCCGTGATCGACCGCATGCAGCAGATCGTGGAAGTGGACGAGCGCGTACTCGAATGGCTGGACGTCGACGCCCGCTC
>DATJMP010000159.1:0-15326 GCA_035508655.1 Bryobacteraceae bacterium
TTGCCGAGATAAAGAAACTTCTCGTGCTTCAGGGCCTCGCAGGTGGAGCGGTACGAAATCCAGTTCGAATGATACTGGTTGAGCTGCTGCAGGCCCTCTACAATCACGATAAAGACGCCCAGCCCGGCCGTAATCCACGAAGTCACGTTCGTTTTCACCAGAACCGGTACCAGCGCGGCGGCCAGGATGGTGCAGATCTTCAAAAACTTGAAAGACTGCTGGTTCCTTCCGCTTTTCCGGTCGTACCACTCGATCTGGTCTTGTAAGTGGTCCAGAGTCACATCCTGCCCCGGAGTGTATCCAATGCGAACCGGGTCGCTGGCGGCCATGGCGAAGATCATACCAGACCTCCGGACCGGCAGCACCCATCCTTGATTCGTTCGAATCCGTAAAGAAATTTTTGCGCAGGCCAAAATTTCCGCAGTATACTTGGGGGATTTTCCAACCTTGATCGGGGACGGATGCCATGGCAGCGACAAGAGCGCCCGCATTCCTCAGCTACGCCCGTGCCAACTCGGCCTTTGCCCTGCGCCTTGCGGCCGACCTCAAGCGGGCGAAGGCGAACGTCTGGCTTGATCAGTTGGATATTCCCCCGGGCCTGCAATGGGACCGTGCAGTGGAACAGGCCGTGATTGCGTGCCAGGAAGTGATCGTCCTTCTTTCACCTGCGTCGGTCGATTCCAACAACGTCATGGACGAGGTGGCCTATGCGCTGGACGAGCGCAAGACTCTCATACCCTTGCTCATTGAGGAGTGCCGTATTCCGTTCCGATTGCGGCGCCTGCAACATATCGATTTCCGTTCCAGTTATGATGCCGGCCTGAACCGTCTTCTGAGTACGCTGGCCGCCGAAACCAAGGCGGCATCGCCGGCGGCAGTCCCCGAAGCTGGCTCCCCACCGCCCGGGAAGCCTGCTCTCAATGCCGCACCGGAAGCGGAAGTGCCCAAATCGCTGCCGGCAAAGAAGGCTCCGCCCCAAGCGAGAGCCTTGGCATTCTCGAAGAGTGCCGCTCCGCTCAACGCGGCATCAGCGCGGGCCGCCCAAACCAACCTGCTCGCAGGATTGGACAAACGAGCGATTGCAGCTTTGGTTTTCGCAATCGCGCTGATTGGTGTGGTGGCGTATGCGCTGGTGCATTCCTATTCGACGCCGTCGCCCCAACAAACCTTTAGCTTCAGCCCGAGGAAGCAACGCGCCGCTGAGCAGGCGGCAGCTTCGCCGCTGGCCGGATCCCCGGGAGACGCTACTGTGCCAGATGGCAAAACGGGTCTCGGGCAATCGGCGAGCAGCGTCCCCGTAAGCGCGCCCGGAGGATCCGCTGCGCATCAACGGATCCGGGTTGGGAGCCAGGAACAAGCGGCCAAACTCCTCCAGGAGCCGCGGCCGGCTTATCCCGATCTGGCAAAAAAGGGCCGGGTCCAGGGCACGGTTCGTCTGAAACTGGTGATCGGCAAGGATGGCAAAGTCGCAACCGTGAGCTTGATTAGCGGACATCCCTTCCTTGTCCCCGCTGCCATGGACGCTGTCAAACGGTGGGTTTATGCACCGACGCTGTTGAATGGTATGCCGGTCGAGGTCGAGACGGAGGTGGACGTCGATTTCGCCCTCAAGCAATGAGGAACAGCCCGGGGACCGCGCGTTCCGTTGAGCCGGTCGCGTGAATTACCCTGAAGGAGTGCCCCAAGAGCCCGTAGGGGCCGGCTATAGCCGGCCCGACTCTCCGCAGCCCGGACCGCGCCCGGCCCGCATTCTCGACGTCGGCTGCGGGATTCACAAGCAGCCCGGCTCCATCGGCATCGACCGCAATCCCGCCAGCCGCGCCGACGTGCTTGCCGACCTCGACCACTTCCCTTACCCGTTCGCCGACAACTCCTTCGACCGGCTCACCGCCATCCACGTCATCGAGCACGTCGACGACGTGATCCGCGCCATGGAGGAATTCCACCGGCTGGTGCGTCCCGGCGGCACGGTGCGCATCGAAACTCCGCACTATACCGATTTCAGCTCCTTCTGCGACCCCACCCACAAAAGCCACCTGAACAGCTTCAGCTTCCGCTATTTCGGCGAAAACCACGGCGGCTTCGGCTACTACTCCAAGGCGCGCTATAAGGAGCTTTCGGTGCGGGTGAAACTGCTCGCGTTCTGGCGCTGGCTCGGCTTTGAGTTCGCCGTCAATCGTTTCCCGCGCTATCGGCGCTTCTGGGAATACTACCTGTGTTATGTCGTGCGGGGAAAGGTGATGGAATTTGAGTTCCAGGTTCTCAAATAGCCGTCTCGACCGCCTCTCCGTCCGTTGGTCCCGGGCGATCTGCCCGTGCGGAGCCGGCTGCCCGGTGTGCCTTGCCCAAACCCGTCGCCAGCACCAGCACGTAGGAGCCGCACATCGAGCCCAGCGCCATCCAGAACACTGAGGCATATCCGAATCGTCCCGCAACTGCGCCTGCCAGCGCCGAACTGCCGGCCATGAACAGGTCATAGAACGCGTTCAGCGCGCCTAGCGCCGAGGCCCGCTCCGAGACCGGCACGCGCTCCACTACCACCGTAGCCAGCGCCGGCCAGGGGAAGGAATAACCGACGCCCACCAGCACGGCGGCCGGCACGTCCAGAATTTCCTTGCCACCGGCGGCAATCGCAATCAGCCCGATCGCCAGAAAGCCGTAACCCAGAAAGAGGCTGCGGCGCGGCCCTATGCGGTCCGGCAACGACCCGAACGCCGCCCTCCCGAACAGCACTGCCATCGCGAACGCCGAAAACGCCCACGCGGTGCCGTGCCCGCGTTGCTGCAGCAGCAGGATCAGAAACGTGGACATGACCGCGTATGTCACGTTGACGAGCCCGAGCAGCACCCCCGGCAGCAGCACCGGACGCGGCAGCCAGCGCGCCTTTTCGTGCGCGTGCGGCCGCGCATGCTCCTTGGTGAAACACAGGATGCCGATGACGATCAGAGAAGAAACCGTGAGAAATCCCGCTACGCGCGAGACCGTTCCCAGCACCTGGCCGATGGCCGGCCCCACTGACAGCCCGCCCCAGATTCCGGAAGAGAGAAAGCCGAGGGCCTGCGCGCGCCGGTTCTCCGGCGCAAGGTCCACCACCCATGCCACCGCCGCCGTGACGAAAAACCCTTCGCCCAGCCCGTGCAGTACACGACCCGGCCACATCCCGGTGAGTCCGAAAAACGGTAGATAAAGGATGCCGGCGGCCGCGCAGAACGCCATGCCGAGCAGAAGCGTGACGCGGCGGCCTTTGCGATCCGCCGTTCGGCCTGCCAGCAGACGGCCCAGCAGCGCGAAAGCCGACGCGATACCGATCAGCAACCCCGTCAGAAACGCCGAGGCGCCGATCCGGTCATGCAGATACACGGGTAGCATCGGAATGACGGCGCCGAATCCGAGCATCCCGACAAATGCCGCTCCGACAATACGCCAGATGCGAGACCCCATTGGATTTATGATACTGAAAGGCCTTCGCTCTCAGCTATCCGTTCGAGTACCGTTCACGGAGGCGAGCAGCGTGCCCTAGCGGGCTGTTATCCTGTCGGTTCAGATTCAACGATCATCTGCGACCTTTCCGTGTCCGAGCTGATCGCTGAAAGCTGGGAACTCGATGCTCGGCCTCCTGTACCGCGCGGCAGACGCCCTCCGGCGCCGCTCGCTCCGCCACGATCATGGCCGGATCGGAGAAGATCTCGCCCATCGTTACCTCCGCGGCCAAGGCTGCATCATCGTGGCGCGCAATTACCGGCGGCGAGCCGGTCAGGGGGAAATCGACCTGGTCGCGTGGCACGGCCCGGTCCTGGTTTTCGTCGAGGTCAAGACCCGCGCCAGCGACGCATTCGGCGCGCCTGAGACCGCGGTCGACCAGGAGAAGCGTACCAGCCTGCAATACGCTGCGCGCGAATATGCGCGCCGCGCCGGCATCGATTGGGACAAGACGCGCTTCGATATCGTGAGCGTGGTTCTCACCCGGCCGCCGCAGGTCGAGTGGACGCGGGATGCATTCCTCTGAGCCCGTCCGCCGCAGGGCTTGAATCGCCCCGCGAAATCGCATACCGTATGCACCATGAAAACGTTGCTTGCACTGCTTGCGCTCCTCGCCGCCACGGCCTTCGCGGCCGATGTCAGCGGAAACTGGAAGGCCACCGCCGAAGGGCCGCAAGGCGCCATCGAACGTACCTTCACATTCCAACAGCACGGCACCGAGCTCACCGGTGAAACCACCAGCGAGATGATGGGCAAATCCACCATCAACGAAGGCAAGGTGGAAGGCGAGAACATCTCCTTTGCCATCACCGTCAACTTCCAGGGCGAGGAGCGAAAACTCACCTACCATGGAAAGATCTCCGGCGACACTATCAAGCTGACCTCCGATTTCGGCGGTGGCATGAGCATCGAGTGGACGCTCAAGAAGTCGTCCTAGTGGCAGGGCGATTGCTTAAATTGATAGTGCCAGAGCGGGTGTTTGGTCCGTAGTGGCCCGCGAATCACCGGCCGGTAGGAAAGGCCATCAGGCCGGGGAATGGCACATCGATGAGGCTCCGTCGCCGGACGGTGTAGCAAGGTTTTTGCCTTTTCCCTTGCGCACGGAGCCGCGGGGGACGCGCAAGCGCCCATGCAGAACGGACCCGCGGCCCGGCACTTCCGGCGGCGGAAATGGGCAGCGGCCTTACTCGTGCCGTAAAGCGATAGACGGAGCAATCGCCGCCGCGCGCCGGCACGGCACGTACGCCGCCATGAGCGCCACCCCGAGCAGCAGCAGCATCGCCCACAACGTAGAGGCCAGATCGTTCGTCCCGACGTGATAGAGCAGGTGCGAGAGCAGTCGCGTCAGGCAGAGCGCGGCGACGAATCCTGCGGCCAATCCCCACACCAGCATCACCGCCAGGTCCCGCAGTACCAGCGCGATCACGTCGCCCCGCTGCGCGCCCAGCGCTACCCGGATTCCCACTTCCCGCGTACGGAGGCTGACGGTATACGAGACCACGCCGTAGATCCCGACCGCCGCCAGCACCAACGCCAGAGAGCCCAGCGATCCGATCAGCGAGAACGTAAAAACCCGGTCCGCCAGCGACTTGGTCACGTACGCATCCATCGGCTGAACATGGAAAACCGGCTCACGCGGATCGAGATCGCGGAGCGCGGCCCGCACTGCCGGGTAAATCTGCCACGGATCTCCCGCCGTCCGCACCAGCAGGCGGTAGTAGAAATCCGGGCGTTGCGTCTGCGGGATGTAGAGAGTCGGGCTGGGGCCGGTATCCATGCCATGCTGCCAGACGTCCCCGACCACGCCGATCACCGTCGCCCAACCTTGCCGCGATCCTTGATATTGAATGTGACGCCCGACCGGTTCCTGGTTCGGAAACAGCCGCCGGGCACACGCTCGGCTGATTACGGCGACGGCTGGATCGTGCAGCCCGTCGTGCTCTGCGAATGTCCGCCCTTCGAGCACCGGGATTCGCATCAACCCGAAGTACTCCGGCGAGGCGAAAGCCATATCAATCACGGGAGCGTCGGGCGCGCCGGGAACGGACTTGCCTTCCACGTAAACGGCCGCCTGCACGGGAGAAACTCAGCGGAACCGTACTGACCATGGCGGCACTCTCCACTCCCGGCAGAGTTCGCATGCGCTCCACCATTTGCCGGTAATACGCCAGTTGCGTTTCTCTCGTGGTGTAGTCGTGGGCAAACGTGGTCATGGTCAAGATGTGGTGCGGATCGTAGCCGGCATCCACGTGCAGCAATTGATGCAGGCTGCGGCCGAGCAGGGTGGCGCCGATAGCCAGGAGGAATGCGCAGGCGATCTCCGCCGCCACCAGCGCCATTCGCATCCGCCGCGCCCCATGGCCGGCGCCGCCGCGGCTTCCGCGCAGCATCTCGCTCAAATCGAGCCGCCAGGCGCGCCATGCCGGCGCCAGTCCGAACAGTACACCACTTCCCAGAGTGGCCAGAAACGCCACCAGCAGCACCGTGGAATCGATCCGCACTTCATCCACCCGCGGAATCTCCGTGGGAGCCGCCGCCACCAGAGCGCCCACCGCCCATTGCGCCAATACGACGCCGAGCGTTCCGCCCAGGACCGAGAGCACGATGCTTTCCGTGAGGAATTGACGCGCCAGCCTCCACTGTCCGGAGCCGAGCGCCGCCCGAATGCCGATCTCCTCGCTGCGTCCGCTCCCACGCGTCAGCAGCAGGTTCGCAACGTTCGCGCACGCGATGAGCAGCACCAGGCCGACCGCGCATTCGAGCACCCACAGCGCGCCGCTGATTCCGCCGGTCATTTTGGCAGCTAACGGCTCCACCCGCACCGTGCCGTGCTCCGGATTCTGGTCGCCATGCTCGTGCGCCACTTCCTGCGCGATCCGGTTCAGGTCGGACCGCGCCGCCGCCAGCGTTACGCCTGGTTTGAGCCGTGCGATAGTCGCCATGCCGGACCGGTAATCATCCGATTCCAGGTCCTCCCGTTCGAGCGGCCGGAAAACCTGCGGTACCTCGCCCGGATTCGACATGTGGAATGGATGGAAATCGGGCCGCAACACGCCCACCACCCGGATAGCTTCGCCGTTGATCTGGAGCGTGCGTCCCAGGATGCCGCGGTCTCCGCCGAAGAGACGCTGCCAGACCTCATCGCTCAAAATGATGATGTTGTTCCGCCCGGGCAGGGCGTCTTCCGGCTCGAACACACGGCCCAGTTCCGCGTGAATGCCGAGCGTGCGGAAAAATTCGGGGCTGACGCTCTGGCCCCTCAATTCCTCCGCGCGATCGCCGTCGAGCAGCCGCCCGCCGCCGCCGTCGCTATAACTGATGACGTTTTCCAGCGTGCGGCTTCGCTCGCGGTAGGCCCGCGCACTGGCCAGCGAGATCCGGTCCGCACCGGGCGAGGAAGCACCCGGCTCGGCCAGCGCAACCAGCCGTTCCGGGTCCGCATAGGGGAGCGGCCGCAGCAGCACCGAGCGGACCACGCTGAAAATGGCGGTATTGGAGCCGATGCCGAGCGCGATCGTGAGCACGGCCGTGATGGTAAAAGCAGGGCTCTTGCGGAGCATCCGCACGGCAAACCGGAGGTCCTGGATAGTAGGATCGAGCAGATACAAACGCCTGTCCCCCTCCTGGCCATCATAGATCTACCGGACTAATTCCGTCCGATCCGCCTCGTCTTCGCAATTGAAGCGCCACTCTTGCCCTTCAAGGTAAAATGAAAATTGCGGGACCCTGCCATCGGTGTAACCGGACCGGTCCGCCTGATCGAGACTTTCAATGATTCTTGATGCCATACTGGCAAAAATTTTCGGCACCAAAAACGAGCGCGAGGTCAAACGCATGCTGCCAGAAGTCGCCGCCATCGGCGACCTGGAACCAGCCATGCAGGCGCTCTCCGATATCGACCTCGCCGCCAAGACTATCGAATTCAAGGAAAAACTGGCGCAGGGCGCCACTTTGGACGACATTCTGATCGAGGCCTTTGCCGTCGTGCGCGAGGCCGGCCGCCGCTTCCTCAACATGCGCCATTTCGACGTGCAGTTGATCGGCGGCATGGTGCTGCACAAGGGCAAGATTTCCGAAATGAAGACCGGCGAAGGCAAAACGCTGGTTGCTACCCTGCCCTGCTACCTCAACGCCCTGGACGGCAAGGGCGTGCACGTGGTCACGGTGAACGATTACCTGGCCAAGCGCGATTCGGAATGGATGGGCCGGCTGTACAAGTCGCTGGGCCTGCGAGTGGGCGTGATCGTTCACGACCTGGACGATGCCGAGCGGAAAGAGGCGTACGGGGCCGACATCACCTACGGCACCAACAACGAGTTCGGCTTCGATTACCTGCGCGACAACATGAAGTTCCGGCTCGAGGACTGCGTGCAGCGCGGCCATCAATACGCCATCGTCGATGAAGTCGATTCGATCCTGATCGACGAGGCGCGCACCCCGCTGATCATTTCCGGCCCGAGCGAGGAATCCACCGACAAGTATTACCGCGTCAACCGCATCATCCCCAAGCTGGTGCGCGGCGAGGAAATCGAGACCAGTAATCCGGACGAGAAGGGCCTTACCACCGGCGATTACACCATAGACGAGAAGCACAAGGCAGCGGCGCTCACCGAGGAGGGTGTGCTCAAGGTGGAAAAGCTGCTGGGCATCGGCAACCTGTACGACATGGCGAATTACGAAGCCGGCTGGACGCACCACGTCGAGCAGGCGCTGCGCGCCCACGCCCTCTATGTCCGCGACCGCGATTACGTGGTGCGGGATGGCGATGAAGGGCCCGAGGTAGTGATCGTCGACGAATTCACCGGGCGCCTGATGCCGGGGCGGCGCTGGTCGGACGGACTGCACCAGGCGGTGGAAGCCAAGGAAGGGGTTAAGATCCAGCGCGAGAACCAGACGCTCGCCACCATCACCTTCCAGAACTACTTCCGCATGTACAAGAAGCTGGCGGGAATGACCGGTACGGCCGAAACCGAAGCGGCCGAATTCCAGAAGATTTACAACCTGGATGTCAGCGTGATTCCCACCAACCGGGTGCTCATCCGCAAGGAATTTTCCGACGTGGTCTACCGCACCGAGGAAGAGAAGTTTCGCAACGCGGCCAAGGAGATCAAGCGGCTCAACGAGACCGGCCAGCCGGTGCTGGTGGGCACGATCTCGGTCGAGAAATCCGAAAGGCTCTCCGGCATCCTGAAGCGCATGGGCGTGCGGCATGAGGTCCTGAACGCCAAGAATCACGAGCGTGAAGCCTCCATTGTGGCGCAGGCGGGCCGACAGGGCGCGGTCACCGTTTCCACCAACATGGCCGGACGCGGTACCGACATTCTGCTCGGCGGCAACGCCGAGTTCATGACCAAGGACGAGTGCCTGAAGCAGAAGCTGGCCGAACGCCTGTCCGCGGAAGAAGCGCAGTTCATCGCCGACGAGCACTTCTACTACTTCTCGCACCACGACCAGTTCTACCGGGTACGCCGCGACCGTTGGGACGAAATCTACGACAAATTCAAGTCAGAGACCGACTCCGAGCACGACGTGGTGACCGGGCTGGGCGGGCTGGTGATCGTGGGCACCGAGCGGCACGAATCGAGGCGCATCGATAACCAGCTACGCGGCCGCGCCGGCCGCCAGGGCGACCCGGGCGCGTCCAAGTTCTTTCTCTCTCTCCAGGACGACCTGCTCCGCATCTTCGGCGGCGAGCGCATGCAGAACCTCATGCTCCGCCTGGGCATGGAGGAGGATGTGCCGATCGAGTCCCGCCTCATCACCAAGCGCATCGCCAAGGCGCAGGAGGCAGTCGAGGCGCAGAACTTCGCCGCCCGCAAACACCTGCTGGAATACGACGACGTCAACAACGCCCAGCGCAAAGCGGTTTACGAGCGCCGGCGCCAGTTGCTCGAGGGCATCGACCAGAAGGAACACATTCTGGAGATGGTGCAGGGAATCATCGAGCAGTTCCTGGACATGCGCTGCCCTCAGGACAAGCATCCCGACATGTGGGAGCTGACCACGCTGCGCAACGACGTCCTGAGCCAGTTCGGCACTCGCATCGATCAGGCGGAACTGGAGGGGGCGACGCGGATCGAAATGACCGACCTGATTTTCGCCCGCCTGCAGCAGAAGTACCAGGAAAAGGAAGACCTGGTGGGCGCCGACATCATGCGCCAGACAGAGCGCATCGTCATGCTTCAGGTGATCGACAACCAGTGGAAAGACCACCTGCTGTCGATGGACGAGTTGAAGCAGGGCATCGGCCTCCAGGCCCACGGGCAGAAGGACCCGCTGGTCGAATACAAGAAGGAATCCTACGACCTCTTCACGGCCATGATGGACCGCATCGAGGACGAGACGGTGCGATATCTGTTCTTCCTCCAGGTGCAGCAGGGTGCGCCGCCGCCGGGACCGTTTCCGGAGGAGGAGGACGAAGAGGACGAGGAGTCCGCCCGTCCGGAGCCCAACGAGCAGCAGCGTCTGGCAGCTAAAAGTTCGGTTGAAGATTTCACCCGTAACATTCAGCGGAAAAAGGAGAAAGAGCTGGCCACGCTGCAATTCGGCGGGGATGGCTCGGATGGTCCGAAGCAGGCGGTGAGCGGCGCCAAGGTTGGCCGCAACGATCCCTGCCCCTGCGGCAGCGGCAAGAAGTATAAGAAGTGCCACGGGGCGTAAATCAGGAAACGGGTAATGTTGGGAAGGCGTCTTCGCGTGCCGATCGCCCCGTGGCCTCTACCCGATTTCGCCGTTCCTGACTCCGTGTTCCCGGTTTTGACGTCTAATGGATAAGATGAAGCTTTTCGCCGTCCTGTTTTTGCCCACCCTTGTTTGTGCCGCCATTCTGCCCGATGACATCGGGACGTACCATCGCACGGCCACCACGCCGCTCACCGTTACAGACAAACCCGTGTGGGACGAATACGGTCTCCAGGCATCCGAATCCGCCACCTACCAGAACGGTACACAGCACTTCACCGTTTCGGCCTGGCAGTTGCAGGACACGACGGGCTCGCTGGGCGCCTTTGACTGGCAGCGGCCACCGGACGCCACGGCGTCGAATGCAGCTTCGCTGGCCGTGGAAACCCAAAAGACGCTGCTCGCGGTGGAGGGCAATTATCTCCTTCGATTCGACGGATACAAGCCGTCCAAAGAGGAGCTGGACGGCCTGGCGGGCTCGCTCAAAAATGTCGACGCCACCACCCTGCCATCGCTTCCCGGCTATCTGCCTTCCTCCGATCTGGTGCCGAACAGCGGGCGCTACGTTACCGGACCGGCCGCATTGGCCAGGTTCGACCCCGCCATCCCGCCTTCGGTCGCGGCGTTTCATTTCGGCTCGGAAGCGCAGATCGGGGTTTTCCAGAATGCCAAGGGGAAAGTGACCCTGGCGATCTTCAACTATCCCAGCCCCCAGATCGCCATCCAGAAATTGCCGGATTTCGAAAAGCTGCCGCAGGCGATGGCCAAGCGCAGCGGTCCTCTGATTGCCGTAGTAGTTTCGCCTCCGGATGCCGATTTCGCCGAACGGCTGTTGGCGCAGGTCCGGTACCAGGTTTCGATCACCCGAGACGAATATGTTCCCGGCAAGCGGGATAATATCGGCGTCCTAATCGTCAACATCTTTATTTTCATTGGGATATTGGCGGCTTTTTCGATTCTTTCCGGGCTCTTCGTAGGTGGTTTCCGCACTTGGCTGCGCCGCGGACGAAAGGGCGAAGAGGCGGATCCCATGATTACACTGCATTTGACCCGCTGAAGGTCCGGCTACATAAAGACTGACTTTTGTTTGGCTTAAAACGATATCCACAAGCTAAAACCTGGCCCTTCCGCGATTTTCGCTTTCGCTGCGGAAAAACGGGCCGGCCTGCAAGTTTCCCGATACGAGTTAGTTACGACCCGCGAGCGCCCCGCGGGATTTTTGTCTTGACTTGAAGGCCGGGGGGCAATAAGATCCAACTACAAAGTTTTGGCGGTTGCGATTCCGTCGAAGCTGATTCTCCCATAACATCACCCTGGTAGAACAGGGCAACAGGTGCTCACCCTTCGGGGTGAGCATTTCTGTTTCTAGGGCATTTCTGCTACGGAATTATCTGATATCTCCTGAGATCATCTGGCATGTTACTAACTCGGGGATAGATTCCCACGGCACGGTCGTGCGATCTTGAAAATCGCCCCGCCATCGCCCCTTCAGCCGGTCGTGGCATGGGTCCCAGGTCTTCATGGGCGCCGCCTGCTCGTCACCCCCTCTCGCAGATCCGGTCCGCCTGCCAACGCGGGCACACCGAATATGGATCATGGCGCTTTGTGCCGCCGGCCTTGCGTTAATGGCTGCTGCTCTGCCCTATAAGCCGGCGGGCATGGACGATTTCCTGCCTTTCTACCGCTCAACCCGTCTGCTCGGCTCGCCGGATCTCTTCGCGCAATCAGCCTATAACGCCCAAGGTCTGATGTTCCTGCGCACTCCGCTGTATGCCTGGCTGCTGCAGCCCTTGGGCGCGATGAGCTACCCGCACGCCCGCCTATTCTGGATGCTGCTGATGGCATTGGCTTTAGCTATCGCGGTCTGGCTCTGGCCCGGCCGCCGCGTCCGCATCGCCATGGCGCTGTGCTGGGGTCTGCCGACGTTCTTCGCCTTCGCGCTGGGACAGGACATCGGTCTGGTTCTGGTGTTGATGAGCGTCGTGGCACGCCTTTGGTCGAAAGGCAGAGAGTTCCCGGCAGGCTTGGTAGCCTCTCTCTTTGCCCTGAAAGCCACGTTTCTTCCGCCGGTTGCGCTGGTCTTTCTGGCTCGCTCGCGCCGGGGCTTTTACGCATTGCTCATTGGCTTAGCCGTCCACTTCGTCCTTTGCCTCGCCATCCAGGGCCCGGGCTGGATTCCGGAGTACCTGGCGGCCATCCGCAGTCCTTTCCTGGATCAGGCAGGAGCGCGAATGCCCTCCATCCGCGCTTTCACTTCCGGCGTCCCCCTGGCTGTGTTTTCGGCCGCCATTTACATCTGGCTCTGGCGTGCCGCCCGCTCGGGCAGCCCGATTGATGCTCTCGCGGCGGCCTTCCCGCTTAGCCTGGCCGCCTCGCCACACTGCTACATCTACGACTTGGTTCTGGCCGTGCCCCTGCTCGCCAATGCCGCCTCTCCGAAGACTCTCCGGGGCCTCTTAGCCGCCATCGCGCTCTCGCCGGCGCCTGCTATTCTGATGTCAATGGCGAATCCCTTAGGTGGCGCCATTGCCGTCGCCGCCATTCTGCTGGCGACCGCCCCGCTCGCCTGGCGCGGGCAAAATCTGGATCTGGCTTAGGGCGAACACTTCGTTATACTGGCCTTAGGGGTTCGGATCCAAATCTCACTTCAACCAGAAATTGAATATTGAAAGCACGACTACATGAACGATAAGAAGTTACAGGTAATTCCACTGGGTGGCCTCGGGGAATTCGGCATGAACATGACCGCCATTCGGTATGGCGAGGACATGATCCTGGTGGACTGCGGCATGATGTTTCCGGACGCCGAACTCCTCGGCGTGGATCTGGTCATGCCGGACCTCACCTTCCTGAAGGAACACCAGGATCAGCTTCGCGCTCTGCTGCTGACTCACGGCCACGAGGACCACATCGGCGCGGTTCCTTATCTCCTTTCCGAGATCGACATCCCCGTCTACGGCACCGATTTCACCCTCGCTCTGGTGGACCGGCGCCTGGAGGAATACGATCTTGAAGAAGAACCTCGCTTTATCCAGGTTAAACCGAAGCAAATAGTGGAGATCGGTCCGTTCAAAATCGAGTTTATCCACGTCACGCACTCGATCGTCAGCTCGGTCGCTCTGGCCATTACGACGCCGCTCGGAGTCATCATCCACACCGGCGATTTCAAGGTCGATCCCACACCGACCGATAACGAGCTGTTTGATCTCCACACGCTGGCCGAGTACGGGAAGCGCGGCGTCCTGCTGCTGCTCTCTGATTCCACCAATTCCGACCGTCCGGGCTACACCGAAAGCGAGCGCGCCGTCCGCCCGCGCATGGAAGAGATCTTCAACCGCTCCGACAAGCGGGTGGTGGTCTCCTGCTTCAGCTCCTCGATCCATCGCATTCAGCTCGTCCTCGACCTGGCGCAGGAATACAACCGGCGCGTGGCGGTGATCGGCCGCAGCATGAGCTCGGTCACGGAGATCGCCCATTCGCTGGGGCTGCTCGAAATCCCGGACGGAATCCTGCTCCGGCCGCAGGACACGATGGACGTGCCGCCGGAGAAAGTGGCCATTCTGATTTCCGGCACGCAGGGCGAGCCGATGTCCGCCCTGGCGCGCGTCGCCGTGGACAACCACAAGCACGTCTCGGTGGAAAAGGGCGATACGGTCGTTCTCAGCTCCCGCATTATTCCCGGCAACGAGAAGGCGATTTTCCGCATGATCGACCACATGTCGAAGCGCGGCGCCGACGTCCTTTACGGCAGCATGAACCCGCCCCTGCACGTCTCCGGGCACGGCAGCGTGGAGGAAATGAAGCTGATCCTCAACCTGGTGCGGCCGCGCTATTTCATGCCGATTCACGGCGAGTTCCGTCAGCTTTCGAAGCACGCCCGCCTGGCCGACCACCTGCGCTTCCTGGGGTTGGAAGACGCGTTTGTCATGGAATCGGGCGAGGTGCTGGAAATCGATCACCACGGCGCACGCAAGGCCGGCAAGGTGCAGGTGGGACGCGTCTGCATCGATTCCGGGTCGGTGGACGAAGTGGTGCAGGAGATGGTGATCCGCGACCGGCGCCATCTTTCCGAAGAGGGAATCGTGCTGCCCATCATTGCCATCAGCCGCTCCACCGGCAGAATGGAAAGCCTGCCGGAGATCGTCAGCCGCGGCTTCGCCGTGGCCGAAGACGGAGGGTTTATCGATGTCGCCCGGCAGGTGGTCGCCAAAACCGTGGAAAACTCGAATCAGGAAGAGAAAACGGATTGGGGCGTCATCAAAGAGAAGGTGCGCGCCGATCTGAAACGGCATATCGTGAAGGAGACGCAGCGCCGCCCGCTCATTATGCCCGTGATCCTGGAGATCTGATGCACGGCTCCGGAACGGACTCTCTCGGCTCGGCGCCCGTCCCTCCGGCGTACCTGGAGGACGCATCTAACCTGCGCGGCCACGCCGACCGGCTGTTCGTTCCGGCTGACGAGGCGGCGCTGAGCACCGTGCTGCGGGAGGCGTCAACCACGGGCACTCCGGTGACGATTGCCGGCGCCGGCACCGGCGTGACGGGGGCGCGGGTTCCCTTCGGCGGCTGGGTGATCTCGCTGGAGAAGTTCAATCGCCTGGAGGTTCACAACGGCGATGCCATCTGCGGGGCGGGCGCGCTGCTCCGGGATTTGCACGCCGCGGCCCAGGCGCGCGGCCAGTTCTACCCGCCCGATCCCACCGAAACCGGCGCGGCCATCGGCGGCAACATCGCCACCAACGCCAGCGGCTCCCGCAGCTTCCTCTACGGCTCGACGCGCCGCTGGATCGAAAGCCTGCGCGTGGTGCTGGCCGATGGTGCGGTGCGCGAATTCACTCGCGGCGAGCCCATCGATTTCGACCCTGGCACTATCCCATTGCCGGCGGTCACCAAGAACACGGCCGGCTACCTGCTCCGTCCCGGCATGGATTGGGTCGATCTTATCTGCGGCTCGGAAGGCACGCTCGGGGTGGTCACCGAAGCGCGCGTGCGCCTGCTGCCCGCGCCCAAGTTTATGCTGGCCGGTGTCATCTTCTTCCCCGCCGACGACCTCGCCCTCGCCGCCGTGGAAGCCTGGCCCCGCACCCTCCGCATGCTGGAGTACATGGACGCGAATTCGCTCGACATCGTCCGCGCCCGCTACCCCGAAATTCCGCCCGAAGCCG
>DATJMP010000160.1:0-5621 GCA_035508655.1 Bryobacteraceae bacterium
TGGTAGCTGGAGAAAGCGGCTGCCGGGGAGCGGAGAGGCGAAGCGCCCGGCCCATCATGCTGACAGAGCTCGGTGCCGTGCATGCCGGCGGAGAGCGATGCTGGAAATCAGGTCACTTGGAACCATTTCTTTTTTAGCGGCGCGTGCGTTCGAGATGTTTGTAGGGGCCGCATGCATGTGGCCCGTCCTCCAGACTGACTTACCCCGTCAACCTTTTCGCGACCGAGCCGAAAGCCAACCCCTATTTCACCGGCACTTCGAAATACAGCAGTTCCCGGCCCGTTCCCGCTTCCGTGATGCCGCTGAGATAAATCGTCGCTTGCGGCTGCGATTCGGCCTGGAAATAAAAAAATCCCGAAGCGGAATTGCCGGGCGGCAGACTATCCGCCGCGAAGGCCCGGCCTTCGATCTCCCATGAGTCCAGCGGGTTCTTCTTGTGGGGAAGCGGTATGCGCCCGGGAGCGGTGATGGTCCGCGACGAAATCTCGGGATTCACATAGCGCACATCGCGTGCCGGGGTCGCTTCCACGCGATTATTGCCCGCACCCACATATTCCGCCTGCAGCCGGTTCAGCCGGATGGTCTTGTCGCTGTTGTTCTGCACTACCACCAGCACCGGCAGAATGCCATACAGGTTCGGATTTACCTTGCCGAACGCCGTCTTCACCTTTTCCGCGGACGAGTAGACATCTATGCCAATCGTGACCCGCTCGCTTGTCTGGTGCGAATAGCTATCGGCGGCGGCCGGCCGGAACGGCGGCTGCTTGTCGGCGGCAAACGCCGCGGCTATACTCATAACAAGAGCCAAACGTTTGAAAATAAAAGGCATTTATTTCTTCCTCTACCGCGTCCTCCAGGCGTTTGGGCTACCCCTCCTGCTATTGTATTTCCTATTCCGCGGCCTGCGGAACGGCGCCTACCGGCAATCGCTGGCAGAGCGCTTCGGTTTTCTCGCCCCTACGTTTAGACAGACCGGCCCTGGCGCCATATGGTTCCATGCAGTCTCGGTGGGAGAAGTGCTGTCCTGCGCACGCTTCGCCGCGGAATTGCGCGCCGCTTTCCCGCACAGCCCGCTGTTTCTCTCCACCGCAACCGTGGCAGGGTATGCCACTGCGCAGCAGAAGCTGGGCGGGACGGTCACCGGCATCTTCTATGCTCCGGTGGACACGGTTTGGGCGGTGCGGCGCGTGCTGCGTGCGCTGCGGCCCTCGGCGGTGGTGGTGGCGGAGACGGAACTCTGGCCCAACCTGTTCCGCGAAACCAGGCGCACCGGTGCCGCGCTGGCCATTGTCAATGGCCGCATCTCCGACCGTGCCCTTCCGCGCTACCGCCGCCTGCCGTTTCTCTGGCGTGCCGTGCTGGCCCTCCCCGACCTGGTGCTCGCGCAATCCGCCTCTATGGCGGAACGCTTCCGCACGCTGGGTGCGCCGTGCGAGCGGATGCGGGATGCTGGTAATTTCAAATTCGATTTCGAGCCCCATCCCGCCCCTGCAGGTTCGCCGGTCCTCGAATGGGCGGCCGGCGACGGGCCGGTATGGATCGCCGCCAGTACCATGCCTCCGGCGGAGGCCAGCGACCCCGATGAAGACGACGTGGTCATCGCCGCGCACCTGGAATTGAGGCAGAGCCACCCGGACCTGCGCCTCATCCTGGTTCCGCGCAAACCGGAGCGATTCGACCGAGCCGCGAAACGTCTGGAGGGGGCGGGGATTGAATATGTCAGGCGGACGAGTCTTTCCGGCCCCATCGCTGCGCTGCCGCGCGTGCTGCTCCTCGATACCATCGGTGAGCTGAGCGGGCTGTTTGGCGCGGCGGACGCGGTGTTCATGGGCGGAACGCTGGCGCATCGCGGCGGCCACAACATCCTGGAGCCGGCGGCTTTCGGCAGGCCGGTAATCGTCGGGCCGCACATGGAAAATTTCCAGGCCATCGCCGATGAATTCCGTGCCGCCGGCGCATGCGTACAGATTGCCGGTGCCCCCGCCTTGGCGGGTGCGGTGGCGCGGCTTCTGGATGCGCCGCAGGAAGCACAGGCCATCGGCTTGCGGGCGCAGACGTGCGCTGAAGCCAGCCGCGGCGCTACCGCCCGCGCCGTGGCTGCCGTTCGTGAATTGTACGACGCGCGCGTTCCGCGGTACCGTATGGCGCAGCCGTGGTATGCGCTGGCGTGGCCGCTGGCACGTATCTGGAAATGGGGCAGCCGCCGCGACCAGAGGCGCGCACTCGCGCGCCGGCGCGAACTGCCGGTACCGGTGATCAGCGTCGGCAACATCACCATGGGCGGAACCGGCAAAACGCCCTGCGTGCTGCGGGTGGCGGAATTGCTGCGCGCTGCCGGAAACCGGCCGGGAATCCTCACACGCGGTTATGGGCGCGGGTCGCCGGAACGCCAGTTGCTGCTGCCGCCAGGCGGCGCCGCGCCGCCCGGCCTTCGCGCCGAGCACACCGGCGATGAGCCGCAGATTTTCGTGCGGGCTGGTGTGGCGCCCGTGGGGGTGGGCATCGACCGGTTCGCCACCGGCACGGAACTCATACGCCAGTTCGGCGTAGACGTGCTGATTCTGGACGACGGTTTCCAGCACCGCCGCCTGGCACGCAGCCTGGACCTTGTCCTGATCGATGCGCTCAATCCTTTCGGCGGCGGACACTTGTTTCCGCTCGGCCGTTTGCGCGAGCCGCTCGATGGCCTTGCCCGCGCCCACCTCGTTCTCATCACACGCAGCCAGTTTTCCGATCTGCCCAGGGCCATCGAATCGGTGGTACGCCGTTACAACGCGAAAGCTCCGGTCTTCCACGCCTGCGTGGAGCCGCGCGTCTGGGTCGAGCAAAAGAGTGGGCGGGAATTGCCCGTCTCCGCCAGACCGTTCGACTGCGCCGTGGTGATCTGCGGCCTCGGCAATCCGATTTCCTTCCGCCGTACCTTAGAACGCCTCGGTGTCGCGCCGGTGGATTGGCTTGAATTCCCGGACCACCACCACTATCGGCCCGATGAACTGCGGCGCGTGGCGCACCAGGCTGGTCTACGCGGCGCAACCGCGCTGGTAACGACGGAAAAGGACGTCATGAATCTGCCCGACGACTGGGAGCCGTTGATCGCCCCGCTCGAGCTTTACTGGCTCAAAGCCGCCATGGCGATCGAACGCGAGGCAGAATTCTTCGAACAGATTGCCGCCCGCTGCCGATGAAACAAAGCAGGCGAACGGCCGGAAAACGGGTTCGTATGGCCCGAGGCAGATGCTTTGTTTTCAGATCGTTCGGGCCGAAATTGGGTTCGTTTTGCCAATTTGCTTCGCGTCGCGTCAAAGCTTGGGTAGCTGGCGGAAGTTAACATGCGCGGCACGGCCTGGCGATGGTGGGTAAAGCGAATAACGAACGGGAATGGGGGGACAAAACGTGCGGCGGGCGGCGCCGGCTTAGGCGTGCCTCGGGCGCTTGATTTTCGCGCGCTTCCCCTTCGGCGGCTTCGTCCTGCGCACTTTGGACTTCTTGATCTTGATTTTGTGAGGGCCGGGCTTCGACTTCGATTTCGCGTCGGCCATCACGCCGCAGCCGCAAGCCAACGCCAGGGCCAGCGCCAGTGCACGCAGTCTCATATCTTTGATCTTATTGCGAGGCGGCGGCGAACCACAAGTACCACCTTAGGAAACTATAAATCGTAATGAGAATGGCGACGGCCGCGGCGATGCGCCAGATGCGCTCCCGCTCCAGGCCCTCGTAGTGCGGCGTTCCGGCCAGGTAGGCCACTCCGAATCCGCCCGCCAGACCGCCGATATGGGCGGCCATGTCGATTCCTGGCAGGAGGCTGAAGAGCAGCAAATAGATCAGGTAGCGCATGTAGACGCCGCGGACGGCTCCCGCCAGTGAGGTCTTATAGCGGGTGCCGATTGCGATCATGGCGCCCACCAATCCAAACAGCGCCGCCGAGGCACCCACCGAGACCACATCCGGTCGCCAGAGCCAGCTCACGCAAAATCCGGCTACGCTCGAGACAAAATAAATCACCAGCATGCGCGCGCCGCCGTACACCTCTTCCACCTGCGCGCCCAGATCGAACAACACCCAGGAATTCATGAGGATGTGGAGCAGGCCGCCATGCAGAAAACCGGCCGTGACCAGGCGCCACCACTGGCCGGCGGAAATGGCCGGCCCTAACTTCCCTCCGAAGGCGAATAGAGTCTGGATATCCGCGTCTATGAAGCCGCCGCGTCCGCCGTTCATGGAATAGAGCGACGTGGCCAGGTACAGGCCGGTGTTGATGAGCAGAATGATGACAGTGTTATAGCCGGCATGCGGGATCATGCCGCCCAGAATCGGCCCCGGAGTCCGTTCTACCCGCCGCGGCGCCACCGCTTCCTTGCAGTACGGACACACCCGGTCGCTGGTAGTGATGAAGGCCCGGCAATGCGGGCACATCCGGCGGTTTTCCATTGATCTCATCATAACAATGCGTAGTTTTCGGACTGCACTCGGGCAGTGAACGCAACAGGGAATTTAAATTCGCTTGATTTTCAATCACATGTGCAAGCAGGGTTGAGGGCGGCGCCGGAACTGCCATGTATCCTCCCAATGGGCATATGAACACGCTCGTATCCAACTGGAAAACCACGGTGGCCGGCCTGCTAGCGCTGGCCGCCTCTCTAGCGCCCGTGTGGGCGCCTTCTGCGATCGCTGCGAAGCTTCAGGCCAGCGCGGCCATTTTTGCCGCCTCCGGCCTGATTGTCTCGAAGGACAGCGACAAATAGCGGCGGGGCCGGCCGGGCACTGGACGAGGTGCCTTTGTCCGTCCGGCCTTACGGCCCAAAGCGGTTCTGAAAACCGATTGTGCCAATTGGCAAGATTCCAAAAGACTGCCGGTTGCTTTTGGGTCTGCAAAGGAGTATCCGTAAAGTCGTGATCACCGACCTGGCTGAAGTCTTTCGGCTCGGTTCTGAAAAGGCGGAAGAGAACCTCGCATTCCGGCGTCATCTCTCCGCTCATCACACGGATGAGACAACATTCCAAATTGTGGCCAGCGACATCCAGCAACACATAGATTGCACGTCCTGCGCGAATTGCTGCCGCTACTCGGTCGTACCCGTCTCCAAACCCGAAATCGAAATCATTGCCGCGCGTCTTGGCGTGACCGTGGAAACTGCCGTCCACACTTATACCGTTCCCGATCCCGAAGCGCCGGGTTCACGAATCCTCCTGAATTCGAACCAGGGATGCGTTTTTCTCGAACGGAATCTGTGCACGATCTATGAAGCGCGCCCGGCGGCCTGTCGGGACTTCCCGCACGTTGCGATCGGTATTCACACGCTCGGCAGCCGCCTGTCGTCGCACGCCCGCTGGGCCCCTCTTTGTCCAATCATCTATAACGCCCTCGAAGAATTGAAGCACCTCACCGGCTACCATCGCGCGCGACGATCGTAGCGCCCTGGTGCCATTTTCGACCTCGCCGTGGCGCGCTGGTATCAGGACGGCGGCAGACCCGAACCGAAACCTCCATCCACCACCAGCGCCGATCCGGTTACAAACGAGGCTTCCCGGCTAGCCAGATACGCCGCAGCCTGCGCGACCTCTTCCGGCCGGCCGATGCGGCCGAGCGCATGCAGTTTCCCCGCGTTGGTCCGCGCCGCCGC
>DATJMP010000161.1:0-4741 GCA_035508655.1 Bryobacteraceae bacterium
GGGGCGCGCATCTGGCTGAAGCGCGAAGACCTGCTGCACACGGGCGCGCACAAGATCAACAATTGCCTGGGACAGGCTCTCGTCGCGCGGCGTATGGGCAAACGGCGGATCATCGCCGAAACCGGCGCGGGACAGCACGGGGTGGCCACAGCAACCGTTTCCGCGCTGATGGGCTTCGAGTGCGTGGTGTACATGGGTGAGGAAGACATGCGGCGGCAGCGGCTGAACGTCTTCCGCATGCGCATGCTGGGGGCGGAAGTTCGGGCCGTGACGAGCGGCAGCCGGACGCTGAAGGACGCCATCAGCGAAGCCATGCGCGATTGGGTGACGAACGTCGCCGACACGCATTACCTGCTGGGGTCGGTGCTGGGCGCGCATCCGTATCCGATGATGGTGCGGGATTTTCACAAGGTGATCGGAGAAGAAGCGCGGCGGCAGATTCTGGAGGCCGAGGGACAGCTGCCGGACGTGCTGCTGGCGTGCGTGGGCGGGGGCAGCAATGCGATCGGGCTTTTTCATGCGTTCCTGCCGGATGAGAAGGTGCGGCTGGTAGGAATCGAAGCGGGCGGGCGCGGCGAGCGGCTGGGTGAGCACGCGGCGCGGTACCGCGGTGGCGCGCCGGGGGTGCTGCAAGGCGCGTACAGCGTGGTGCTGCAGAACGAGGATGGGCAGATCGCGCTGACGCACTCGGTGTCGGCAGGCCTGGATTACGCGATGATCGGACCAGAGCACGCTTGGCTGCACGACGAGCGGAGGGCGGAGTACACGGCGGCGTCGGACCGCGAAGCGCTCGAAGCAGCGCGGATGCTCTCGCGGACGGAAGGAATCATTCCGGCGCTGGAATCGGCGCACGCGGTGGCGGAGGCGATCCGGCGGGCACCGGGGGCGAAGGGGCAGATTTTCGTGGTGAACCTTTCCGGGCGTGGGGATAAGGATATCGATATTTACCGGGAGAATTTTCCGGAGTTGGATCGATGAGCGCCGAACTCACGCCGGACCGTTCCCCGGTCCCTGGCCTCCGGCCGCCGGCCCCCACCACCCGCATTGCGCGGATGTTCGAATGCTTGCGGCGGGAGGGGCGCAAGGGGCTGATTGCGTATCTGACGGCGGGAGATCCGGCGCCCGAACGGACGGCGGGGCTGGTGGACGCCTTAGTGCGCGGCGGCGCCGATTTGATCGAGTTGGGAGTGCCGTTTTCGGATCCGATCGCGGACGGGCCGGTGATTCAAGCGGCAGGCGAAAGGGCGCTGAAGGCGGGGACGACGCTGGCACGAGTGCTGGAGATCGCCAAGGAGATTCGTCAGAGATCGGAAGTGCCGCTGCTGCTGTTCACTTATTTGAACCCGGTGATGCGGTATGGCCTGGAGCGGTTGGCGAAGGATGCGGCGGCGGCGGGAATCGACGGCTGTTTGCTGACGGATGCGTCCGTCGAAGAAGCCCACGAGCCCTTTGCAGGGCGGCATTCCGCCTCCGGCGGAGCGGGCGCGCCCGAAGGATGGCCGGCACGGTCATCCGGCTTTACCGGGGATTACATCGGCGCGATGCGGCGGCACGGGCTGGATACGGTGTTTCTGGCCGCGCCGACCAGCACGGAGCGGCGGCTGCGGCTGGTGGCGGAATACTCGAGCGGATTTGTGTACCTGGTGTCGCGGACGGGGGTGACGGGGACGCGGGAAACGCTCTCCGGCCAGGTATCGCCCCTGATCCGGGCGGTGCGCGCAGTCACGGATTTGCCGCTGGCGGTGGGATTCGGGATTTCGCGCCCGGAGCATGTGGCGGAACTGGGCCGGCAGGTGGAAGCGGTGGTGGTGGGCAGCGCGATCGTGCGGATGATCGAGCGCTTTGCCGGAGATCCGTCGCTGGAGGAGAGGCTGGCGGCGTTCGTGCGCGAGTTGAAAGAGGGAGCTGAGCCGCCCAAGCCGGCCAAAACCGGGGGCCCCGGGGGAGCTGAGGCATGACGAAAGAGGAAGGGGCCGCCAGGCTGGACGAATTCCGCATCCTCATCGACGAGGTGGACCGGCGCATCGTGGAAATGCTGAACGAGCGCACACGCGTAGTGGAAGAGATCGGACGGGTGAAGCGGCTCTCTGGGCTCCCTGTCTACGAGCCCAAGCGCGAGGAACAGGTGTTCGCCAACATCACCAGATCGAACGGCGGGCCGCTGACGCCGGAGGCGCTGCGGCGGATTTTCGAGCGCATCATCGACGAAATGCGCACCATCCAGCGCGTGCGGATGGCGGCGGATGGGGATAAGAAAGGCTAGTCACAAGACCGGAGCGGCTATCCGCCAGGGCTAAGATGCGGATGGCGGCGGCGGACGGAGACAACAAATGCTGGTTGTGATGCAGCAGGGTGCGACCGAGGAACAGATCGACGCGGTCATCGAACGCATGGTCGAAATGGGGTTCGATGTGCACCGGTCGACGGGCGTAATGCACACGCTGCTGGGCGGCGTGGGCGGACAGGAGGAATTCGACCTGGACGTGATCGAGGTGATGGAGGGCGTGAAGGAAGCGCACCGCATCATCTCGCCTTACAAGCTGGCGAGCCGTGGTTTCCGGCCGCAGGGAACACGCGTGCGGGTGGGCGCCATCGAAATCGGCGGCGAGCAGGTGGTGGCGATGGCTGGGCCGGGCAGCGTGGAATCGGGCGAGCAGATCGAACGCGTTGCCTCGCTGGTGGCCGAAGCAGGCGCGAAGGTTCTGTGCGCGGGCGTGTTTCAGGCGCGCATTTCGCCATACGGATCGCAGGGCTTGGGCGACGAAGGGTTGCGGATGCTGCGCCAGGCGGCGGACCGGAACGGCCTGCTCGTGGCGAGCGAAGTAGCGGATTGCCCGCAGATTGCGCTGCTCTCGCAGTACGCCGATATCCTGCAGGTGGACGGGCGGCACATGCAGAATTTCGAGCTCTTGCGCGAGCTGGGGAAGCAGCGGAAGCCGGTGCTGCTGAAGCGCGGCATCGCGGCCACCATTGAGGAGTTGCTGCTTTCTGCCGAGCATGTTCTGGCCGGAGGCAATTACGACGTGATCCTGTGCGAGCGCGGGATCCGGACCTTCGAGGCGGCCACGGGCAACACCATGGACATTGCGGCGATCCCAGTGGTGAAGAGGCTTTCGCACCTGCCGATTCTGGCCGACCCATCGCATGGGACGGGACGGCGGGACAAGGTGGTGCCGATGGCCCGGGCGGCGGTGGCGGCGGGGGCGGATGGATTGTTGGTGGAGGTGCACCCGGATCCGGACCACGCCTGGATTGATGGGGCGCAGTCGTTGTGGCCGGAACAATTTGCGGAGCTGATGCGGCAGTTGACGATGATCGCGGAGGCGGTGGGAAGGAGCATCTAGGGGCCGGGGAGCGGGGCCGGAGGAATGGGAAGGCGGCGCGCTGCGCGGGCCAATCCCTGATCCCGATCTCTGATCCCTGAATCCCTTCCTATGCGACAGGTAGCCATTATCGGAACCGGGCTGATCGGGGCGTCGTTCGGTTTGGCGCTGCGGGCGGCGGGGTTTGCCGGGCAGATCGTGGGAGTCAGCTCGGAGCGCGCGCTGGCGGAGGCGGTAGCATGCGGAGCGATCGACCGCGGCGCGCCGCTGGCGGAGGCGGTGGCGGAGGCAGATCTGGTCTTTCTGTCGCAGACCATCGGCCGCATTCTGGATACGGCGCGGCACCTGGATGCGCTTGTGCGTCCGGAAGCGCTGGTGACGGACGCGGGCAGCACCAAAGGCGAGATCGTGGACGCGGCGCGGCAGGCGCTAAGGCGGTGCCAGTTTCTGGGCGGGCATCCGATGGCGGGCAAGGAGACGCGCGGCGCAGGCTCGGCGGATGCCGGATTGTTCCGCGGGCGGATCTGGGTGCTGACACCGGATGAACGAGAGGAACTGGAAACGCCGGCGGCGTGCGCATTTCGCGGCTGGCTTGAGCGGATTGGAGCGCGGGTGGTGGTACTGGACGCGGAGGAGCACGACCGGACTGTGGCGCTCACCTCACACCTGCCGCAACTGGCATCGACGGCGTTGGGAGCGGTACTGGCGGATACGGCGCGGTTGGAGGTGTCGGGTTCGGGGCTGATAGATATGACGCGGCTGGCGCTGAGCTCGTATGACCTGTGGCGGGACATTCTGGCCACCAACAGCGAGGCCATCGACCGCGCGCTCTCGATTTACATCCAGGAGTTGGAACACGTTCGTGAGAATTTGCGCACCCGGCAGTTGCAGGAGGAATTTCGGCGTGGTGAGAGGACGGCCGCGCGCCTGCGGAGCCGAAAGTAGGGTACACTACGCTTGAGGCCACAACACAGGAACCGCTGGTGGGCATCCGGCCCGAGGGCGGCTGGTGGTCCGGCCTTTCCCGGCGTGACGGACATTTCGGTCCGGCACACCGTGAACGCCTCTGTGGGAAGGCCGGCGGGGCCGGCCCGAAGAAGGAATTACCAAATGGAACAGAAATTGAAGATCGCCGTGTTCATCGACTTCGATAACATCGAGATCGGCGTGAAGTCCACTCTGCACCGCGAATTCGACGTGGCTGCGGTGCTGGACGCGCTGAAGGAACGCGGCGAAATTGTCACCAAGTTCGCTTACGCGAACTGGGGCAGACAGGAATCGGCCACACGGGCCCTTTCCGAGCACGCGGTGCAGATGGTGCAGCGCGACCCGTCGCCGCGGGGCGACAAGAATGGGGCGGACATCAACCTGGCGCTGGATGCGCTGGAGATGGCGTTCACGCACGATCACATCAACGC
>DATJMP010000162.1:0-14948 GCA_035508655.1 Bryobacteraceae bacterium
GGTCAGGATGTACGATTGGCTGGTCTTGAAAGACGGGGTGCGCCGGTCGAATTCCGGCGGGGCAGGCATGCCGGCGAGGACGCCGGCATTGCAAGCTGGAAGCTTGCGCTACGGAGCAGTGGGCGGGGCGGCCATCCAAGCGTTGGCGAGGATGGCGAGAGCGGCGGCGGCGGCGGTTTCGGCGCGGAGGACGAGGGGCGCCAGCGAGACCGGTTGCCAGCCGGCGGCGGCGGCGCGGGCGCGCTCGTCATCGGTCCAGCCGCCTTCGGGTCCGAGGAGGACGGCGGCGAGATCCGAGGCAGATCGGGTCTCGGGAAGGACGCGGAGCAGGGGCGGGGCGGAGGTTTCTTCGAGGAAATAGCGGAGCGCGGATTGGGGGGCGGAGCGCAAGGCCTGCTCCAGGCGGACCGCGGGGAAGATCTCGGGGAGGCAGGCGCGCCGGGACTGCTGGGCGGCTTCGCGGGCGATCCGGCGCCAGCGCTCGATGCGCTTGCGGGAGGCTTCGAGCAATCCTTTTTCGCTGCGGGCGGACTCGACCGGCTGGATGGATTCGACGCCCAGTTCGGTTGCCTTTTCGACCATCCATTCGAAGCGATCGAATTTGACGAGCGACGCGACCAAAACGAGGCGGAGGGGTGGGGGCGGAGAGGGAAGCGGCTCGAGAACGCGGAAGCGGACGGTTTCGCCACGGGCTTCGGCAATTTCGGCCAGATAGACGGCGGAATTGTCGGAAATTTCGAATTGCTGGCCGGGCTGGACGCGGAGGACGCGGGTAAGATGCCGGGCATCCTCGCCATGGAGTTCGGCCACGCCGGAGCGGACGGGATCGGTGAAGAAGCGGCGGCGGGACATGGACTTGGGCTCTGTTACAGGCTATCAGGCCGGGTGATGGGCCGGGAATTCGTGGTAACCGGCGCGGGAGGAATCCGCTTGCGTTCATCGGAACTTTTTGCTAACCGAACTTGATCGAGCGGAGTATCTACGGACAAGCACGGCACGACTCTTGGTAATCGACAATTTACTTGACTCGCTATCGGATTTGGCATATAACTCATCACAATCTCCATTTGCAGGAGATCGCGTTCAGGGGATTTTGGCGGGCCAGAGAGGCTTGAAGCTGTGCCCGTAGGCGTGGCGAGGGGAGATAGCTCATGACGAGACAGTTACTGGGCAAACCATGGGTGTTTGTCCTGGCGTTCGGTCTATGGCTGACCGGGCAGGCGATGGGCCAGTTGATCACAGCGGACATCTTAGGCACTGTCACTGATTCCGCTAACGCAGTGGTACCAAATGCAAAGGTTACAGTTGTCAATACTGCGACCTCCGAACAGCGGACCGTGCTGACCACCGGAACGGGCGACTTCGTTGTGAACCTATTGCCGCCCGGCCAATACACGGTCACCATCGAGGCTACAGCCTTCAAGAAATCAGTGACGAATGTTACCCTCATTGCCGGCGACCGCGCGCGCGTCGATGCGCAGTTGCAGGTCGGCGAGGCGACCCAGACCGTGGAAGTCGTGGCGACGACTCCGGCTCTGCAGACAGACAGCTCAACGTTGCGCGACGCGGTGGCAGCGCAGTCGGTGCAGGATCTGCCGCTGAACGGACGTAACTACGTTCAGCTGGTTTCGACCACGCCTGGCGCCGCGGCAGGCCCATCGAACTCGATCCTCAGCGGAACCCGTCCCGATGAGCGCCGCCAGACCGCGGCGGTCGTGGCTAACGGGATGAATGAAACGTTCAATAACCATCTGGTCGATGGCATGGATAACAACGAGAGGGAACAGTTCTCCATTCTGTTCCGGCCTTCGATCGACTCGATTGAAGAAGTCAAGATTGAGACGAACAATTACCCGGCCGAGGTAGGCCGCGCCGGCGGCGCTGTCGTCAACCTCATCACCAAGTCGGGCACCAATGCCTTCCACGGTGGCCTCTATGAGTACTTCCGTAACGACAGGCTCAATGCCAACGACTTCTTCGCGAATGGCGCCGGCATCGCGCGTCCCGAGTTCCGGCAGAATCAGTTCGGCGGCAGCCTGGGCGGGCGCATCATCAAGGACACGACGTTCTTCTTCGCGGATTTCGAGAACCTGCGGCTGATTCAGGGCAAGAACACGGGACTGCTCGCCGCCCCCACGGCCTACGAATTGGCTCACCCCGGCGACTTCTCCGACGTCGGTGGACCCGTGATTCCCCCGTCCCAGATCGATCCGGTCGCGCTCAAATATCTGGGGCTCTTCCCGGCCGCCAACATTCCGGGCGCTCCACCGACGGCGAACTACACCGGCAATGTGAACAACCAGTATTACGCGAAGACCGTTGACGCGCGTGTGGATCACCGTTTGTCGGATAAGGACTCCATGTTCTTCCGGTTCAGCTATAACCCGACGACCACGGTCTACCCAACACTCTATCCCCCAGTGAAGATGGATGGAATTACCGTCAATCCGGGTAATGGTATCTACCCGGGCAACTCCACCGAAAACTCACAGGCGTACATGGCTGACTACGTCCATTTGTTCGGCCCCACGCTGGTCGGCGAATTCAAGAGTAGTTTCACCCGGCTGAATATCGCTACTCTCTCGGCGAACCAAGGCACAAACCTGTCGGACAAGTTCGGCATTCCGGGCGCGGACGTGAACCAGTATGTCTCGGGCCTGATGAACGTTTCGATCAACGGATACACCGGACCGGGAAGCTGCAACACTCTGGGCGATTGCACGTCAGTGCCTATCTACGACATCAACAATGTTTTCCAGGAAGAAGGCTCGCTGGCCTGGACCAAAGGCTCCCACAATATCAAGTTCGGCGCTGGTGTAATTCGCCGCCAGATGAACTACTACCAGATTCAGAACGGCGAAGGTCAGTTCACCTGGTCAGGCGCAACAGCGGGTGCGCCACCCAACAGCCTGGCCAACTTCCTGCTGGGGATACCTACCACCATCACGCGGCAGTACCCGTATCAATTCCAGTACTACCGCACGTGGGAACCTCACATCTATGTCCAGGACGACTGGCATGCAACTCGTAAGCTGACTTTGAACCTGGGGCTGCGCTGGGATCATATCGGCCAGCTTAACAGCGCCACCGGGCAGCGCTCGAATTACCAGATCGACACCAACACGTTCTGCATCAGCGCGTACGCCTGCGTGCAACCCAACTGGAAAGAGTTCCAGCCGCGCCTCGGCTTCGCCTACAACCCGGGTAAAGGCCTCGTCGTACGCGGAGGGTTCGGTATGTCCTACTTCCCTCAGGACTTTGCGGCCGGGGCTGTGAATCTGCCCAACCCGCCCTTCGTGACGGTGAGCTTTACCTGCTCACCCGCTGCCTTGACCGGCTCCTCGGTTTGCCCGGCCGGCATCGGGAAACTGTCGCAAGGACCGCCGCCGATCCTGCCACCGAATATTCCGCAACTGTTGGGGCCGGTGGCCGGAGGGTTGAATTCCTCGCTCTCGGCGAAGTCCGATTACTATCCGGGCGCCAAGGTAATGCAGTATAACCTGACGGTACAGAAGGAGATCGGCCAGAACGTGTTTACCGCAGCCTACGTGGGGTTGGTGTCCCGTCACCTGTATTATGTCCCGAACGTCAACCTCCCGAATCCATCCGGAACGGCCGTGACCCCCACCTATCTTCGAATTGCCACGCTGCCCAACATCACTGGTATCAGCCTATACGGCACAGGCGGAGCCAGTGAATACAACGCGGCTCAGTTCATCTTCGAGCGGCGCTATTCGAAGGGTCTAACCATCAACGCCAATTACGTGTTCGCCCGCAACCTCACCAATATCACCGATAGCTCGATCAGCAGCGCACCAGTCGCCACGGTAACGAACAACCGGAGTTATGACTGGGGCAACTCGGATATCGGCTTCAAAAACAAATTCACAGTCCGCGCCAATTACGAACTGCCTTTCGGCAAGTCCGCAAAGGGATTTACAAAAGCCGCAATCGGAGGATGGCAGGTCAACACGATCGCCTTCTGGCAATCCGGCCAGCCGTTCTCGGTCCTGGACAACCAGAATCTGATCAATCTGCCCAACGTCACTTCAGACCGTCCGAACATGGTTCCCGGCCAGTCGTGCACGGTTTCGAACGGGACCCTCACCAACTTCATTAACTTGAACGCATTCCAGCAGCAGAGCATCGGCAATCCGGGTAACGAGGGGCGCGACCAGTGCTACGGCCCGCACTGGAGAGAGGTCGACCTCTCTCTGTTTAAGGACTTCGCGATCACCGAGAAGTACAAACTGTCGTTCCGGGTCGAGGCGTACAACATTTCCAACACCCCGAACTTCTCGCTGCCCAACTTCTCGATCAGCGGCTGGACAGTGAGCCGCCAGCCGGCTGGAATTCCGACGCAGGCAGGAGCTTTCGGCCAGATCACATCTACCAACATCGGGTTCACGCCACGGGTGATCCAGTTGGCGTTGAAGCTGAATTTCTAGCCGTTGGCACGGGGCAGGGCGCTTGCGCCACGCGGCGGAGCGTGACGAGATCAGTCGACGGTGAATCGTCGTTGACTGGAACGAGGGCGGGCCGGCCATGGCCGGCCCCTACAAGGTTTGCGCGGCAGGCGGTGCGCTCGCCTGCCCAACGCGTGTGGGCCGGCGTCCGGATTGAGCGTTCCGGACGCCGGCCTTTTTTGTGCAGCTCCGCGTCCAAGATGGGATCGAGGGAGGTGGGGATGCCGGGATCGACGCGGCGCGGAGTGGCGGTTTTCATCCTGATGGCCGGAGGCGCGGCTGGTCAATCAGCCGCGAGCAGGCCGAGCTTCGCGGAATTCGAAGTGGCGAGCATCAAGCCGACTCCCATCGGTACGAACGGCCGGTGGATCCGGATGCTGAGCACGAACGAGTTCGCGGCGAAGAATTACGAGATCAGGCGGCTGATTGCCGCCGCCTACAATGTGAGCCCGCAGGCGATTCTGGGAGGACCGGCATGGATGGATTCCGAACACTACGACATTCTGGCCCGAACGCCGGGCGCGGTGCGGCCCAACCAGGATGAGCAGATGGCAATGCTGCGAAGGCTGCTGGCCGACCGCTTCCGGCTCAGCTTCCACCGGGAAGAGAAGGAGATGCACGTGTACGCCCTGACCGCGGCAAGGGGCGGGGCCAAGCTCAAGGAGAGCACGGTTTCGCCGGATGCGGCGCCACAGGGACCGCCGCCGCTGATCTTCGTGGTGTATCCGCAGGTGGTGAAGCTGCCGGCGCGCTACGCGACGATGGCGGAGTTCGCCTCGGTGTTGCAGCGCTCGGCGCTGGAGAGCCCGGTGGTGGACAAAACGGGGCTTGCGGGCCGGTACGACTTCGACCTGGAGTTCACGCCGGATGAAACGCTTTTCGGCGGAGCCTTGGGCAATGGGAGTGGCGATTCGGTGAAGCCCGGGCTATTTGCGGCGATCCAGCAGCAACTCGGACTGAAGCTGGAAGCGACGAAGGGACCGGTTGAAGCGCTCATCATTGACCATGTGGAGCGGCCGTCGGCGAATTGACGGGCCGAGTCCTCGACCGCGTGGTTCGTTGGTTACGCGACAAGACCGCTCCCTACGGTCGCGGCTCGGTATCGGGGGTAAGGGAGCGCTTGACGAGGCGCGCGCGAGGGCGGTTGTTATAGACTAATCGGACATCAGGAGGGTCCATGAAATTCCGATTGCTTTTCCTTCAGGCGGCGGTGATGCTGGCGGTGTGCGCGGGCTATGGACAGCAGCGCAACGGGAACTGGCCGGATTACCTGGGCGGAGCCGATTCGTCCCACTATTCGCCGCTGAAGCAGATCGACCGGTCGAACGTGAGCAAGCTGAAGGTGGCGTGGTCCTACGGGATGACGGACGACGTGCTGTACGCGTTGAACCCGATCATCGTGGACAACGTGGCTTACGTGATGGCGAAAAACAATTCGGTGGTGGCGCTGGACGCGGCGACGGGAAAGGAGATCTGGACATACAAGCCGGATCTGACGGGCCGCGACCGGCACCGCGGGATGAACTACTGGGAGAGCAAGGACCGTTCCGAGCGGCGGCTGCTGGTGCCGTTCGACAACGTGCTGGAGGCGATTGACGCACGGACGGGGAAGCTGATCACGAGCTTCGGGAAAGACGGGCACGTCAACCTGAAGGAGGGATTGGGACGGGACCCGAAGAAGATGGAGCGGATCCAATCGGGGACGCCGGGACGGGTTTTCGAGAATCTGCTGATTTTGGGATCGGCGACGGGCGAGGACTATTTGTCGCCGCCGGGAGATATTCGCGCGTACGACGTGCGGACGGGGAAGATGGCTTGGATCTTCCACACGGTGCCGCATCCGGGCGAATACGGGTACGAGACGTGGCCGAAGGACGCCTGGAAGTACATCGGCGGGACGAACACGTGGGGCGAACTGACGATCGACGAGAAGCGGGGGATCGTGTTTCTGCCGATAGGGTCGCCGACGTATGACTTTTTCGGGTCGGACCGGAAGGGGGACAACCTGTTCTCCGATTGCCTGGTGGCGCTGGACGCGCGGACGGGGAAACGGATCTGGCATTTTCAGTTCGTGCACCACGATCTGTGGGATTACGACGCGGTGGCCGCGCCGTCGCTGCTGACGGTGAAGCACGACGGGAAGATGGTGGACGTGGTGGCGCAGGTGACCAAGCAGGGGATGGTGTACGTGTTCGAGCGGGCGACGGGGAAGCCGTTGTGGCCGATCGAGGAGCGGGCGGTGCCGAAATCGACGATGCCGGGCGAATACGCGTCGCCGACGCAGCCGTTTCCGACGAAGCCGCCGGCGTTCGCGCGGCTGGTATTCACGGCGGACGATATCAACCCGCTGCTGCTGACGCCGGAGGAGCGGGCGGCGTGGCGGGACAAGGTGCAGAGCGCGCGGAACGAAGGGCTGTTCACGCCGCCGGGGAAGACGGACACGGTGGAGATGCCGGGGAACCACGGCGGGGCGAACTGGGGCGCGGGAGCGACGGACCCGACGGACGGGAGTCTGTACGTGGTGTCGATGGACGTGCCGGCGATTCTGAAGTTGGAGCAAAAGCCGGCGGAGCGGATGATTGCGGCGGGGACGGCGGCGCAGCAGGGACAGGCGATCTATGGGCAGAATTGCGCGGCCTGCCACGGGTCGAACCGGGACGGGCGGGCGCCGGCGGTGCCGTCGCTGGCAGGGTTGGCGGACAAGATGGACGAGAAGGCGGTGAGCGATTTCGTCCGGCAGGGAGTGGGGGAGATGCCGGGATTCTCGTACTTCAGCGAGGGCGATATGAAGCTGCTGCTGGCGTACCTGGGGCAGCGGACGGGCGGGCCGAAGAATGCGGCGACGCCGATGCCGCATGAGCCGGCCCCTCCGTATCCGGCGGGCGTAGAGGCGCCGGCGGTGCGGTACTGGACGGATTACGGGCTGCAGGCGACGGCGATCAAGCCGCCGTGGTCGACGCTGACGAAATACGATTTGAACGACGGGACGATCAAGTGGCAGGTGCCGGCAGGGAACGCGCCGGAGACGGATACGGAAGGCACGGGCGTGCTGATGATCCGGGACGGGGCGGTGGTGACGGGCGGCGGGCTGATTTTCCTGGCGACGAAGAACGAAGGCAAGATCCGGGCCTACGACAAAGACAACGGGAAGGTGCTGTGGGAAGCGGCGCTGCCGGCGGGATCGGAGGGCGTGCCGGCGGTGTACGAGGCGGGCGGGAAGGAATACCTGATCGTGTGCGCGGGGGCAAACAAGGGGGCGGCGCGGCCGAATTCGGGGGGAGCGGCGGGATTCGGGACTTCGTCGGCGCGGGATAAGAGGTATATCGCGTACGCGCTGCCGTAGGCTGAGACTGAGTTCAGCACAGAGACAAAGAGGAAACCATTATCTGAGAGTCGCAAAATCTAGAGGCAGGACCGCTCCCTGCGGTCGCGGCTCCGATTAGCGCCAATCGCTTCGCGCAGAACCGCGACCGAAGGGAGCGGCAGGCATCCAGCTCGAATGTGTCGCTAGGGCGAACGCCGGGAGATATGCTACGGGTGTGCAAATTCCTGTGGCGGAGCGGCTGGAGCGGCTGACTCGATGGATGGAGCGGCGGAACGAAAGGCCGCTCGTCGGATTTACGTTGGGATCCTACTATCCTTTGCGGCGGTATCCGCGGGGGAGTGCGCGGCTGCGAGACGGGGCGATCGGGCCGGAGGATCTGGTGGTGGAGGAGTTCCTCGACGACACCGAGCGGCTGTGGGCGGAGCACGAGCGGGCGGGCGGGGATTTCGTGTTCAGCGCGGCGCCGTTTTTGGGGGTGCCGTGGATCGAGGCGTCGCTGGGGTGCGGGGTGGTGGCGGAGCACGGGTCGGGGTCGACGCGGTCTGTGCCGCCGGCGGGATTCGCGGAGCGGGCGGAGGTACCGCGATTTTCGCGCGACAACCCGTGGGTGGCGAAGCTGCTGGAATTCATTCCGGCGCTGGAGCGGCAGAGCGCGGGACGCTACCCGGTGGGAGTGACGCTGATGCGCGGGATTTCGGACCTGCTATCGGCGCTCTACGGACCCGAGAATTTCGTGCTGCGGATGCACGACGAACCGGAGGAGATCCGGCGGGTCGTCGGCGAACTGACCGAATACTGGATTGAGTTCGGACGGTGCCTGCTGGAGCGGCTGCCGCTGTTCCGGGGCGGGACAGGATCGTTCCTGTTTTCGCTGTGGTGCCCGGGGAAGACGATCTGGCTGCAGGAGGACGCGGTGGCGCTGCTGTCTCCGGCGCTGTACGAGGAGTTCGTCTACCCGGCGGATTGCCGGATTGCGCGGACGTTCGAGCACACGATGATGCACCTGCACCCGACGCGGCTGGTGCCGTCGCGGCTGCTGGCGGCAACGGAGCTAGGGGCGATCGAACTGCACATCGACTACGACGGGCCAAGGGCGGAGACGCTGGAGCGGCACTATCGGGCGGTGCTGGAGCGGAAGCCGCTGCTCATCTGGGGCGATGTGACGGAGGCGGACCTCGATTTCATTTTTTCGCGGCTGCCGCACGAAGGGCTGGCGGTGAACGTGGTGGTGGATTCGGCGGCAGCGGCGGAGGCGGTTTGGGAGCGGGCGACGCGCGCGGGAGAGAAGAGCCATGGGAATGAGACGGCGTGAATTGCTGGGCGGGCTGCTGGCAGGCGGGCTGGCGGCGCAGACGCGGCCGGCGGGCGGCCCGGTGGGGCCGAAGGAACGGCTCACCATCACGAAGCTGGAAACCTTCTACGTGCGGCCGCGGTGGCTGTTTCTGAAGGTGCATACGGATGCGGGGATGGTGGGGCTGGGAGAGCCGACGCTGGAAGGGCGGGAGCAGACGGTGGCGGCGGCGGTGGACGAATTCAGCCGGGCGCTGGTGGGGAAAGATCCGCGGAATGTGTTGGAACACTGGCAGACGATGTACCGCGGCGCGCCGCCGTACCGGGGAGGGCCGGTTCTTTCGAGCGCGCTGAGCGGGATCGACCAGGCGCTGTGGGACATCACGGGGAAAGCGGCGGGAGTGCCGGTGTGGAAGTTGCTGGGCGGGCCGGTGCGGACGAGCATCAAATTGTATTGGGACGTGCTGCCGGGGGATCCGCCGGAGCGGGTGACGGAGCGGATGGAGCAGGGGTTTACGGCCTTCAAGATCGCACCGATGGAGTATGCGGGCGGGAACGCGCGGAGGAAGCCGCTGCCGCCGCGGGGGACGCCGGCGTACCTGGACGTGGTGGCGGAGAACGTGGGGGATTTGCGGGCGGTGATCGGGAAGGAGCGGGACCTGGCGTTTCACATCGGCGACGGGACGTACCGGACGTGCATGGATTTCGTGCGGGCGATCGAGCGGTACGAGCCGATGTTTTTCGAGATCCACGGGCAGAATTACGAATACGACGTGATGGCGGACATTGCGCGGCAGACGCGCGTGCCGATTGCGACGGGCGAAGACGTGTATACGAAGTGGGGGTTCCGTCCGATTCTCATGAAAAACGCGGCGAGCATTTTGCAGCCGGACTGCTCGCACGCGGGCGGGATCACGGAGGTGATGCGGATTGCGGCGATGGCGGACGCGTTCGACGTGCAGATTGCGCCGCACAATCCGCTGAGCGCGATCGACCTGGCGGCGGCGGTGCAGGTGGCGGCGTGCGTGCCGAATTTCTTTGCGCTGGAGACGAGCGACCGGGGAATCGGGCATCCGAAGATGCGGGGGTGGGTGGATTCGTGGCGCGGGGTGGACATATTGAAGGAGCCGTTCGTGGTGAAGAACGGGAGTCTGGATTTGCCGCAGAAGCCGGGGTTGGGGATCGAACTGGACGAGAACGCGCTGGCGAAGCACGTGACGGATGTGCCGCAGGACCGGTAGGGGGCGGCGGGGATGGGGATTGGGGATTAGGGGTTAGGGATTGGCGATCGGGAGTTCCGCGGGCGGGGGAATGCCGGCTTGAAAGCCGGCATGGCAGGCTAAGGCTTGCGCTACGGGGTGGAGGCTATACCGAACGTGGTGGCGCGGGCGGCTGCTTGCGTGGCGCGGGTGGCGAGGCGGGCGAAGGTTTCGTGCAATTCGCGCGGCTGGCGCACGACGATGGAGCAGCCGAGCGTCAATAACATGGCGGCGAAGGGCTCCAGGTTTTCGCGCGCGCAGCGAAGGGTGGTGCCGCCATTTTCGTCCTGCATCATGACGCGGTGCAGGGCGAAGTGGGAGCGCGCCTTTTCGATGGGAAGGTCGAGCCAGACTTCGACGGAGTAGCCTGCCTGCACGAAGGGCATGGAGCGCTCGAGATAGGCCTTGGCGTCGAAACCGGCGGGGCGGTCGAAGGTCTGAGCGGTCAGCTCCAAGGCGGAGACGCGGTCGAGGCGGAACGTGCGGAGGGCTTCGCGGAGGCGGCAGCGGCCGACCATGTACCAGCGGCCATCCATATGAACGATGCCGTAGGGCTCGACTTCGCGGAGTGACGAGGTGCGGGCGTGCGAATCGTAATGGAAGGCGACGCGGCGGCGCATGCGGACGGCGGTGCAGAGTCGGATGAGCGATTCGGCCGAAGTGGAAACGACCCAGGGGCCGGGCTCGATGGCGACCACTTCTTCCACGGCGTTGGCGCTATCGCGGAGGGCATTAGGGAGGACGCGGCCGAGTTTGGCGGCGGCGCCTTCGGCGGCGGGAGCGAAGGTGACGAGTCCCAGATGGCGCAAGGCACGCAGACCGAGGGTGAGGGCAAAGGCTTCTTCATCGGTGAACATCATGGGCGGCAGGCGAAAACCGGGCTTGAGGCGGTACGCTCCGCCGACGCCGCGCGTGGATTCGACAGGGATGGTGAGATCCTGCAAGCGCGCGATGTAGCGCTGGACGGTGCGCGGGTTGACTTCCAGGCGGCGGGCCAATTCGGCGCCGCTCACGTGGTCGCGAGCCTGGAGAATTTCCAGGACTGTGAGCACCCGCACGATGGGGTCGTACATAAATTTATGGTGACACGAATTCACGACAGGGATTGTCGGGAATGGCTTCTAGACTGGCCCCATGACAGCAACCCAAACGCAAACTGCACTTAGTTCGGAGGCGCTACTCAATCATTGGCAGGGCCATCGCCGGCTCACGCGGCGGGTGATCGAGGCGTTTCCCGAAGACAAACTGTTCAGCTTCTCGGTGGGGAGTATGCGGCCCTTTTCCGAGATGGTGAAGGAATTTCTGAAGATGACGGAGCCGATTGCGCATGGCGTGGCGACCGGTGAGTGGAAGCCGTTCAGCATCGAACTGGATTCGGTGAATACCAAAGCGGAGCTGCTGCGGCTCTGGGACGAGACGACGGCGAAACTCAACGCCATCTGGCCGACCATTCCGGCGCACCGGTTCGCCGAGGTGGACAAGGCGTTCGGCCAATGGGAGAACTCGGGGATCAACACGATTCTCTACGGGATCGACAACGAGATTCACCATCGCGGGCAGGGGTACGTGTATCTGCGCGCGCTGGGGATCGAGCCGCCACCGTTCTGGGAGAGGTGAAGGGTGGGGTTGGGGGGCGCGGCGCGATGGGGGTGCCGCGCCTTTCGGGCACGGATGAGCACGGATTTAGCTGGGTTGTTTTGGACGCGGCAGGCGGCCAGCTCGCGAGGATGGGGCCGATTGCCAATCGGCCGCAGGCTGCCAGCCTGCCCCACAGGCGGGCTGGCTAGGCTTGCTCGGGCGACAGATCCCAACGAAAGTCGTGGAAGACGCGGAGCTGGTTGCCGTCCAGATCGGCGACGCGGAACTCGCGCAGGTGCCACGGCTTGTCTTCCGGTTCGGCGAGGATCCTGGCGCCGGACTGCTTCCAGCGGCGGTACAGTTCGTCGACCTCCTCTTTGCTATTCAGATTCAGCCAGACCACGACTGTTCCGCTGTTGCCGTAAAATTCGCGGAACGGCGCATTCGTCAGGAACATCCGACATTCGCCCTGGGAGATGCCGCCGATCCCGCCCTGGTCGTCTCCCCAGTTGAATTGGAAACCGAGCACATTCACGTAATACTCCGCGGCCTTCTCGACATTACTTACCGGGATCTCCGGAACGGCCTTGGGGAAGTGCGTGAGCATGCTCTCCAGCTTACTGCGGACGCGCAGGGAAGCGGACTCCGGGCCTTGACCACGGCCGTGCCGGGGGACACACTGGAGGGCATGAATCGAAGGGTGTTTGTGGCGGGGCTGGCGGGCGGGTTCGCGGCCGGCTCGGCGCGCGCGCAGGAACAGGCGGCGGCGGTGGAGAGGATCGCGCCGATGGCGCGGGCGGGATACCGGTCGAAGGCGAGCGACACGGCCGATGTGAGCCAGTGGGTGCAGGTGGATCTGGGGGCGGACCGCGCGATCGAAGCGGTGAGGCTGTACCCGGTTTACGACCTGTCGACGGGGAATTGTTTCCCGGTGCGGTACCGGGTGGAGGCGGCGAAGGAGGCGGGGTTTGAGGAGCCGGCGCTGATTGCGGATTGCACGGGCGCGGATGACGGGAACCCGGGAAACGAGATCCGGACGTTCCGGGCGCGGAGCGTCGCGGGAAGGTACGTGCGGGTGACGGTGACGCGGCTGCGGAAACGGCGGGACGCGTTCGATTTCGGGCTGGCGAAGCTGGACGTGATTGCGGGCGGACGGGACGTGGCGGAAGGGCGGCCGACGGCGGATTCGGCGACGGGAGCTCTGGGGGTGACGGAGTTGACGCGGGCGCCGCGGCCGATGGGCGAGGGCGTGCACACGGACAACCCGGAGAACGTAATTCCAGAGCGGGAATGGCGGCGGGTGGCGTACCGGGCGGAAGCGCCGCGCGGCGGCGTGGAACTGCGCGGGGGCGTGCTGAAGACGGCGCTGGATACGAATGTCCGGTATTTGCTGGAGACGTGGACGTTCGATGAGCTGGTGCGGGAGTTTCGCGACCGGGCGGGGATGGGGAACCCGCCGGGGATGCGGAAGCAGCATCCGTTCTGGGAGCGGGACCTGGCGGGATCGAACGCGGGACGGTTTCTGATGGGCGCGGGCAATGCGGCGCGATGGAGTGGAGAGCCGGAACTGCGGGTGCGGATGAACCAGGTGGTGGAAACGATCAGCGAGTGCCGGCAGAAGAACGGGTACATCATGGCGTACCCGGAGGATTCGATTTTCTATTCGGAGCGGGGCGGGTATACGAGGGCGTGGGTGACGCACGGGCTGATCGAGGCGGGGTATGCGGGGAACTGGGAGGCGTTCGGGCTGCTGAGGGGATATTACGACTGGTTCGACGGGTGTCCGTACCTGCCGGAAATGCTGCGGCGGGCCGTTCAGGGCGTACAGGGAATGATCGGCAACACGCGGATGTATTTCACTCCGCAAGGGCGGGCGGAAGACGTGACGGCGATCCAGCGGTATTTCCAGGAGAATTACTGGCTGCGGCAACTGGCCGCGCGGGAGCAGCGGGCGATCTGGCAGTATCCGTACGACCGGCCGCATTGCTACCTGATTACGGACCTGGAAGCGTACCTGGATTTGTACCGGGCGACGGGGGCGGCGATCTACCTGGACGCGGCACGGGGAGGATGGGAGCTGTACCGGAAGGACTGGGAGCACGTGGGCGGGACGATCGCGATTTGCGAGTTCGGGTCGTATCCGCCGCAATCGTATTTGCTGCACGCGGAGACGGGGGAGCTGTGCGGGAGCGTGTTCTGGGCGCTGCTGAGCCAGAGATTTCATCTGCTGGAGCCGGAAGAAGAGAAGTACGTGGGAGAGATCGAGAAATCGATCTACAACGTGGCGCTGGCGAACCAGGCGGGGACGGAAGGGATCGTCTACCATGCCAAGCTGGCGGGGACGAAGGGGGACAACCCGGCGAGCTATTACGCGATGCACCTGAACACGTGCTGCGCGGGGCAGGGGACGCGGCTGCTGGGAGCGCTGCCGGAGTTTATTTACTCGACGGCGGCGGACGGGATTTACGTGAATTTGTTCGAGAGCTCGCGCATCGAGTGGAAACGGGGCGGAGAGACGGTGGGGCTGGAGATGGAGACGCGGTTTCCGTTCGAGCCGGGGGTGAGGCTGCGGGTCCGGGCGGCGGGACGGTTCGCGGTTCATGTGCGAGTGCCGGGATGGGCGACGGGAGCGATGGCGATCGAGGTGAACGGGAAGCGGGAGGCGACGGGGCAGCCGGGGACGTACGCGCGGCTGGAGCGGGAATGGAAGCAAGGGGACACGATCGCGTTCACGCTGCCGATGGGGTTTCGGATGACGCGGTACGGCGGGCAGGAGAAGATCGGGAACGCGTGGGCGCTGGAATACGGGCCGATTCTGATGGCGGTTACCGGAGAGGTGGACGCGCAAGGCGGAGCGGCGATTCCTGTGCGGGCGGAGGATCTGCCGGGACGGCTGCGGGCGGGAGAGCGGGCGCTAGAGTTCACGATCGACGGAGATCCGCGGCATCGGTACGTGCCGTATTGGCAACTGGATTTGGGGGAGACGTTTACCTGCTACCCGGCGTTCGCGTGAGGGGCGCGGGTGGGGCG
>DATJMP010000163.1:0-3619 GCA_035508655.1 Bryobacteraceae bacterium
GAAGATCGGCGCCAGCGAGGCCTGTGCCTGTGCCAGTGTCACCCCCGGTTTCAGTCTCCCGAAAACCTGCACCCAGCGCTGCCGGCGGTTTTCCAGCGGTTTCTCGTACCCCGTCAGGTCCGGCGCCATCGTGATCGGCACGTACAGTTGCGCCGTGAACATCGCTTCCATTCCCATGAATCCCTTGGACGCCACGCCCACGATCTGCAGTGGATGCCCGTTCACCAGGATCGGCTTTCCCACCACCGACCGGTCGCCCCCGAAGCGCGATTGCCAGTAGTCATATCCCAGCACGGCGTATGGCGCGCCGCTGGGAGGCCCGTCGTCCGCCGTGCCGAAGAGCCGACCCGCCGCCGGCTCCAGCCCCAACACAGGAAAGTACGTTCCAGAAACGAGCTCGATGGCGATCCGCTCCTCCCGCCCTCGAAAGCTCACGCTCGCCGGTTCGTAGTACCGCGCCAGCATGCCCGTGAAAACCTCGTTCTGGTCGCGAAAATCCCGGTAGATAGGGTACGAGAGCGCATTCATCCCGCTGTTGTTGCCGTAGTTCTGCCCCACTTCCTTGAACTGAACCAGGCTTCCCGGGTCCTTCACCGGCATTAGGTCGAGCAGCACCTGGTCTAGTAAGGTGAACACCCCAGTGTTGGCCCCGATGCCCAGCGCGAGCGAGAGCACCGCTACCGTCGTGAAAGCGGGCGCTTTGGCCAGCGAACGAAAGGCGTAGCGGAGATCGGCGGAAAAATCCATGCCATTCCTTTCTACGATGACGTTACGAAAGTCCGCCCGGCGAAGTTCACGCCACCCCACATCGGCGAAAATAACGGAGAATGTCGATCGTCAACTTCCTGTTCGGCTCGCCGCTGGCTACCTGGGAAGAACGCGAGGAACGCATAGGCGCCTCGCAGGGCATCCCTATCTTCGGTCTCGACGCTCTCAGCTCGGCCGCCTACGGGCCGGAGGCGGCGCTCACACTCCTCCTGCCGCTCGGCATCGCCGGCCCGGCCTATGTCGTACCCATCAGCACCGCCATCATTATCCTCCTCACCATCGTTTTCTTTTCCTACTACCAGACCATCGGCGCGTACCCCGGCGGCGGCGGTTCCTACACGGTAGCCAAGGAGAATCTCGGCGTCGGCGCCGGCCTGCTTGCTGCCGCCGCTCTCCTGATCGATTACGTCCTCGTGGTCGCGGTCGGAATCTCGGCTGGTGTGGGCGCGCTCGTCTCCGCCCTTCCGCGCCTGCAGCCGCACACCCTCGGCCTATGCCTCGGCATTCTCGCGCTCATCACGCTGGTGAACCTGCGGGGCGTCCGCGATACCGGCGCCATCTTCCTGGCTCCCACCTATCTCTTCGTCGGAACCCTGCTCATCGCCATCGTCATCGGCATCGTCCGGACCATTCTGGGCGGTGGCCATCCCGTCCCCGTCATCGCGCCACCCGCGGCCAGCGCCGCCACCTCCGGCGCTGCCGCCTGGCTCTTATTGAGAGCTTTCGCCAGCGGCTGCACCGCCATGACCGGTGTGGAGGCCGTCAGTAACGGCGTCAAGGCCTTCCGCGAGCCCGCCGCCGAAACCGCCCGCCGCACCCTCACCGTCATCATCGGCCTTCTCATCATCTTGCTTGCCGGAATCGCCTACATCGTTCGCGCCTATGGCATCGTCGCCACCGACCCCGGCCAGCCCGGCTACCAGAGCGTCATCTCCATGATGGTTGCCGCGGTCGCCGGCAAAGGCGCGTTCTATTACGTCACCATCGGCGCCGTGCTCCTCATCCTCGCCCTTTCGGCCAACACCGCCTTCGCGGATTTCCCCCGCCTCTGCCGCGTCATCGCCATGGATGGCTTTATGCCCACCTCGCTCGCCATCCGCGGACGGCGCCTGGTCTATTCCGAAGGCGTATACGCGCTGGCGCTGCTTTCCGGCCTTCTGCTGATCATCTTCCGCGGCGTCACCGACCGTCTCATTCCGCTGTTCGCCGTCGGCGCCTTCCTGGCCTTCACCCTCTCCCAAGCCGGAATGGTTGCCCATTGGAAGCGGGTGGGAGGACGAGGAGCCGGCCATAGCATGGCCATCAATGCCCTGGGCGCCGCCGCCACGGGAATCACCGTCGTTGTGGTTCTGGTGGCCAAGTTCGCCGAAGGAGCCTGGATCACCGTCCTGCTCATTCCCGGCCTGCTGACCTTGATGGTCACTGTCCGCCGCCATTACCACCGCATCGCTGTAGAAACCGCCAGCCCCTCGCCGCTGCAGCTCAAGGCGTTTCACCCGCCCCTGGTTGTGGTCCCGCTCGACCACTGGAGCCGCCTCGCCAAGCAGGCCCTCACCTTCGCCCTCAACATGTCCCCCGAAGTCACCGCGCTACACGTGGAGGCCGAGGATCATCCCGTCTACCTGGAGCAGCAATGGCACGAGTACGTGGAGAAGCCCGTCCTCGAACTTGGCCTGTGCCCGCCGCGCCTCGTCACGCTGAAATCCCCCTACCGCTTCGTGATCCAGCCCATCGTCGATTACGTCCTCGATCTCGAGCGGGCCAACCCCGGCCGTCAGATTGCCGTCCTCATCCCGGAGCTGGTGGAGCGCCGCTGGTATTATTTCTTCCTCCACAACCAGCGCGCCGCCGCGCTCAAGGGCATGCTCTACGTGAAAGGCAGCGACCGCATTGTAGTGGTCAACGTGCCCTGGTACGTGCGGGAAGGACGAAAGGGCTAGGGATCGGGGATTGGGGGTTGGGGATTAGGGATTGGACCGATCGGACGCGCGGCGCGCAGCGCGCGTCCGCGCGGTCCTCGGGAATCGCCGGAGACCGCACAACACCCTATCCATGCCGCACCGTCCATCGCCCCAATCCCTAATCCCCAACCCCTAATCCCGATCTCGCGGCCGTTCACGCCGGCGTCGTTGTCGGCTCGTAGCCTGTCAGGCCCTCGCTGGCCCGCGCGGCATCATATTGCGGATTCGGCTCCGGCATGGCCGCGCCTACCGAGTGTCTCCAGTCTTTCAGCAGCGCGTGCAGGCTCTTCACCCGCGCCGGCTCGCGCCGTGCCAGGTTGCGCCGCTCGCCGGGGTCGCCTGGCAGATGGAACAGCTCCAGCCGCCCGTCCTCGTAGAATTCGATCAGCTTCCATTCGCCGTGCCGCACCGCGCCGGCGGGCCGGCCGCCCTGGTCGCTGTAATGCGGGTAGTGCCAGAAGAGCGGCCGCTCCGGCATCCGCCGCCCGCCGAGCAGCGGCACCAGCGATTGCCCGTCCGTTTTCCCGGCCGCAACGCCGGCAATTTCGCACAGCGTCGGGAAGAAGTCGATGCTCGAAACCGGCGTATCGATGGTCGACCCCGGCCGCGTCACCCCGGGCCAGCGGATCATGAGCGGCTCGCGGATGCCGCCTTCGAACACGTGACCCTTGCCCGCGCGCAGCGGGCTGTTGTTGGTGACCGGCTGCGTCTGCCGCTCCTGAAACCGCACGCCGCCGTTATCGGAAAAGAAAATGACAATCGTGTTCGATGCCTGGCCCGATTCGTCGAGCGCCTGCATGAGTTGCCCCATGGAATCGTCGGCGCTCTCCACCATGGCACAGTAGATCGGGTTGATGTCACCGGTTTTGCGCCGGCGGTACTTGGCGATC
>DATJMP010000164.1:0-8151 GCA_035508655.1 Bryobacteraceae bacterium
ATCCCCTGCACCCGGAGCGGCTCTGGCAGAAGATGCACAAGGGCCTGTTCCTGGGCAACAGCGTCGCCATGAACGGCATCACCATCGCCTGCTGGGACATCCTGGGCAAAAGCCTGAACGCGCCCCTGTGGAAACTGCTGGGCGGCAAGCAGAACCCGTCGCTGCGGGTGTACGCCAACGGCTGGTACAAGGGACAGCGGGAGCCGCAGGCGTTCGCGGAGGAAGCGGCGCGGGTCAAGGCGATGGGATACACGGCGCTGAAATTCGACCCGTTCGGCAGCACGTACCGATTCTTCGACGCCGGCGAAGAGAAGAAATCGCTGGAGATCGTGGCGGCGGTGCGCAAGGCGGTAGGCGACGATACGGATATTCTGATCGAGGCGCACGACCGTTTCGGCGTCTCGACAGCCATCCGGGTGGCGCAGGAACTGGAACCCTACCGGCCGTTCTGGCTGGAAACTCCGGTGATGTCCACCGATATTCCGGCGACGCTGGAAGTGGCGCGGGCGGTCAAGGTTCCCGTGGCGACCGGGGAGCGTTTCAACCGGCTGGGCCAGTTTCTGGAGCTCATGGCCGGACGTTCGGTGGACATCGTCCAGCCGGAGACGCTCGGGATCGGCGGGATTGGCGGCGCGATGAAAGCGGCGGCGATTGCGGAAGCAGGAGAGGCGTTCGTGGCGCTGCACCAGGCGCAGAGCCCCTTCAACACCGCCATCAACGCGCACATCAATGCCGTGATCCCGAATTTCCTGATCCAGGAGTGCTTCGACGATTTCCTGGAGCCGTGGGTGGGCGAGATCATGCAGGGCGTGCCGAAGGTGAGGGCCGGGCATCTCGAACCGCCGGATGCGCCGGGTATCGGCGTGACCTTCGACGAAAAGGCGATGGCCAAGCATCCGTACGGTCCGAATAATTTCCTGCGGCTGTTCGAGAACGGATGGGAGCGGCGGACCGGCGGGAACCGGTAGTGAGGCAGCAGCGATGAACGACGCAAACGAAATTCAAAACCCGGGCCGGCGTGAGTTTTTCGGGGCCATGGCGGGCGGAGCAGCTGCGAGTGCCTTCGCGCCGCAGGCGCTGAGCGCTCAAGCAAAGAAGGCGAAAGAACCATTCCGCGGCGTTTTCACCATTCCTTCGACCCCATTTAAGGAGAATGGCGAGATCGACATCGCGAGTTTCCGCCGCATGGTGGATTTTTGCGTGGCCTGCGGTGCGCACGGCCTGGTCTTTCCGGTGAACGCCAGCGAATGGACCGTGCTGAGCGACGAGGAGCGGCTGCAACTGGACAAAGTGCTGGTGGAGCAGAACGCGGGGCGGATTCCGGTGGTGATCGGCGCCCAGGCGGCGAGCGCCGAATGGGCGGCAAAGTTTGCGGCACACGCGCGCGAGATCGGCGCGGACGCGGTAATCGCCATGCCGCCGCGGGGAGAGAGCGCGCCGGCGGTGCTGTTCGATTATTACCGGAGGATTGCCGAAGCGGGACGGCTGCCGGTCTTCGTGCAGGACCACGATCCGCCGGCGGGAACGCCGATGCCGGTGGAACTGCTGGGACGCCTGTGCCGGGAAATCGAGCAGGTGAAGTACCTGAAGGAGGAAGCGAGCCCGACCACGTTTAAAATGACAGCCGTCCTGAAGACGGCGCCGTGGAAGGGAGTCTTCGGTGGCGCGGGAGGGCGGTACCTGATCGAGGAGCACCGGCGCGGCTGCGCGGGCCAGATGCCGGGCTGCCACGTGACCGACGTGGTGGTGGCCCTCTGGAACGCGCTGGAGCAGGGGGACGAAGTGCGGGCCATGCACATCTATAAAGAGATGGCGCCGCTATTCTTCTTCGAGACGCAACTCGGCGGGTGCTACAAAGAGGTGCTGCACCGCCGCGGCGTGATTTCCTGCCCGCTCAAGCGCAACGGCGCCATGCCGATGGATGCGACAGCCTCAAAATACCTGGACCAGATTCTGAAGGCGCTGGAACCGCTCACGACGGTAAAACGGAACGCGTAGCGCAAGCCTCCGGCTTGCCATGCCGGCGTCCTCGCCGGCATGCCTGACCAGCGGGGATGCCACCCAGGGCCGGCCCGGAAGCCGGCGCCGCGCCCTGTTCAGGTCAGCTCCAGTTTGTACCTCGTCGCCGCCAAACCGTAAAGCCGGCGCCAGACGAGACGGTTGACAGTAACTACCATCAGGCTGATGACGATGGTCGCTCCGATCAGAACCGGGAAGTTCCCGCTATCCGTGGCTCGGCTGATGACGGCGCCCAGGCCGGTGAGGGAATACGTCTGGCCGCGAAAACGGAAATACTCGGCGATGATGCTGGCGTTCCAGGCGCCGCCGGAGGCGGTGACGAGGCCGGTAATGAGATAAGGAAAGATCGCCGGCAATAGCAATCTCCGCCAGCGCTGGGCGCGGCTGAGGCGATAGATTCCGCACACCTCCTTTAAGTCCGACGGAATGGCGCTGGCGCCGGCGATGACATTGAATAGCACGTACCACTGCGTGCCGAGAAGCAGCAGGACGATGGAGGCGATGCCCAAGCCTCCGCCCAAACGGATGAGCAGCAGCAGGACCAGCGGGAACAGAGCGGGGGCCGGAACGGAAGCCGCAATCTGAGCGAGCGGCTGGGCGAGCGCAGCGAACCGGGGATTCAATCCGATCCAGACGCCGGCGGGAACGGTCCACAGCACGGCGAGCGCCAGAGTGAATTCGACGCGAAGAAAGGTCGCACCCGCGCCCCAGAAAATGTCGTGGAGTTCTTTGGGAGAAATCGCCGTCGTCATGGCGGCCATGCGGACCACCGCGTACAGGATGGCCGAAGACACGGCGATCCACAAGAGGCGAGCCGCCCATTGCCGGGACCGGCCCGGGTTCTCGACGGGGCCGGTAGCGGAGCGGGCGCGGGCAAAATGCAGGGTGAGGGCCTCTCTGGCCGGAGCCACCGAGACGCGCGAGATGCGGGAGAGAAGATGGGACCGGCGAAGAAATGCGAGCACCGGAGAGTGGGCGGCCTCCAAGGCCTCCACCTGTTCGAACTTGAATTTCTCGCTCCAGGCGATGAGAGGACGCCAGACAACCTGATCGATCAGCACGATCACCGCGATCATGGCCCCCAGTCCCCAGACGATGGATCGCGTGGCGCCGGCGTTTGATGCCGTCTGCAGATAGGAGCCCAGACCGGGCAGGCGCAGGTCGCGATTGCCCAGGACGAACATCTCGCAGACCATCAGCGAAAACCAGCCGCCGGCGACGGACATCATCGAGTTCCAGATAAGGCCGATAGCGGCGTTCGGCAGTTCGAGCTGGGTGAACTTCTGCCACCAGCTCAAACGGTAGAGATCGGCGGCTTCCAGCATTTCCCGCGGGATGCTTTTGAGAGAGGAATAAAAGCTGAAGGCCATGTTCCATACCTGGCCGGTGAAGATGAGCAGGATCGAGCCGAGTTCCAACCCGAACTGCGTGGTGGGGAAAAGAGCCACCATGGAGATCATGACGCCGGGCAGAAAGCAGAGGACCGGAATGGACTGGAGCGTATCCAGAAGAGGGATCATGAGCCGCTCGGCGCGGGAATTGTGAGCGGCAATATAGCCATAGACCACGGCGAAGACAAAGCTGCAGACATATGCCACGGCAATGCGCGCGACGGAGAAAAGGGAATAGTACGGGAGCGCTTTGGGGCTGAGATCGATGTGGGCCTGGCTCTGGACCGGTGCGGCCCAATAGTGGGCCAGCGCAAGAAGGCTATAAAAAAGCGCGATTCCCGCGAGGGCGATGGGAAGGTCGGTAGCGAGCGAGGCGACGCGGGCCGTGCTCCACGCGGGCAGGCGGACCATGCTGTTCGACGAACGGCCCGTCATGAGGGAATCGGCACCTGATCCTGACCGGCGGAGCCGTCGACGTTTGCCTGAAGGCGGTCGGTAGCGGAATCGTATGTGAACAGATCGGCGTACCGGCCCCAATTGAGGATGGTATCCACCTGCCGGCCTGCTTCCTCTTCGGAATGATGCTCGCGCAGCATGTCGCGGAAGAATTCCAGCGGCATGGCATGGTCCGATTTATTGAGGAGCGCGGCATCCATGCGCTGGAGCAGCGTGACGTGAGCCAGGGCGGCTTCGCGGAAGAGGCTTTTGCGCACGGTGATGTCCGCCTCGGCGAAGGTCTTGCCCGCTGGGGTCAGTTCGACATCGCCGCGCTCTGACCGCGCGAAGGCGAGCAGCACGGCCGCGTCGACCACCGGTAAAAGGTCGTCAACCTCCATTTGCAGCTCGTCGGCGATCCGGTAAAGGTCTTCCTTGCCTCCGCGGTCGTTGAGCAGCTCCAGCAGCCCGGCGAGGGCGCCCCAGCCGGCATGCGGCACGGTCTGGAGACGCGCTTTTGCTCCGGGCACCTGCGGCGGGGCAGCCTCCAACTGGGGCTGCGTCATTAACTTGTAAATGTAATCCACGTAGAGGAGGAACTCGGCGGAGTTACGGTCGCGCGGCTGCCCGAGAGGCACGCGAAAATCGGCGCGAATACCGGCGGGGCTGCGGCCCAGAACCAGAATGCGATCGGCCAGGATGACGGCTTCCTCGATGTTGTGCGTGACGATGAAGATGCTCCGCGTCGGAATCTTTTTGTCCTCCCACAGCTCCAGCAGTTCGCCGCGGAGGTTTTCCGCGGTAAGGACATCGAGCGCCGAAAACGGCTCGTCCATGAAGAGCACTTCGGGCTCGACGGCGAGAGCGCGGGCGAAGCCCACGCGCTGCTTCATGCCGCCGGAGAGCTCCTTCGGATAGGCGTTTTCAAAACCTTTCAGACCGACCGAATGGAGGGTGCGGAGCGCGCGGCGGCGCCTCTCCACGCGCTCCATCCCGCGCGCGAGCAGCGGCACCTCCACGTTTTCCACGACGGTGAGCCAGGGGAACAGGGCAAAACTCTGGAAGACGATGGCGACGTTGGGGCTGGAATGCGCCAGGGACTCACCATGCCAAAGGACTTCGCCGGCGGTGGGGGAAGCGAGACCGGCCAGCATGCGCAGAAGGGTGGATTTGCCGGAACCGGAAGGGCCGAGAAGCGCGAGGATCTGGTTGGGCTCGACCCGCAGCGTGGTGGGGGCGATGACCTGCACCTCGCCGCCGCCCGGGCGGTTGAAGCTTTTCGAAATCTCGTGGGCCTCGATGATGGCCTCCACCGGCGCCGCGGGCTGCTCCACCGCGGCTTCGACCACTTGCGGAAGTTCGCTGACCAGTTGCTGCCAGGAGGATTCGGGCAATTCGTCGAAGAAATTGCAGCGCTCGAAGGCATTCATCTTCTCGATGATCGCGGCCATCTGGCCTAGAGGAAGAGAGTGCAGGAGAACGAAGGTGTGGTAATAGGGGAAGACGGGAGCGAGGCGGGCAGCGAACTCCACCGGAAGACGCTGAAACAGGATCTGCTGCTCCTCGTAAGGCAGGCCAAGGATTGCGTCGGCGGCGACCGCCGGGTCGAGCCGCGTGAGGATGGCGACAGCGCGGTCCACCTTGCCGTGCGCAAGAATCGTCTGCAGCTCTTCGGCTTTCAGTACGCTCATCGAATCCCTACCCAAAGGCTACTACAGGAGGTGTGTCGCGCCGGGGCGGCCGCTCGCAGCATATTCCCGACGCAGAGCCGCGACCGTAAGGGAGCGGTCCTCAACAAGCCCGGAATATCGCGCTACAGATCCTCGTTCTGGGGCAGGGGTGAATCGGGATCGGACGGGTTGCGAAAACGGTAACCAACCCACGGCTCGGTGAGGATGTATTGCGGACGGGCGGGATCGTCCTCGATTTTTTTTCGCAGCATGCGGATGTAGGAACGAAGATACTCCAGTTCGTTGCCATATTCGGGCCCCCAGACGGCGCGCAATAACTGCGCATGCGTGAGCGGGGCTCCCGGGTGGCGAAACAGATAGGCGATCAAATCGAATTCGGTTGGAGAGAGATGGATCTCGGCATGAGATTTGCGCAGAATGCGATGGTCGAGGTCCAGCTCCAGATCGCCGGCGTGCAGCACTCCCGCAGCCGGCGGCGCGGCATTAACGCGGCGAAGCACGGCGCGCACGCGGGCCAGGAGTTCGCGGAAGCGGTACGGCTTGGTGACGAAATCGTCGGCGCCGGCCTCGAGCGCGCGTACCTTGTCGTCCTCGGCGTCGCGAACGGTGAGCATGACGATGCCGACGCCGGGCGCGGAGTGGCGAAGACGAAGGCACGTCTGAATGCCGTCTTCGCCGGGCATGTTGATGTCGAGCAAAATTAGATCGCAGCGGTTGCGGCCAAACTGCTCGACGGCATCCTTGCCATTAGCGGCCTCGCTGACACTGAATCCGCTGGCGGCGAGCGATGTTCGCAGCGCACGGCGCAACGCCGGCTCATCATCCACGATCAGAATGCGATTGAGCAAGTTCACTCTCCTTCGAGACAGGAATAGCCAGTCGAAACGCGATTTCGCCATCGACGGCAGTGGGTGCAAGATCCAGTTTTCCGCCGTGGGCGAGGGCGATTTTGCGGGCGATGTGCAGCCCCAGGCCGGAGCCGGCACGGATTCGCGCCGCGTCGGATCCGCGATAGAAGCGCTCGAAGATGAGGCGGCGCTCGGCCGCATTGATGGGGCCGCCGCGATTGGAGACGGTGACGCTCACCATGCCATCGATCGGCTCCACCAGGACTTTGACGGGGGAAGCGGGCGGCGCGTACTGGCAGGCATTTTCGAGCAGCTGGATCAAGGCGAGCTGGAGCAGGTCCGGATCGGCCGCGATTTCCGGAAGCGGCTCCCTCACCGACAGGCGGATTTCGCGCTCCGGAGACTGCCGGGCACAGCGGTCCACGCCGGCGCTCACCAGCGCGGCCATATCGGCGGTTTCAAGGCGCGGCCGGATCTCTTCGGATTCGAGGCGCGCCATGCGCAGGAGACGCGAAGTGAGATGGCTCAGCCGCCCGGCTTCGGTCTCGACGATTTGGGCCAGGTCGGCCTGTTCCGGCGCGAGACGGCCGATTTCGAGCAGGCCACCGGCTGCCGTGAGGATCGTGGCCAAAGGAGTTTTGAACTCATGCGCCAGCGCGTCCAGGATGGCCGAACGCAAGGTTTCAGCGGCGGCCTCGGCCGCAGCATGGGCCGCGTTGCGTACCGCCTGTTCCCGGCCGAGGGCGACCGCGGTGAGGGCTGCCACGGGACCGGCCATTCGTTCGGGGTCTTCCAGGCCGAACAGGCCAAGCGCGCCGGTAGCCCGGCCGGCGGTACGAATGCAGCGGAGGGCGAGCCCGTGCTCCGGTTCGGTGGCCTCCTTATCCATGATGTAGGCGTCGCGAGTGCGATCGCGCAGAAGACGCGATTCGCCGACGGCGTCGAGGTGGGCCGTGGCCGCATCGAACATGCACGCGCCTTTCAGGTCGAGCACGCGGCGGAGCGTTTCCAGGATGGACGCATGTCCGCCTTGCAGGGGATCAAGCGCCAGCAGCCGCTGGCCCAAACGGTAGAGAAGCTCCAGATTTTGGCGCTCCCGGCGCGCAGCAGCGGCCGTTTCGCGCCCTTTGGATGCGAGCCCGGTAATGACCAGTGACGTAGTGAGGAACGCGATCAAGGCGACCACGTCGACGGGATCCGCCACGGTGAAATGGAAGCGGGGCGTGATGAAGAAAAAGTCGAGGCACCCGACCGCCAGGACCGAGACGACCGCCGCGGCGACCGCGCCGGAATCCAGGCAGTTCAGCACGGTTGCGGTGACATATACGAAGCCCGCCGCCGCGGCATTCAGGTGCAGCCGGTAAGCCGCCGCGGTCAGCACTGCCAGAATCAACGAGCCCCGCAGGATCGGCACCACGGCATTCGCCGGGAATACCCGCTTCAAAACAGAAGGCATGAGGTTTGGCGCCGCCTTCATTATAGGAGCATCGCGCGACTTAGGAGGATTCGGAATCTTCCAGCCAAAATTCGCCTAATGCCCTCCATCCAATAGACTGCCGACGGTTTTATGCCTTTTTCACGGACCGGTCCGCACACTATCAAAAGATCGTCCCCATTGCCGCGCGAATGGTCGCGGCGGGGGGCGAATCGACGGAGATCCCTTGAGAAAGTTCAGTGCAGTAACCTTGTTGACCTTGGCTTCATCGGTGGGCGCGGCACAAGCGCAGGCGCTGGTGCCGAAGGAATCGGCGGCGATCCGCGGCACTA
>DATJMP010000165.1:0-4525 GCA_035508655.1 Bryobacteraceae bacterium
CTCATTGAATCGCAGCCGCTCACCGCCGCCGGCACTTTCGAACACGGCTTCCCCCGCTTCGCGGTAGCAGATTTCGACGGTATCCACGAGGCGCTGATGCAGATCGGGCGAGATGGCAATGCGGTCCACCAAGACAAACAGCGGTTGGGAAAAATCGATATCCAGAAGCGATTCCGGCGTGGAGAACTCAAACACCCGGCCATTCTGGTACAGCCGGTTGAAACCCTTTTTCCGCAGCTCAAAAAGATGATCGCGCAGCGCCTGCGCGGAGCTGTGGTCCCCGCAAGGGAACAGCACGTACCACCGCGATCCGGCCGGCATCTCGAGCATCCGCGCGGCCACCTCGTCCACCGTGTCCTTGCGGACGCGCGTCCCGCAAGTCGGACAGAACGTCTGCCCTACGCGCGCAAACAACAGGCGCAGGAAGTCGTAACATTCGGTCGCCGTCGCAACCGTGGAGCGCGGATTCCGGCTGGTATTCTTCTGCCGGATGGCCACCGCCGGCGCGATGCCGTCGATGTCCTCCACCTCCGGCTTTTCCATCCGTTCCAGGAACTGGCGCGCGTACGCCGACATCGATTCCACGTACCTCCGCTGCCCCTCCGCATAAATCGTGTCGAAGGCCAGCGACGACTTCCCTGAACCCGACACACCGGTCACCACCGTCAACTGGTTGTGGGGAATGGAAAGCGAAATATTTTTAAGGTTGTGGACCCGCGCGCCGCGAATCCGGATGTAGTCTTGCACGCTGTCAGGGACCACTACCAGTATAGCCGCCGCAACACTTCAAGGCGGAGACCCGAAGAGTGCGGAGAGCCGCGGAGAGCTAAGGTTGTGCTCCGCGAGACCTCCGTTTTCGCCGTGGCTCCGCGTTACGTGGAGCGGCCATGCCGGTTTTGGTTGCGCGTGATATGCTTTTCAAATACGAGGGCTGCGCGGAAATGCGTGCGCATGTTGAAGTTCCCAACGAAGTCAGGTCGCCTGTAACGCCTTACCGCCCCCACCACGTCCATAAAGATCTCGTTCTCCCCTGGTGAAGTGAACCGCATGTTCGAGCTTCTCTTCAAATATCCGGCCAGCCTTTTCCACAAAGGCCAATTCGTGTTCCTGACGCCCTGGCCCATGTGGATCTTCGGCCTCGCCATTCTGGCCGGAGCCGGCCTGCTGTTCTGGAATGTGCGGCGCAATCACGGGATGTTGAGCGGCCTGCGCCCGCTGGCGATTTGGGGACTGGAATCGGCCATGCTGGCGCTGATTCTGTTCCTGCTCTGGCATCCGGCCCTCAGCGTGGCCACGCTCAAACCGCAGCAGAACGTGGTGGCCGTCCTGGTGGACGATTCGCGCAGCATGTCCATCGCGGACTCCTCCGGGACTCGCGAAGCGGCCGCCAAATCGGTGCTGGATAACGGCCTGTTAAGGGATCTCGGCCAGAAGTTCCAGGTACGCCTGTATAAATTCGGGGCCGAACCGGAGCGCATCGCCAAAACCGATCAGCTCACCGGCGTCGCCCCCGCCTCGCGGATCGGCGGCACGCTGGAACGGGTTTTGGCGGAATCGACCTCGCTGCCGCTGGGCGCGATCGTGCTGCTGAGCGACGGCGCGGATAACTCGGGCGGCATCGACCTCGACACCATCGCCGCCATTCGGCGCCAGCGTATTCCCGTGCACACCATCGGCTTCGGCCGCGAGCATCCGCAGAAGGATGTCGAGATCACCGACGCCGTTGTCGCCCCGCGCGCTCTTCCCCAATCGCGGCTCACGGCGGTGGTGTCGCTCCAAAGCTGGGGGCTTTCCGGCAATCACGCCAAACTGAGCGTACGGGATAGCGGTAAGGTGCTGGCGTCGCAGGACATCACGCTTCGCGCCGACGGCCAGATCCAGAGCGAGACACTGGTTTTCAACTGCGGCGAGGCCGGCCCGAAAACCCTCTCCATCGGCGTGGAACCGGTTTCCGGCGAGGAGAACACCGCCAACAACCAGGTTTCGCGCCTCGTCAACGTCGAAAACCGCAAGCCGCGCATCTTCTATTTCGAGGGCGAACCGCGCTGGGAATATAAGTTTATCCGCCGTGCCCTGGACGACTACAACGGCATCGATATGGCTGCCATGGTCCGGACGACTCAGAACAAGTTCTTGCGCCAGTTCCCGACCGATATGGGCGAGCACGACCTGGAAGAAGGCTTTCCGGGCAAGGCCGAGGATCTCTTCCGCTTCCAGGGCCTGATCATCGGCAGCGTGGAGGCGAACTATTTCACGCCGACCCAGCAGCAGCTCATCCACGATTTCGTCGACCGCCGTGGTGGTGGTGTGCTTTTCCTGGGCGGCCGCGCCACCCTCTCCGACGGCGGCTACCAGAGTGCGCCCCTGCTCTCCGACCTTGTGCCGGTGACCCTGCCGGAAGGCAAAGCCACGTTTCATCGCGACTTCACCGGCGAGGAGTTGACGCCCGAGGGGGCCCGCAGCGTCATCACGCGGCTGGACGACGATTCGGCGCGCAATATCGACAAATGGAAGAAGATGCCGCAGATGGCCAATTACCAGGAGGTCGGCCCGCCCAAGCCGGGCGCGACGGTGCTGCTCGAATCCACTCCGGCGGGCAGACCCAAGTTTCCGCTGCTGGTGACCCAGAATTTCGGCCGCGGCCGCAGCGTGCTTCTCGCCAGCGAAGGCACATGGCGCTGGAAAATGTGGATGGACCACACCGACAAGACTCACGCGACCTTCTGGCAGCAGATTTTCCGCTACATGGTGACGGATACACCCGGCCAGGTAACCTCCACCACCCCGAAGCAGGTCTTGGCCGACGATACTCGCGTGCCGATTCGCGTCGAGGTTCGGGACAAGGAATATAAGCCCGTGACCAACGCCAAAGTGCAGGCGCGGTTCATGGGCCCCGGCGGCGAAAGCGCCACCATGGAACTGGCCCCGGTGCCACTTCAGGAGGGCGTGTACGGCGGTGAATGGACAGCGGAAAAACCGGGTTCCTACGTCGCCGAAATCATCGCCGGCCGTGACCAGGAGGAAATCGGCCACGATGTTTTGACCTTCCGCCGCGAAGACGGCGTGGCCGAGAATTTCCATACATCGCAGAACCGGGAGCTGCTCCAAAAACTGGCCGACCAGACCGGCGGCCGTTACTATCGGCCCGATGAAGCGTCCAAGCTGGCGAAGGAAATCTCCTATTCGGAAGCGGGCATCACCGCACGCGAAACCCGCGACCTCTGGGATATGCCGGTTCTTTTCCTCCTCGCCATGGCAATCAAAGCCGCGGAATGGCTGCTGCGGAGAAAGTGGGGCGTAGTATGAGGAGCTACCGCTCCCTGACGGTCGCGGCTCTGTTTCTGTGCGCGTTGTCTGCGCATGCGACCACATTTTATTTGACGATTTCCGGTTTGGGCGGCGAGCCGGATTACGATCAGCGGTTCAAGATGTGGGCGGAGGATATCGATTCCAGCCTCAAGAAGGCCGGCGGCGATACCCGCGTGATCACTCTGGAAGCTCCCACGCGCGATAAGATTCGCACCCAGTTCGCCGAAATCACCAAGGACGCCAAACCAGCGGACGCACTGGTTCTCATGCTGATCGGCCATGGCAGCTTCGACGGCGTCGACTACAAGTTCAACATTCCCGGCCCGGACATTACGGGCACCGAACTCGCTTCGCTCCTCGACCGTATTCCCGCAACCCGCCAGCTCGTGGTCAACATGACGAGTTCAAGCGGCGGCTCCATCGAGTTTCTCCGCCGTCCGAATCGCGTGGTCATCTCGGCCACCAAGACCGGCACGGAGAAGAACGCCACTGTCTTCGCCCGCTATTGGGCCGAAGCCCTGCGCGATCCCGCGGCCGATACCGACAAGAACGACTCCGTCTCCGCGCTCGAAGCCTTCCATTACGCCGAGCGCAAAACCGCCGAGTTCTTCGAAACCAACAAGCGCCTGGCCACCGAGCATGCCGTTCTGGAAGACACCGGCAAGGGCGAAGGGGAGCGGGATCCCAAGCAGGAGAACGGCGAGGGAAGGCTCGCAGCCGCGTTCCCTGTGGTGCGCCTGGGAGCCAATGCCGCCGCCGCGCGAGACCCTGTGAAACGGCCGCTGCTCGAACGCAAAGAGCAGATCGAGCAGGCCATTGACCAGCTCAAATACGAAAAGGCCGCCATGCCGGCCGATGAGTACAAAAAGCAACTGACGACTCTCCTGATCGAACTCGCCAAAACGCAGGAGGCACTCGAAAAGTGACCTTGGCGAAAATCCTGGCGCGATGGGGAACGCCCGCGCTGCTAGCGGTGTTTGCGCTTTCGGCACAGACGCTGGAGCAGGCGGAAGCGCTGCGTAAAGCCCATCGCTACGTGGATGCCAACGAGGTCTTCCGCGTTCTGGTTGAGCAAAATCCCAAGAACGCCGATTATCGCGAGCGCTGGGGCCGGCTCTACATGGACGTCGGCCAGGAGGATGAAGCGGGCAAGCTCTTCACCGAGGCGCTGGAAATCAAAAAGGATCACGCCCGCGCTCTGCTCGGCCTGGCCGAG
>DATJMP010000166.1:0-4250 GCA_035508655.1 Bryobacteraceae bacterium
GTCGTCACCGCCGTGTCCCAATCGCCGGCTCTTTCGAATACCGGGTCCACCATCACCGCGGCCCTGGTAAAAACCTCGGTCACCTCGCTCGACATCAAATAGCGAGCCATGTCGAAGTCGTGAATCGTCATATCGAGGAAGAGCCCGCCGGACGCCCGAATATACGCTTCCGGCGGTGGCCCCGGATCGCGGCTGGTAATTCGCAGAATTTGCGGCTGCCCGATTGCGCCCTTCGCCACGCTCTCCCGCACCTTCTGGAAATTTGCATCGAAGCGCCGGTTGAATCCAACCATCATCTGCACGCCCCGCCGAGCCACCTCGGCGTTGGCCGCGCGGACTTTTTCGAGCGACAGATCGATCGGCTTCTCGCAGAAAATGTGCTTGCCCCGCGCCGCCGCCTCCACGATCATCCCGTAATGCTGGTCGGTCGGGCTGCAAATCACCACCGCATCCAGTTCCGGCAAATCCAGCAGTTCGCGATAATTTGCAAACGCTTTCGGGATTCCAAACCGCGTCGCCATCGCCTCGCGCTCCGTGGCGGAGACCTCCGAAATCGCCGCCACTTCCGCGCCCGCAATCCGCGTCGCCAGATTCTCGATGTGAATCTTGCCGATCCGCCCGGCGCCGATCACGCCAAGCCGCAGCCGTTGGTTCATCATTTTTCCCGCGTCCCGCCCTTTCCCTCGATCGATCTCAGGTATTCGCGATTTCGCCGCGCGCTCTCCTTGGGCGTGCCCATGCCCGGCAGCACGTCCTGCTCCACCAGCACGTACCCGTCGTAACCCGCGGCATCCAGCCACCCCAGCACCGCTCCGAAATCCACCATGCCCTTGCCCAATTCGCAAAACACGCCGTGCCGCAGCGCCTCGAAATAATCCCACCGCTCCGCCCGCGCCCGCCGCGCCACCACCGGCTGGCAGTCCTTCAGATGCACGTACCAGATGCGTTCGCGAAACCGTTCGAGCGCCTCGAGAGTGTCCGCTCCGCCCGAACCGTACGCGTAATGACCGGTGTCGAAAACCAGCCCCACGCGCTCCCCATCGGTCAAATCCAGAAACCGCGCGATCTCGTCCGGCGTCTCCACGTAGCCCGCGCAATGGTGATGAAACACGGTCCGTAGCCCGGTCTCGCCGCACACCTTCCGTGCCAGCCCGTTGGCGCCCTCCGCGAACACCGCCCACTCGTCCGTGCTCAGCCCCATCGCCGGCGTGATCCGTCCCGCGTTCCCGGTCCGCTCCGCCTCCGTTCCGTTGTCATCCGCCAGAACCAGGTACGGCTTGGGGTCGCTTGCCACCGCCGCCAGCAACCGCGCCACCCGCAGCGCGTTCTCGGTGCCCGCCGCATGCGCCTCGCGATTTTTGAGCGCCACCGGCACGAACGCCCCCAGCATCACCAGTCCCCGCCGCTCCAGTTCCGCTCGCAGCACCTCCGGATCGGTCGGCATGTAGCCCCAATCCCCAAGCTCCGTCCCCGTGTAGCCGGTCTCGGCGAGTTCGTCCAGCATCCGGGCGTAGCCGATCGGCTCCGCTTTGAAATCCGAGAATTCCAGTGTGCCCCACGAGCACGGCGCGTTCCCTACTTTCCGTTCCGCCATCATGAATGTACCAGCGGCAGCCGCGGATCTTTCTCCCGCCAGGTCTCCCGCACCCATATGTAATCCGGATCGTCGCTCGCCGCCATCGACCGCGCCGACCCCGCCAGCACGTTCAGGTAATAAATGTCGTAACCGTGCGCCGCCACCACCGGGTGATAACCCTCCGGCACCAGCACGATGTCGCCGTCCCGCACCGTCAGCGTTTCGTCAATCCGCCGGTCCGGCGTGTAAACCTTCTGGATCGCGTAAGCCGCGGACCGCGCCGTGCGGTAATAGTAAAACTCCTCCAGATCCACCTCGCCGGGCGGATTGTGAACATCGTGCTTGTGCGGCGGATAGCTCGACCAGTTCCCGCTCGGCGTGAACACCTCCACCACCATCAGCCGGTCCGCCGGAAAATCGGGTTTGAAGATGCCGTTGATCTGTCGCGTGGCGTTGCCGCCGCCGCGAATCTCGATATCGGCCTGATCCGGCGTCACCAGGCGCGCCGCAAATTGCCGGTCTGCCTTGGCGTAGCAGCACGCAAACTCGCAAGCCTCGTCCGCCGTCAGGTGGAACGTCGTATGGATCGGCAGATAGAGCGCGTGTGGCAGGCCCTCGAAGACGTTCCGCCTTCCGCCGATCCCGCGCCACGTCCCCGCCGACGATTCCACCGAGCACCTTCCCCCGAACAGCACGATCCCCATTTCCAATCCGCCCGTCTCTCCCTCCAGCGTTTCGCCCGCTGCCAGGTGATGAATCCGGATGCCGATGTGTTCGAAGCCGAACGTCTCGATCGCCTCTCCGTTGACTTGCGGTCGATGCAGAAGCTGCATAGCGTTTCCTCTCCCGCCGCTTCAGTAGTAGAACCGCTGCAGCTTGCGCTGCGCGGTCGTCAATCGCACGGTGGTCTGACTCATATTCGCGCTATCCCTTTCACTCTCTCGCGAACGAATTATATACTGCCCGCCAAAAGCTGTCGAGACCGTCACGCTCTTCCCCACGCCGGGAACCTGTTAGATAATAGGGCGGTTCGTCCGCCCCGGGCGAGGAGGGAAGCTCATGCACTGGAAATCTGTTTTGCCGCTCGGCCTGCTGGCCGCGTCCGCCGCCGCTCAGCCGCCTTACCACGAATCGATTCAGCCCGCCGTCAACCAGCAGGAAATCTCGGTCAATCGTGGTTCGGCGGCGCTTTGGCAGAGTCTCAAGAAGCTTCACACCCGCGCCAGCATCGTGTGGCTCGCCGCCCACCCGGACGACGAGGACGGCAGCGTCCTCGCCTATGAATCACGTGGCCAAGGCGTCCGGGTCGTGATGAATCAGACCAACCGCGGCGAAGGCGGCGCCAACGAAATGTCCGACGATTTCTTCGATGCTCTCGGCCTCGTCCGCACCATGGAACTCCTCAAGGCCGACGAATATTACGGCGTCGAGCAGCGCTGGTCGATGGTCGTCGATTACGGCTTCTCCAAAACCATGGACGAGACCTTCAAAAATTGGACCCACGACCGCTATTTCTGGGACATCGTCCGCGTCATTCGCATGGAGCGCCCTCTCGTCGTCGTCACCTCCCATCCCAACGGTCCTGCCGCCGGCCACGGCAACCATCAGGCCACCGGCCGCGTCGCCGTAGAAGTCGTCAAAGCCGCCGGCGACCCCAACGTCTTCCCCGATCAGATCCAGGCCGGTCTCCGCCCCTGGACGCCCCTCAAGGGCTATGTTCGCGGAGGACGCGGAGGGCGCGGCGGACAGTCCGCGCCACCGAACGTGCAGGTCCCCGTCGGCACCTACGATCCTCTGCTCGGCGCCAGCTATGCTCAGATCGCGCGCGAAGGTCTCGGCTTCCAGAAGACGCAGAACGGCGGCCCCGCCATCCCCAAGGCCGGCCAGATTCTCGCCGCCTACCACCGCTTCGCATCCGTGATCCCTGCCGCCGATAAAGAAGAGTCGTTCTTCGATGGCGTCGATGTCTCCCTCGCCGGAATCGCCTCTCTCGCTAAGGGCGGTGACGCCACCTTCCTCCGCGATGGCCTGGCCAAGATCAATGCGGACGTCGAAGACGCCATCGCCAAATTCTCCGCCATCGCTCCCGACCGCACCGTACCGTCCCTCGCCGCAGGTCTCCGCGAAACCACGGATCTTGTGAACGCGCTCGACCGGAGCAGCCTCTCCCCCGATTCGAAATACGACATCCGCCACGAGCTCGAAATCAAGCGCGTCCAGTTTAACAACGCGCTCGCCGAGGCCCTCGGCCTCTCCATCAGCGCCGCCGTCGCCCCCGCGCGCGAGCCCGATCCGCGCATGGTAATGTTCATGGGCGATCCCGAAACTAGCCGGACCGCCATTCCCGGCCAGGTGCTGAATGTCAGCGTCCAGGCTGTCAATCAGAGCTCCACCGCCGTTCGCCTCCAAAAGCTCAGCCTCGAAGCCGAGGGCCAGAAGTCCACCTGGGATATCAGCGGCTCCTCACCCGCCGGCGATCTCGCGGACGATAAGCCCGTGCAGGCCCGCTTCGTCGTGAAGGTCCCCGATGACGCCGTTTTCACCCGTCCCTATTTCAGCCGTCCCAACATCGAACAATCCTGGTACGACGTTCTCGATCCCCGCTACCGCAATCAGTCCTGGATGCCCTATCCTCTCGCCGCATGGCTCGATGTCACGTATGACGGCCTTCCCA
>DATJMP010000167.1:0-6822 GCA_035508655.1 Bryobacteraceae bacterium
CCGCATGTCGCGCGTTCTCAGGCCCTCAACGGGTCGGTTGTAGGTAACGTCAAGGATACCAGCGGCGCCGCCGTACCGGGTGCTGCCGTAACCCTGACCAGCAACACCACAAACCAGAGCCGTGCAACGGTTACCGGCCCGCAGGGCGGTTATAACTTCGCCACCGTCCAGCCGGGCGTTTACACCATCAAGGTCACCAAGGAAGGGTTCGCCACGCTGCAGCAGGCCAACATCACCGTAACGGCCGACGCCATCACGCGCGCAGACGAACTGCTGACGGTGGGCGGCGTCAACCAGACCGTGCAGGTGGAAGCCGAGGCGGCGGCGCTGCAAACCGACACTTCCCAGGTGAGCACCGCAATGACCGCCGACCAGATGGCGAACATGCCCACCTACGTGGGCCGCAACTTTCAGAGCCTGCTCGTCACCGTGCCCGGAGTTACCAACATGATCTCCAACAGCCACTCGGTGGGCACCAATCCCTCGCGGGCCATGCAGTACTACGTTAATGGCGGCGGCCAAAGCTACGAGCAGAACGATACGCGCGTCGACGGCGGGTCGATCAAAAATATGTGGGAGCGGGATATTCTAGCCTTGGTGCCGACCCTCGAAGCCGTCCAGACGGTGAATGTCAGCACCAGCAACTTCGAGGCCGACACCGGATTCGTGGGCGGCGCCAACACCAGCGTGCAGACCAAAAGCGGCACCAACGCCTTCCACGGCGCGCTCTTCGAAGGCTACACCGGCAACAAGCTTGAGACCAGGCCGTTCTTCCTGCCCGCCGGCCAGACGCTGGGGAAAATCGTATACCACGAGTTCGGCGCGGCCGCCGGCTACAAGATCATCAAAGACAAATTGTTCTGGTTCGGCAGCTATGAAAGCCACCGGGATCACGAGTTTGACTCCGTGGCGAGCGGGGCGGGGGGCTCTCTGCTCACCGTTCCCGATGCTCTCCAGCGAGCCGGCAACTTCAGCGAGTCCTCCGCCGCGATGTACGATCCCAACACCGGAACCGCGAGCGGCACCGGCCGCACGCCCTTCCCGGGCAACCAGATCCCCACCTCGCGCATGAGTCCCATCGCCCTCCAGTTGCAATCCCTGCTGCCCCTGCCCAACGTGCCCGGCGCCAGCATCACCAACAATTTCGCCGGCCAGGGCCCATATTTCTTCGACAGCGACCACGGCGACGGCAAGCTCAACTGGAACCCCACGCCGAAACTCACCATGTTCTCCCATTTCGGGATTGTCGACTGGATCGACGAGGACGCCTCCGTTTTTGGATGCCAGGACGGAGTGAACCCCGCGAATTGTCTCGGAGGCCAGGACGTCAACACGCAGGGCGGCCAGCCCGGCCACTCATTTGGCATGACCTATACCCTGACCAACGGCTTCACCTATCTGCTCCGGCCGAACCTGATTCTCGACGGCTACGTCGCCTTCGAGCACGATGCGACCTCGGTCGAGCCTTTCCAGACGGGCTTGAACCTGGGCCAGACGCTCGGGATCCCGGGCACCAACGGTCCCCAGCGCTACCAAACCGGCTGGCCGCTGTTCACCATCGGCTCCTCCAGCACCTACGCCCCGCTCGGCGACTGGTTCAGCCAGACGGGCGGTTCTCCTTACTACCGCTACGACCACCAGCACCAGTACATTGCGAACCTCGATTGGCTCAAAGGTAAGCACGATATTCGCTTCGGCTCCGAAATCGATCAGCAGTACCTGAACAACTTGCAGTCCGGGACGGCCCAGGGGGCCTTCACCTTCGGCAGCGGGCCGACGCAGCTCAGCGGCGGGCCTTCGGGAAACCAGTTCAACGACTACGCGAGCTACTTGCTGGGCCTGGTCACCACCGCCAGCAATAGCGAGGTCTTCGACAATCCGGCGGCCGAGCCCGCCGCTCAGAATTGGTACAGCGGGTATGCCAACGACCGCTGGACGGTCACGCCCAAACTGACGGCTGTTCTGGGAGTGCGCTGGGACTACTATGGTTTTCCCAATGCCGCACTACGAAATGCCGCGGGGTATAACAGCGCGAACAATGAGGCCGGGATCTGCGGCGAGGGCCCGTTTCCTAAGAACTGCGGAGCATCCATGCCCGCGCACTTGTTCTCCCCGCGTCTCGGTCTGGCATACCGCGTGACCGACACGTTTGTCATACGTGTCGGATACGGGATCAACTGGCTCCCGCAGACGCTCGCCAACACGGCATATGGCTACTATCCCACTAACATCAGCGCTTCCTATCCGTCGCCCAACAGCTACAGTTGGTATGGCACCCTGTCGCAGGGTATTCCGACTATCCCCCTGCCGACCATCTCCAACGGCCTGACCTACACCAACGGCTCCCCGAACCTGCCAGCCGCCGTCGCCGGGACGCAGTGGCCCAATCACACCATCAGTTGGCCCTACAGCCAAAACATGAACGTCACCGCGCAGAAACAATTCGGAGACTTCGCGGCCCAGATAGGCTGGGTGGCCAATCACACCATCCGCATGACACAAACCCTCAACGAGAATGTCGACTACCAAATCAACGCCGGCACCGCCGGCTTGCCGTTTGAACAAAATGGTTTCGGCAAAAGTGCGGCGGTGAACATTTTCTATCCCAATGGCAACACCATGTACCAGTCCATGCAGTCGAGCTTGAACCGCCGCATGAAGGGCGGCCTGCAAATCGGGTCCGCCTGGACATGGTCCAAGGCCGAGGCGAGCAACTTCGACGTCTCGCCCCTCGTTACCCAGTACCAATACCTGAATACCCGTCCGGTGGTGAGCACCGACCGCACCAACACCCTGGTGGTGAACGCCGCCTGGCAACTCCCCTTCGGCAGAGGCAAGGCGTTTTCCAGCAGCAAGGTGGCGAACGCGATACTGGGCGGCTGGACCATCAACAGCCTGGGTACCTTCGAAACCGGCACGCCGTTCTCGATTAGCTGCTCCAGCACTTCGCTCAACATGAGCGGCGCCAGCCAGCTTTGCTACCAGAACGTGGGACAAGTCGCCAAGTACGGCAGCATCGGCGGATCCTATTTCAATCCCTTGGCTTTCTCCCCGGTCACCACCGCGAGCTTCGGCTACGTCCAGCCCGATATCCTGCGTGGACCGGGCATAGCGAACATCGATAGTGCGCTGCAGCGCGACTTTCGCATCAAGGAGCGCTTCGTCCTGCAGTTCCGCGCCGATATCTACAACCTGTTCAACCACCCGGCCTTTGCCAATCCCGGCGGCAACGTTTCCAACCTGCAGTTGAACTCCGACGGCAGCGTGAAGAACCTGGCCGGATACACCCAGGTGACCAATGTGATCAACACCGGCCGCGACGCCGGCGAACAGCGGGATATGCGCTTCTCAATGCATATCAGCTTCTAGCTGCGGAGCAACAAACTAAATGACCAGCCGAATCACCTCTTGGCGCGGCTCCATGGTGATCCTGCTGGCTGCCTGCGGGATGGGCGTGTTCGCCGATTCCGCGGCCGCCCAGCAACCCTACACAACATGGCGGACGTTTGGCGGGAGCGCGGATGACTTGAACTATTCCGCGCTCCAACAGATCAACCGGTCCAACGTAACCAAGTTGGAGGTGGCGTGGACCTACGACACCGGCGACCAGGTCGCTTATGGCTTTGCGCCAATCGTGGTCGATAACACGATGTACGGCGCAGCCCACAACGGCAGTCTGGTTGCGATGGATGCCACTAACGGCAAGGAGCTCTGGGTCTACCACTTTCCTCCATCCGCTACCGGCCGCCGCGGCGGCGCAGGCGGCTTGAGCGCCTATCGCGGCCTGAATTACTGGGAAAGCAAGGACCGTTCCGACCGGCGCATTCTGGTCCAGGTGGACGGCTTTCTTCAGGCGATTGACGCCAAAACCGGGAAGCTGGTCCAGACTTTTGGCGACCGCGGACGCGTCGACCTGAAGACGGGTATGACCCGGCCTTCCGTTGAATCCAGCATGGCCAGCAAGAGTCCCGGCCAAGTGTTCGAGAATCTGCTCATCCTTGGCTCGACCACCGGCGAAGCCTATGGATCACCCCCCGCCGATATTCGTGCCTTCGACGTCGTCACCGGCACCTTGGCGTGGGTCTTCCACACGATTCCGCACCCCGGCGAGCCCGGCTACGAGACGTGGCCGAAGGATGCCTGGACATACACGGGTGGCGCCGGCAACTGGGGGGAAATGAGCATCGACACCAAGCGCGGCATCGCCTACATCCCCACCGGCACGCCGAAGTATGAGTTCTGGGGCGGCGACCGGCACGGCGATACGTTGTACGGCGATTGCGTTCTGGCGCTCGACGCGCGGTCCGGGAAGCTCCTGTGGCACTACCAGACCGTGCATCACGACGTCTGGGAGTATGAGTTGGTGGCGGCACCGCAGCTCCTGACCGTGCATCAGAACGGAAAAGCCGTGGATGTGGTGGCGGAGGCCAGTAAGAGCGGCTACCTGTACGTGCTCAACCGCGACACCGGCAAGCCCATCTGGCCGATCGAGGAGCGGCCGGTTCCGCAGTCCGACGTTCCCGGCGAGCAACTGTCGCCCACCCAGCCATTTCCCACCGCGCCTCCCCCGTTCGAGCGGATGTCGTACACGGTCAAGGATGTCGACCAGATTATCCTGACCCCCGCGGAACGCACGCGATGGATCGACATCGTGTCAAAGGCGCGAAACGAGGGCATCTTTACGCCCTTCGGAACGAACTATTTCAGCATCATGATGCCAGGCCACTCCGGTGGCGCCAACCTGTTCGCTACGTCCGGCGATCCGGAAACCGGGACTGCCTATGTGATCTCCAAATCGCTCCCGGCATTGGAGCGGTTTTACTCGACGGCTGCCGAGGCTTCCAAATACCTTGGCGCCTCGCATTATCATCAGACGCCCGGCCGGGCGGCAAGCGCCGGGGGCGGCCGGGGCGGGCGTCAGCCGGCGTCCGGGACGGATCCCGCGGCCCGGCAGGGCCGGACCACGTACGAGCAGGCGTGCCAGCAGTGCCACGGCGCCAACTTGGCCGGCGAAACCGGCGCCGCTCCTTCCCTTCTGGGGGTTGTGGGGCGGCTGGGACTGGACGGTGTTCGCTCTGTCATTCACGAGGGTCGAGGATTCATGCCGACCTTCGACACAATGCCCGATTCCGACATGAACGCGCTCCTCGCTTTCCTGCAGAATCCTGCCGCGGCTCCAGCCGGTGCAGGCGCCGCACGCCGCGGACCGCCGGCGTATCCGCCCGGCGTCGACGTCCCGCCCCGTCAATTCACGGCGTACGGCATGGTGCCGGGGTTCATCAAGCCGCCCTATTCGCACATCACGGCCTACGACCTGAATACGGGCACCATCAAGTGGCAGCTTCCGGTTGGGGAGGCTGTGGGCGTCAACCCACCGGGAAACAACTTCGGCATCATTCAGGGTCACGGGCCGAAGGCGCGCCTGGCCGTGACGGCGGGAGGTCTCGCGTTCTCGGCGACCATCGAGGGCAAGATCCGCGCCTACGACAAGGACACGGGCAAGGTGCTGTGGGTTCAGGAACTCCCCGGCCCGTCGGAAGGTTCGCCGGCCATCTACGAAGTGGATGGGCGCGAGTACGTCGCGCTGCAGTGCCACGGCGAGTATCTGGCGTACGCGCTTCCCGCGGGAGCGCAGTAGAGCGGAGGGAACGGGGTAATGGCCGCGGGCCGGCTTGCCTGGAGGGGGACGAGGCGCGCCACCCGCGATGCACAACAGGAGGGATCCAACATATGACAAGACGTGATTTTCTAGCAGCCTCGGCAGTGGCGGCCGGCAGCTTGACCCGGCTGCGGTCGGCGGAGTCCTATCCTCCGGAAAAACTGGCCCGCATCGCCGTTCTTTCGTTGAACTTCGATGGCATCATGAAGACCCCGAGGCATCCGGACGATCCGAAACGGACGCTCGACTTCATGGATTTTCCCGACATGGTGGCGGAGCGGTACGGCGTACACTGGGTCGAGCCTTTTTCCACGCACTTTGCTTCAACCGAACCTGACTATCTCCAGGCATTTCTCGCGCGGGTGAAGAAAGCGAAATCGCGGATTAATCAGATCAGCGTGGGCGGACTGAGCTTGAACATGTCCGAGCCGGATCCGATCAAGCGTGTGGAAGCCATCGACCTGACCAAACGATGGATCGACCATTGCGTCGCGCTGGAATGCCCGCGTTTACAGGTGAACCAGGGTTCGCTGGCGCCGGAAGTGCGCGAGGGAGCCACCAAGGCCCTCAAAGCCATGACCGATTACGGCAAGGCGAAGAACCCCGTAGTGCATGTGACGCTGGAGACCCGCGGCGGCAACATTCCGTGGCAAGTTTTGGTGGACGTGATCAAGGCGGCCGGCGCATGGACGAATCCGGATTGCGGTAATTTCCCCGACGAAGAGGCTCGTCATGCCGGTTTGCGCGTCATGTACCCGATGTCGTCCGGCAGCAGCCATGTCCATTACGCTCCCGAGCGATGGAGCCTTCCGGACGTGATCGCGATTCAGAAGGAAGTAGGGTACAAGGGGCTGCTTGCCATCGAGGCCGGTGGCCGCAACGTGACGGATCCCTACCAGCCGACCCAGACGATCCTGGATGCACTGATGAAACTGATTTGAAAATTATTCCGCGGCTGACCCTCGGGCCGGCCCGGAGAGAGAAACCGAGGAGGATCTATGATTTCGAGAAGACAATTTCTAAACCGCGCGGGAGGCGCGATCGTGGCCGCGGAAGCGCTGTCGAAGGTCGGCGAGTTGCACGCCAGTCCGCTCGGCATGCCCATCGGCAGCCAGGTCTACCCGCACAAGCAGCGGATCCACGATGGCGATTTCGCCGGCCTG
>DATJMP010000168.1:0-12441 GCA_035508655.1 Bryobacteraceae bacterium
CCAACTGGAGAGGAGCGGGGCGGGTACGGTCCATCACCTGGCTGTGAGCGGCCGGCCGCAGGCGGCTGGAACGGTCTAGCTCTTGCGACGATTTCCGTTATGTTTGTCGTACAATTTTGATTTGACGACCTCCGTAAAAGGCGAATATGCGCTGCAGGCGATCTTCGACCTGGCGTCACAGCGCCCGGGCGAGCCGGTGAGGATTGCGGACATCGCGCGGCGCCAGCAGATTCCGCAGAAGTTTCTCGAGCTGATCCTGGCCGGCCTGAAGCAGGGCGGATTTGTCGAATCCAGGCGCGGGGCGGAGGGTGGCTACCTGCTGGCTCGGCCGGCCGATCAACTGACCGTCGGGCAGGTCCTGCGGTTCGTGGAGGGACCGACGCCGGCGAAGGGGCGCGGACGCGGAAAGACGGAAACGCCTTTCACCGGGATGTGGGATGACGTAGACCGCGCGGTCTCCGCGATCATCGACCATACCACTTTCGCGGATCTGTTGCGCACCTGGGCGGAAAAGCAGAACCGTTTCGTCCTGAACTGGGAGATCTGACTTTGCCGGTATTTGAAGACGGTTCCGTGAGTGTGGGCCGGACGCCGCTAGTGCGGCTAAACCGGATCGGCGGGCGTTTACCTGCCACCATTCTGGCTAAGATCGAAGGGCGCAATCCGGCGTTTTCGGTGAAGGACCGGATCGGCGCTTCGATGGTATGGGACGCGGAGCAGCGCGGCGTGCTCAAGCCGGGCAAGGCGCTGATCGAGCCGACCAGCGGAAACACCGGCATTGCGCTGGCGTTTGTGGCCGCGGCGCGCGGCTACCCGATCACGCTGACGATGCCGGAGACGATGTCGCTCGAAAGGCGGAAAGTGGTGGAGTACCTCGGCGCCAAGCTGGTGCTGACCAGCGGGAGCGAAGGGATGGCCGGATCGATCGCCAAGGCCGAGGAGATTGTGGCGTCGGATCCGGAGCGATACGTGATGCTGCAGCAGTTCCGCAACCCGGCCAACCCGGACATTCACCTACGCACTACCGGTCCGGAAATTTGGGAGGACACCGGCGGCGCCGTGGACGTGCTGGTATCCGGAATCGGCACGGGCGGGACGATCACGGGGATCTCGCGCTACTTCAAAAAAGTGCGGGGGCGGCAGATCCTGTCCGTCGGCGTGGAGCCGACCGCGAGTCCGGTGATCACGCAGCGGCTGGCAGGACGTCCGCTGCGTCCGGGGCCGCACAAGATTCAGGGAATCGGAGCCGGTTTCATACCGGAGACGCTCGACCTGGACCTGGTGGACCGCGTGGAACAGGTGACCGACGACGAGGCTTTCGAAATGGCGCGACGGCTGCCCAAGGAAGAAGGCATTCTGACCGGCATCTCTTCCGGCGCGGCTGTGGCGGTGGCGGTGCGGCTGGCCGGCCAGCCCGAGTTTGCGGGAAAGACTTTTGTGGTCATTCTCCCCGACGCCGCGGAACGCTACCTCAGCACGGCGCTGTTCGAGCAGGTATAGCGGCCTGCAAACGTTTCCAACCGTTCTTCCAAGCGCGAGAGTAAAGCGGGCGCAATTTTGGGGTGAAAGGGGTGAGTGCGCCCGCTGTCGTAACGGGGTTTGTCTAAAGAGACGCGGGTGGACGCGGAATGCGGTACGAGCTTACGGGCCTCATTTCGAGCCATTTGGTTGTGACTCGTTCGGGTCATTTCTGGCGGCGGCGGGCGATCCGGTCTACAATTTCTTGTGCATGCGCTGGAGCGGCCTCGTTGCGATTGTGATTTGGATTCAACCGGCTGCGGCACAGGAGCCGCCCCCTGCTCCGCCACCCGGGCCGGCGGTGCTGGAGAACACCGGAAAACCGATGAGCGTCGAGTTCGCCTGTACGGTTGAGGACATCCAGGCGGCGGGGTTGACCTGTTCGGAACAGGACCCCTGCCCGGTGTACCTGGAACTGACCGGAGTGGAGTCCGTGGGCGGCCGCATCTTTGTGACGGGAAACTTTCACAGCGCGGCGGTGACCCTGTTTTCGGAATTGCTGGGCAGCATGGACGGCGGACGCACGTGGCGCCAACTGCATGAGCGCATCCGTTCCGCGAGCCTGGACCGGATCCAGTTTGCCGATTCACAGACCGGGTGGGCGGCGGGAGAAGTCTTTTCTCCGCTGCCGCAGGACCCGTTTCTACTGTTGACAAGCGACGGCGGCGAGACCTGGCGCGAGCGGCCGGTGTTCGGGGAGGATGCCGAAGATCACATGGGAGCCGTGCAGCAGTTCTGGTTTACGGACAAGTCTACCGGAAAACTGATTATCGACCGCGGGCAGGGCAGCGGCAACGACGAATACGAGCTGTATGAATCCCCGAACGGCGGGGAAAGCTGGACGATCCGGCAGTCCAGCGCCAGGCCTCTGCGGCTGCCGGCCGAAGCCGGGGCAGAGGCAGGCGGATGGCGCCTGCGCGCCGACCGCGCCAGCAAGTCCTTCCAGGTGGAGCACCGGCTGGGAGGCGAATGGCGGGCGGCTGCTTCCTTTCTGGTAAATGCCGGTGTGTGCCGGCCTTAACAGTCCCGATTCCCGCCGAATGTATCGACTGAAACCCGAGGTCCTTGAATTGCACAATCCGAATGTGGTGGGAGGACCTTTTATGGTGGTTGTGGCGGGGTTGGCGGCTTTAGTGGTGCTTTGCCTGCTTCTTTCGATGCTGGAGACGCCTCCGGCAGTCGGGCGCTGACACAAGCGGCGGGTAATTTCGACACAGCATCGGGCTAGGTGCGGTCTTTAACCGACCAGCGCAAATCCGTTGACGGACGGGGTGACGGAGCCAGCCGCTCCTACCGGGGCGGCGCCAGCCAGTTTTGCCTGAGCTTTCTGCAAGAGGTCGAGTCCCTCGGCAGTTAGCGCCCGTTCCTTCCAGATTGCCGCTTGCAGCGCGGCGTGCTCGCTCTGCAAGGTGGCGAGTTCGGCGGCAAGAGCTTCGAATTTCTGGCTCTCGGTCGCAAATTCCCGCTGCAGGGACGCGTTCCCGGCTTCGGCATCCATGGCGGCCTGGCGCAAGCGGGCCATCTCCGATTCCAACTCTGTGATGTGGCCGAAGGCGCGTTCGGATTGCGCAGTGGCGTTTTCCAACTGGTGAATGCGCTCGAGAAGGATCTGGATCTGAGCGGAGGCCTCGGATGCGAGCCGCTCGGCTTCGGTGCGGCGGCCGACCTCTTTCTCCCCTTCAGCGACCGTTTCCATGAGACGCTTCTGCAGGGATTCCATCTCCTGGGCGGCAGTCTGCACGGACTGTTCCCGCTCCATCAGCTTCTGGCGGAGTTCTTCGACGTCTCGGCCGGCCGAAGCCAGAGCCCATTCCGTATTCTGGAGTTGGGTACGCAGGACAGAGCCGGCGCCCACGGCAGTTTTGCGGTCTTTCCGCTGCATCATCGTCACGGCAATGACGCCGACGACGGTTCCGATGGCGGTGGAGAGAAATACGAGCAGCAGTTCCATAAGGATATTTTTCGCAGGAGACGCTCCGCGCGCATCTTGACGATGGTTAGTCATCTTGTAATAACTATCGGAGTTTAGGTACTACTGCCGCTGGAAAGCGATGATACAATCCCCGGATGGACAGAGTTCGCTGGGGTATTCTAGGCGCTGCACGCATTGCATTGAACCGGGTGATCCCGGCGATGCAGAAGGGCGAGCTGTCTGAAATCATCGGCATCGCATCGCGCGACCGGACCCGGGCAGAAGCCGTGGCGCGCCAATTCGGAATTCCGAAAGCCTACGGCAGTTACCAGGAGATGCTCGACGACCCCGAAATCGAGGCCGTCTACAACCCGCTGCCGAATCACCTGCATGTCCCGTTGTCGATTCTGGCGGCGCAGGCGGGCAAGCATGTGCTATGCGAAAAGCCTCTGGGACTGGACGCGGCGGACGCGCGGAAGCTGCTGGCGGCGCGCGACCGGTACAAGGTGGAGATCGGCGAGGCGTTCATGGTGCAGGTTCATCCGCAGTGGGTGCGCACGGTGGAACTGGTGCGCAGCGGGCGTATCGGGACGCTGCGGGCCGCCGTGGGCGCGTTCGGATACTACAACGACGACCGGACCAACGTGCGCAACATCCGCGAGTACGGCGGAGGCGGGCTGTTGGACATCGGCTGTTATCCGATCAAGACATCGCGGATGGTCTTCGGGGAAGAGCCGCTGCGTGTGGCATCGACGCTGGTGCGCGACTCGGAAACGGGCGTGGATACGCTGGCGTCGGCGATTCTGGAATATCCCTCCGGGCATGCCATCTTCAACTGCGGGACGCAGGTGGTGGGCAACCAGAGCATACAGTTTTTCGGCACCAGCGCGCGGATCGAGATCGAGGTGCCGTTCAATCCGCTGTCAGACGGCGTGTCGCGCATCAAGATCGACGACGGGCGTGACCCGTTCGGCTCGGGCGTGACAGTCGAGGAATTCGCACCGTGCGACCAGTACACCTTGCAGGGGGACGCTTTTTCGCGGGCCATCCGGCAGGGGGCGCCCCCGCCGGTTCCCCTGGAGGATTCCGTGAAAAACATGGCGGTGATCGATGCCGTGTTCCGGGCGGCCGAAAGCGGCGGATGGGAACGGCCCGTGGTGGCGTCAGCAGCCGAGCAGGGGAGATAGGCGGGCGACGACTTCGTTCAGAGTGCTCTCCGGCACGCGGGAGATTCGGACTGCACGACGGGCCTTCCAGTCCAGACTCTTGACGTGGTCGGCCAGGATCACGCCATTCAGCCCGCACTCCGCCGGCACAGCCACCTCGAACGGATAGCCTTTGACGTGGGTCGTAACCGGGCAAGCAAGAGCGAGCCCGCTTCGTTGGTTATAGGCCTTTGGGCTGAGGACAAGCGCCGGACGCCGGCCGGCCTGCTCGTGGCCGGCCTGTGGATCGAAGGTGAGCCAGACGAGGTCTCCCGCATCCGGGACGAAAGCGGGCATTTACCAGGTTTCCTTGCCTAGCGGGCCTCCCCAGTCCGTTTCGACGTGCCGGTTGCCGGGCTTGATTCCCGCGACCAGGTCATTGAGGGAGTACTTACGCTTTTGGCTGCGGAGCACGATGCTGCCATCGCCGGCCAGATCCGCCGAGAGGCGATCGCCCTCGCTCAGGCCCGCGCCGCGCGCGATGGCCCGAGGAATCCTCACGGCCAGGCTGTTGCCCCATTTGGAGATCTGAGTGTCATTCGGCATACGGATCTACATTAAATATACATCGAGTAAGGGGCGGCTTGCTACCGCATATAGAACAGGCTCAAGCGGGGCAGTTTGGCCTGCTCGAGGAGCAGGCGCTCCAGGTATTGCTTTTCCAGCATGACAAGCTGGTCCGCGGTCATTTTGCCGCGGTAGGGGCGAAGCTGGCGGTCGAGCTCCTGGCGGGCGGCGAGCGCTTCGTCTTCGCTCTGGGCGGCGCGCGCGGCCGCGATCATCTTCTCTTCGAGAACCGTGAGGCGCTGCTCCAGGGCTTCGAGATTCCCGGAGTGCTGATCGATTTCGACCGCGAGCTTGCGCAGGGACGCGGCGATCTCGGAGAAGGCGGGCGGAAGCGCGGCGGCATTCGATTCGAGATAGGCGCGCAGTTCGTCTACCGGGAAGGGAGGCGCAGCCTCGCGGCGGGCCGGAGCGGCGCCGGCCATGATCTGAGCTTCGGTGAGCACAGCCTGGGCGCAGAAGGCGAGAGAATTGATCATCTGCGTCTTGTGCTTGCGGGTGCGCCATTTTTCGAAAGAAGCGTCGATGCCGCGCAGCGCGGCTTCGAGAGGCACACCGGCGTTTTTCCACGATTCCACCAGCGCCCAATCGAGCGGCGACATGAGGAACAGCGCCGTGCCGCGGGCGCGTTGGAAGTGCTCTTCGATTTCGGTGAAGTAGTTGAAGTAATTCAGCACGGCCGATTTGTTCCGAGATCCCGGTGCATCTGTCAGCCCTCCACTGCAACTCAGAAGTCAGAAGTCAGAAGGCTGGAATCGCGGAGGCGGCTTCGCATTCTGACTCCTGACTTCCGAATTCTGACTCCCGCGCTCAATGATTCCTCTCCCAGATCATCCGCAGACCTTCGAGGGTGAGGTGCTCGTCGACGGTCTGAATGTAGCGCGAGCCGCTGGCGATGAGGTGGGCCTGGCCGCCGGTCGCGACGGCTTTGGTTTCCGGGCCCATTTTGGCGATGATGCGCTCGAGAATGCCGTCGATCATCCCGATGGTGCCGAAGTAGAGGCCGGAGCGGATGCTGGAAACGGTGTTGGTGCCGACCACGTCTTTGGGCGGGCGGAAATCCACCAGCGGCAGGCGGGCGGTCTTGCTGAACAGCGCTTCGACGGAAATGCCGATGCCGACGGCAATCGCGCCGCCGAGGTATTCGGCATCCTTTGAGATCACATCGAAGTTGATGGTGGTGCCGAGATCGACCACGACGCAGGGGCCGCCGTACTTATAGAAGCCGGCGACTCCGTTGACGAGGCGGTCTGCGCCGACTTCGTACGGGTTGTCGTAGCGGATGGCGATGCCGAGGTTGGTTCGCGAATTGACGAACATTGCGCTGGTGTGGAAGTACCGCTGCGCCATGGCCGCGAGCGTGGAATCGATGGGCGGCACGACGCTCGAAATAATCATGCCATCTACGGTGGCGATATCGAGGCCGGCAGGAGAGAACAGGTTGTGCAGCAGAATGCCCCACTCGTCGGCGGTCTGCTCATGGACCGTGCGAAGCCGCCATTGGCTGACCAGCCGGCGGCTGTCGAATGCACCGATGGTGATGTTGGAATTGCCTGCGTCAAGAGCCAGCAGCACGTACGCCTCCCGCAAGGACGAGAGTTTCGGTTCCGTCGTCCTTGCGCACGATCAGGAAACCGTCCGGGTTCAGCCCGGCGGTGGTGCCGCGGATGACGCCATCGGGCTGATGCACCACCACGCGCCGGCCGGCGGCATAAGAAGAAGCTTTGGTGAAGAGACGGAGGATGTCCTCGGGCGGGAGCGCGGTGAAAGCAGGAACGGCATCGAAGAGGGCGTTGAGAATGGGCTCGCGCTCGAAGGGATGGCCGGCGGCGAGGCGCAGGGAAGTGGCTTCGAGATCCGTAGGAAGCCCGGTGTGGTTGACGTTGATGCCGATCCCGGCGACGGCTTTTCCGTCGACCAGATTGACCAAGATGCCGGCGGTCTTCCGGTTGCCGATCATGACGTCGTTGGGCCAGCGGAGATCGCAGGGAATCCCGATGGCTTCGGCGGTGGCAAGACCGAGCGCGAGGGTGAGGAGGGGAGCAGGCGGGAGGACAATGGAACAATAGATGCCGGCGAAGGGTTCTGAGTGCCAGGAATGGCCGTGGCGGCCCTGCCCGGCGGTCTGCTCCTCGGCAAGGACGATGGAACCGAGGGGCAGGACGGCGGCCGCGGTCATTGTGGAGTCGATGCTGCGGTAGTAATACACGCGGCGGGAAAGAAGGGATAGATCCAGCGGGGTCATGCGCGCCTCTCCGTAGCGCCGGCTTTGAGCCGGCCATGCCGGCATTCTTGCCGGCATTGTCGATGGCAAAGCCCATGCCGGCACGGCAAGCTGGAAGCTTGCGCTACGGATCTCATAGAAGCTCCAGGCGAAAGGAAATATCCATAGCGCGGGCGGAATGAGTGATGGCGCCGGCGGAGACGAAATCGGCGCCGGCTTCGGCGTAAGTGCGTGCGGCGTCGAGGGTGATACCGCCGGAAAGCTCGACGGTGGAGCGGCGGTTGATTTCGCGGATCCAGTCGGCGGCTTCGGCGGGAGAGAGGTTATCGAGGAGGAGGTGGGTGGCACCGCACTCCAGCGCTTCATGCAGTTCGGCGCGGGTGCGGACTTCGATTTCGACGGGCAGATTGGCGGAACGAACCCAATCGAGTGCATGGCGCACCCCGCCGGCGGCGGCGATGTGGTTGTTCTTGATGAGAATGGCGTCGTAGAGGCCCATGCGGTGGTTGTGGACGCCACCGGCCGCCGCGGCGGCTTTTTCGAGCGCGCGCAGGCCGGGGGTGGTTTTGCGGGTGTCCAGGACTTTGCAGTTCGTGCCGGAGACGGCATCAGCGAATTTGCGGGCTAGCGTGGCTACGCCACTGAGGCGCTGGAGGAAATTGAGGGCAACGCGCTCACGCGTGAGCAGCAGGCGGGCCGGGCCGGTGACTTCGGCGAGGATTTCGCCGGCAGAGCAGGAGTCGCCATTGCGCTTGCGGAGCGCTAACGAAACCTCAGGCACCGCTCCCTTACGGTCGCGGCTCGGATTCGAGCCGAGAGGCTGATACACCTCTTCCAGGATTTCCAAGCCAGCGACGATCAGCGGTTCGCGGGCGAGGAACCGGCCTCGCGCCTGGCGATCCGCGGGGACACAGGAATTGGTGGTGATATCGCCGGAACCGATATCCTCTTCCAGGGCCAGGCGCACGATGTCAATCATACTTGCGCATCTGCGCCTGGTAATCGTCGAGCTTGCGGCGCATGCCTTCCACGACTGGCGCCGGTGCTTTGGCGAGGAACTTGCCGTCGGAAAGCTGGCGCTCCAGGCTCGCAATATTCTTGCGAAGCTGTTCGATCTCCTTGCCCAGGCGGGCGCGCTGCGCGTCCATCTGGGCCGCCGGCACTTCCAGAACGAGATCGAAGCGGGCGGTGGAACGCATGACGTCCGACTTGGGCGCGGCCTCGGCCCTGAATTCGAGCTTCACATTGGCGAGCTTCTGAATGGCCGCGGCATGGCGCCGCGCGGTCTCGAGCGACTCGTTGCGCGAATAAAGCGCACCGGAAAGCTGCTGTTTCGGATCGAGCCTGGCTTCGGTGCGCAGCGTGCGCGCGAGCGTCACGATTTCCTGCAGCAGCTCGATTTCGTGCTCGGCTTCGTAATCGGTCAGCTCCTTGCGGTACTGAGGATACGGGGCGAGAGCGATGGAAACGGGGCGGGTGGCGCGGTCGGTGGCGAGCCGCTGCCAGAGCTCCTCGGTGAGGAAGGGCATGGCCGGATGGAGCAGGCGCAGGGCGGTTTCGAAGGCCGCCAGCACGTTGTGCCAGCCGGGCGTACAGCCGGAATCCTCCCTGAATTTGAGTTTCTTGAGCTCCAGGTACCAATCGCAGAACTCGTGCCAGAAGAAATGCCAGAGGAGCTGCGCGGCCTCGTGGTAGCGGAACTGTTCGATGGCGCGGTTCACCTGCTCGGCGGTGGAGTTGAGGCGGCTGAAGATCCAGCGGTCCTCGATCGGGACTTCGAGGGTATCGATTTCAGCGTGCGGTAGAAACTGCTCCAGGCTTTCGGGGACCGAGGGCTCGACGGCCGACCGTTCCATGTTGAGGAAGAGGAAACGGGAGGCGTTCCAGATCTTGTTGGCGAAGGCGCGCGCGCTTTCCATGCGCTCTTCGGTGAGGACGATGTCGGTGCCGGGGGCCGCGCCCTGCAGCAGCGCCATGCGGACGGCGTCGGTGCCATATTTTTCCGTCACCACCAGGGGGTCGATGACATTGCCGCGGGTCTTCGACATTTTCTGGCGCTCGGCGTCGCGCACCAAGCCATGGATATAGACGGTGCGGAAGGGCACATCGCCCATGAATTCGATGCCCAGCATGGCCATCCGGGCCACCCAGAAGAAGAGAATGTCGAAGCCCGTGATGAGGAGCGAGGTGGGGTAATAGGTGGCGAGGTCCTCGGTCTGGTCGGGCCAGCCGAGAGTGGAAAACGGCCAAAGGCCGGAGCTGAACCAGGTGTCCAGCACGTCGGTATCCTGCTCGAGCGCCGTGGAGCCGCAGCGGGGGCAGGTGGCGGGAGCTTCGCGCGCGACGATGATGTCGCGGCACTCCCCGCAATGCCAGGCGGGGATGCGATGACCCCACCAGAGCTGGCGCGAGATGCACCAATCGCGGATGTTGTACATCCACTCGAAATACGTTTTCTGCCAACTGGCGGGGACGAAAGTGATTTGTCCGGACTCGACGGCGGCGATTGCTTTTTCGGCGAGCGGTTTGGTCTTGACGAACCACTGCGTGGAGACGAGCGGCTCGACCACGGTCTTGCAGCGTTGGCAGGTGCCGATGCTGAGCTGGTAGGGCTCGGTCTTGACCAGGTTGCCGCGGGTTTCGAGATCGGCGAGAACGCGGCGGCGCGCCTCGAATCGGTCGAGGCCGGCATAAGGGCCGGCGGCGGCGGTCATGATGCCGCGGTCGTTGATGACCTGGATTTTGGGTAGATTGTGGCGGCGGCCGGCTTCGAAATCGTTGGGGTCGTGGGCAGGTGTGACTTTGACCACGCCGGTGCCGAATTCCGGGTCGGCCAGATCATCCAGAATGATGGGGATCTCGCGGTCCATCAGCGGAAGCTGGACGGTTTTTCCGTGCAGGTCGGCGTAGCGCCCGTCTTTGGCATTGATGGCGACGGCGGTATCGCCGAGCATGGTTTCGGGGCGCGTGGTGGCGACAGTGACAAAACGGCCGGGCTGGCCATTGATGGGGTATTGGATGTGCCAGAGGTGGCCCTGGACGTCGCTGTGCGCCACTTCCAGGTCGGAGATGGCGGTGCGACAGCTCGGGCACCAGTTGACCATATATTCACCGCGGTAGATCAGGCCCTTTTCGTAGAGGCGGACGAAGACTTCGCGCACGGCGCGGGAGAGGCCGGGATCGAGGGTGAAGCGCTCGCGCGACCAATCGCAGGAGGCGCCGAGGCGGATCATCTGGCGCTTGATGGTGTCGCCGGATTCGGCCTTCCACTGCCAGACGCGTTTTTCGAATTCGTCGCGGCCCAGATCGCGGTAATTGATGCCCTTCTCGGCAAGCTGGCGGGCCACCACCATCTGGGTGGCGATACCGGCGTGATCCGTTCCGGGCAGCCAAAGCGTGTTGTGGCCGAGCATGCGATGCCAGCGGATGGTGACGTCGATCTCGGTGTGTTCCAGCATGTGGCCGATGTGCAGCGAGCCGGTGACATTGGGAGGGGGGATTACGAGCGAAAATACGGGCCCGCCGGCCTTGGCGGAGGCACGGAAGAGGCCGGAGGAGATCCACCACTCGGCCCAATGCGGTTCGAACCGCTGCGGCTCGTACACTTTCTCAATTTGCATGGGGAAATTTCATGATAGCAAGGGGCGAGGCGCGAAATCGGCTCCGGCCGCGGGGCGGTGCCAGGGCGCCGCCGCTCAGTCCGGTGAGGCTGAAATAGATCCCGAACCAGTAGTTGCCAACCTATAGGAGCACGCCGGTGATCGCGGCCAGAAGACCGGCGATGCCCGCGACGATGGCCATGATGGGGAACATCATTTTGCGGGAGAGAAAGTAAAGCGAGGTGAGGACGACGCTGATTTCGAACAGGCCTTCCCCCACATCGTAGCGGAGGGCGCGGTGTTCGTCGGCGGCGGCCTGGGCTTCGGCGTTCTGGGCGTCGGCCTGAATCTCGGCGCTTTGGCTGGCGTACTTCTTCATCTGCGAGGCATAATCCGCGGCCATTTTCTCGGCGGCCCCGTTTTTGGCCTCGAGCACGGTGAGCAGGTTTTGGCCGAGTTCCAGATTGTGGTATTTCACCCGGGTGGCCTCGTAATGCGCCCACCGGTCGTTGGCGGCCGCCTGATGCATGATGGCGGCGGTGTGGGCCCGGTGCGAGGAGATGGAGATCAGAGCGAGGGCGACTGCCAGGGTGGCCGCGAGCGCCCCGATACGCCGGCCCGCAGGATCGGCGGTGTGAGCGGCATCATGGTGGAGTTCCAATTCCGTCATCCGTGGGTAATTTCCGTATTATAGGCTAGTGGCGCGCGACGACGAATATTGGATGCGCGAGGCGCTCAAACTGGCCCGGCAGGGCGAGACGGAAGGCGAAGTGCCGGTCGGCGCGGTGGTGGTGATCGGGGGTGAAATCGCCGGTCGCGGGTGGAACGCTCCCGTGGCGCGCAATGATCCGACCGCCCATGCGGAAATCGTCGCGCTGCGCGAAGCGGCCATGCGCGAGGGCAATTACCGTCTTGAAGACGCCACGCTTTATTGCACGCTGGAGCCGTGCGTCATGTGCGCGGGCGCGCTGGTCTCGGCGCGGGTCGAGCGGGTTGTATTCGGCGCGCGCGATCTGCGCTTCGGCGGCGTGCGAAGCAAGTTCCGGCTGGCGGATTCGGATTTGCTCAACCATCGCGTGGAAGTGACGGAAGGCGTCCTGGGCGCGGAGTGTGTGGAACTGCTGCGGAGTTTTTTCGCGCCGCGGAGATGAAGAAGACAGAAGTCAGAACGGAGCGGACTTTTGCCTTACCTACTCCCGGCTTCCGAGTGGATCTGTGCGAACGTCCTCCCTTCCAGAGACCGCCGCGGTTGCCGGCGGCTAAAATTGAATTATGGCGACTGCCAGCTCTCATATTCCCGACATCCTGGACAAACTGCACATCGAGCCGGCCAATTCCGGCGCGTGCTACGGCGACTGGCTGCCGAATCCTTCGGGGCCGGAGCTGATTTCCTACAATCCCTCCACCGAGGAGCCGCTG
>DATJMP010000169.1:0-24171 GCA_035508655.1 Bryobacteraceae bacterium
TAGTATAAAAGCACTAATTTCGCCTTTAAAGGTTACTCGGCGATAAATGGGGTTAACAGCTTCGGCGCTCTCCGGTCCTGCCTGGAAGATTAAAGAGGCCAGTCAAATGATTACCGGACCCGGTGCGGCTCCTCAATTGAAAATCCGGCACCAGTCAAGCGGAATCTTATCATTTCCATTTTTGGAAGAATTTGTGTTAACGATTGCAAGCGCCGTAAAATCAGCACGTTAACGATAAAGGTTAACGATGCAGCGCGCTTTCGTAGAAACAATTCCTGATTCTGCTCGTGATAGAATTTGCTTCCGGAGGGGGGACATCCGTTTGGGGTACGGATGGTGCATTGTCGCGATATTGGCGATTAGTGGGTATGCTGAGGCTCAGTCCGGCGGCTGCGCTTTCGAGCAGGCGGTTGAGCGGCAGCAGGCCGGCCAACTGGCGGAAGCAGCAGCCGGGTACCAGGCTTGTCTGGCCGCTCAGCCGGGGCGTATCGACGCCCGATCCAATCTCGGCGCAATCTACGCGCGCATGGGCCGTTTCCAGGACGCGATTGCGCAGTACCGCGAGGCGCTACAGACCGCGCCGCCGGAATTTGCTTCGAGCCTCCACCTGAATCTCGCTTTGGCTTACTATAAGTCGTCCCAGCTCTCCGCCGCCGCCGCCGAGCTGGAACCGTTGCACTCCTCCCAACCCGATCACCTCAATGTTGCCCTGCTGCTCGCCGATTGCCGGCTGCGCATGGGCGATTTCCAGAAAGCGATCGACGTGATTTCCCCCTTGGAGTCTGCACACCAGGATGATGCCGCGGTCAATTACGTTCTGGGTATGTCCCTGATGCGCTCCGGCCGCATCGCCGAAGGGCAGATTCGCGTCGACCGGATCCTCCGCCACGGCGATTCGGCCGAAGGCCATTTCCTGTTAGGTTCCGCGTTGTTCAGCTCCGGTGACTATCCCGGGGCGGTTAAGGAACTCAACCGCGCTGTCGTGCTCAATCCCGATCTTCCCTCCCTGCAGTCTTACCTTGGCCAAGCTCTGCTCTTCACCGGCGATGCCGATGGCGCCATCGCGGCCTTCCGTAAGGAGCTGGCCGGCAATCCCAACGATTTCGACGCCAATTTCCAACTGGCCTCCATCCTGGCGCGACGTGGCCAGCAGACGGAAGCGCATACCCTCTTGGAGCACGCCGTCGAGGTCCGGCCGGATTCGGCGGAAGCACGCGCGGCTTTGACCTCGGGTTTTCACTTCGACCGCGCCGCCGCGGACGATGCCGGTATCCCGACAGGCGCCGCGGCCCCGCCGATTGGGTCTCTCACATTTGCCTCTCTTGCCCGGCCCGTCGCTCTGGTCTTCGGCAGTTATACCTGCCCGAAACTGCGCGCCTCCGCGGCCGATCTGAAGCGGATCGCCCTCAAATACCATAAGCGGATCGACTTCCGCCTGGTTTACATCACCGAAGCACACGCAGCCGCCGAATCCGAATGGCAGAGCAGCATCAACGCCCGAGAAAGCATCAGTTTGCCCCCGGCCCGCAATCTGGTCGAAAAGCAGCAGCATGCGGCTCTCTGCCTGCGCCGGTTGGAACTTCCTTTTGCCCTGGCGGTAGATGGCATGGACGCCACCGCCGAGCGCGCCTACAACGCCTGGCCCAGCCGCTTATACCTGGTCGGCCGCGACGGCAAAGTGGCCTATCAGACACGTCTGGGCGAGCTCGATTTCCATGCCGATGACCTGGAGCACGCGATTCATGAGATGCTCGCCGCGAAATAGCTTCGCGGCCGCCGTTCGGCTGGCCCCGATTCTCCTGGCCTTCGCCGCCGCGGCCCAGCAGCCGCCCCCGGTAGAAGAACTGCTCCGCCACGCCATTGAGTTGCACCAGAAGGGCGATATCGCGGCCGCCATTCCCGAATATCGTGCTTATCTGAAGCGCGTGCCCGGCAACGCCATGGCCCGCTCCAACCTGGGCGCCGCGCTGGCCGGCGCCGGCCAATACGAGGAGGCCATCGTCGAATACAACAAGGCGCTCGAAGCCCAACCCGGCAATGCGTCGGTACGCCTGAACCTGTCGCTCGCCTATTACAAGGCGGCGAAGATTTCCGAGGCCGCCGCGGAGTTAGAGCGCATCACGGCCGGTGAACCCGCCAACCGCCGGGCGGTCCTCCTTCTTGCCGACTGCGATCTGCGTCTCGGTGAAAACAAAAAGGTAATCGAAATTCTGACGCCTCTGGAGCGTCAATCGCCGGACGACAAGGCGCTCATTTATATGCTCGGCACCGCGCTGATCCGGGACCACCAGGCGGACCGCGGCCAGGTTCTGATCGATCGTATCCTCCGCGACGGCGATTCCGCCGAAGCCCGGCTGCTCATGGGCGCCACCAAGCTTTCCGTGCAGGATTACGCCGGTGCTCTGGCCGATTTCAAACGCGCCGTCGAACTCAACCCTTCCCTTCCCGATCTCTACTCCTACTACGGCATGGCGCTGGCCGCTACCGGCGATACGCCCAACGCCGAAACCGCATTTCGCAAAGAACTCGAAACGAACCCAAACGACTACACCTCCAATCTGCAATTGGGCATTCTCCTCACCCAGGAAGACCAGCACACCGAAGCGCGCGAGCGCTTCGAGCATGCCCTCGCCGTCCGCCCGGGAGACGCCTCCGCGCGCTATCAACTGGCTGCGCTCGATCTCCAGGACGGCCGCACCGAAATTGCGCGCACCGAACTGGAAAAGCTCACTCACGAAATTCCCCAATTCGTGGAGGCCCATGTGTCTCTCGCCACTGCTTACTACCGAGAAAAGCGCAAGCAGGATGGGGACAAAGAGCGCGCCATTGTGCTGCGCCTCAATGCCGAAAAACAGGCCGCCGAGCCGGGAGCGCAGGCCAGGTGAGCGAAAGGCACTGGGCCCCGGATGAACGCGGATGGACACAAATTTTGGGATCTATCTGTGTAGATCCGTGTACATCTGTGGCCCAGGAAAAGGCCCTGCGTCTCTTTGCGGCCTTCTTCTTCCTGCTTCTCCCTCTCTCCGCCGCGGAAAACGATGCCCTCTGCGCCGCGTGTCACGCCTCCGAAGCCGCCCACCATCGCGCCACTCCCATGGCGCAGGCGCTGGAACGGGTCGAAAGCTGTGGCATTCTGGCTGCTCATCCCAACCTCACCTTCCAGGACGGGCCTTATCGTTATGCCGTCGTGCGCCGCGAACGCGCCACCATCCTGACGGTAACCGGCAACAGCGAGAAGCTGGAACTGCCCCTGCTCTGGGCATTCGGGCGCGGCCAGGCCGGGCAGACCTACGTGTTTGAATTCGAGGGAGCGCTGTACGAAAGCCGTGTCAGCTTCTACAACGCCACGGGTGCGCTCGATCTCACCATCGGCGCGACGGCGCGCAAGCCGCAGAGCATCACCGAAGCCGCCGGCCGCCGCATGGACTGGCTCGGCGCGCGCGATTGCTTCGCCTGCCACTCCCATAACGGCGTGTCCGATGGCAAGCTGCACCTGGAATCCGTGGCGCCGGGGGTCGGCTGCGGCTCATGCCACGGCGACGTGGAAAAGCATGCCGAAGCCGTGCGGGCTGGCGATGCAACTGGGGCGAAACTGCCCCATCTGGCCGCGCTATCCGCCGAAGAGACGGCCGATCTTTGCGGACGCTGCCACCGCACATGGTCGCAGATCGCGCTCAGCGGTCCCCGCGGCATACCGAACGTCCGCTTCCAGCCCTATCGCCTCTTGAACAGTAAGTGCTACGATGCTTCCGACCTCCGCATCCGCTGCACGGCCTGCCACGATCCCCACGGCTCGCTGGAAACCAACCTGGCCGCCTACGACAGAAAGTGCACGGCCTGCCATGCCGCGGCGCAGCATGGCAAATTATGTCCGGTCGCCAAAGCCAACTGCGCCGGCTGTCACATGCCCAAAATCGAACTGCCGGGGGCCCACGCGCGCTTTACCGATCACCAGATCCGTATCGTGCGCGCCGGCGATCCCTACCCCAATTGAAGCCATGTCCCGATTTCCCCGTATGAATCGAAGGCATTTTCTATGGAGCGCGGCGGCCGCGCTCGCGTTGCCCGTCCGCGCCCGGTCCGGCGCTCCGCCGCTATTCGAGGAGATCCCTCCGGAGGTGAGCGGCATCCGCTGGGTCCACGACAACGCCGCCTCGCCCGATCATTACCTCCCCGAAACCATGGGCCCCGGCTGCGCGTTCCTCGACTACGACAATGACGGCTGGATGGACATTTTCCTGGTCAACAGCGGTCCCTGCGATTTCTTCCACCCGTCCAAACCTCTCCGCAACGCGCTCTACAAGAACAACCGCGACGGCACGTTCACCGACGTTACAGAAAAGGCAGGCGTCTCAGGCAGCAGCTTCGGTATGGGCGTGGCTGTCGGCGATTATGATAATGATGGCTTCCCGGATCTTTTCGTCACCGCATACGGCCATCCTGTTCTGTACCGTAACAATGGTGACGGCACGTTCACCGACGTCAGCGAGAAGGCCGGATTGGGCGCGAGGATGTTCGAGAACCACTGGACCACCAGCGCCGTCTGGTTCGATTTCGACAACGACGGCCGCCTAGACCTGTTTGTCTGCAGTTTCGTCGATTACGGCAAAACCGCCCATTTTTCGTGCGGCGACAACCGGCTGGGCAAGCATTTCTATTGCATCCCGCGTGTCTTCCGCGGCACGTCCAGCCTGCTGTTCCACAACAACGGCGATGGCACGTTCACCGAAGTCGGCCGCGGCACCGATATCGAAAAGTCCCTGGGCAAGGGATTAGGTGTGGTGGCCGCGGACGTCAACAACGATGGCCGCATGGATCTGTTCGTAGCCAACGACACGGTGCAGAACTTCCTCTACATGAACCGCGGCCCCGCCGCCAATGGCAAAACCAAGTGGGAGGAGATCGCGCTGGCCGCCGAGGTCGGCTTCAGCTCCGACGGTCGCGCCCGCTCCGGCATGGGCGTCGATGCCGCCGATTTCGATGGCGACGGCTGGCAGGATCTGTTCGTGGCCAACGTCGATCAGGAAATGTTCTCACTGTATAAAAACATGAAGGACGAGACCTTCCGCGACGTCGCGTTCCAGAACCAGGTTGCCCAGGCCACCCGCCTGCTCAGCGGGTGGGGCCTGCGCTTCTTCGATTACGACAACGACGGCCAACTCGACCTGTTCCTTGCCAACGGCCATCCCGACGATATGATCGACAACTATTCGCAGCAGGTGAAATTTAAAGAGCCGCTGCTCCTGTTTCACAACGAGGGCGGCCGCCTGCGCAATGTCAGCGAGGACGCCGGACCGATTTTCCGCAAAGTGTTTGCCGCCCGCGGGATGGCCATCGGTGATTACGACAACAACGGCCGCGTGGACGTCCTCATCGGCAACAACGGCGGCGCGCCCGTGCTGCTGCGCAACCATGCCGGCCAGGGCAACCATTGGCTGGGGGTGAAGCTCGAAGGAGTGAAGTGCAACCGCGATGCGATCGGCGCCCGCATGACGTGGTCTGCCGGCGGTGTGACGCATTCGCGGTCGAAGAACGGTGGCGGCAGCTATCTTTCCGCGCACGACCCGCGCCTGGTGCTGGGTCTTGGCACGGCGGAAAAAGTCGACTGGCTGGAAGTTCGTTGGCCGCAGCCCAGCGGCCGTATCGAGCGCTTCACGAACCTGCCGGCCGACCGCTACGTTGCCATCGCCGAAGGCAAAGGCATCGATCGCCGGTCCTCACTGGTGGCAGTTCGGTAAATACCGGAGGCCCGTCGCCGCCCACACAGTCGTTTGCCCTCTTTCGGCCTGATTTTCGCACCGGGAGAACCCGGACATAGGATAAGTGACCAATCCGGTGTCCACTTTTTACGGCCGTAGCAACACTTGACGGGACTATAAGTTTCGCTTTACCGGTAGCCCCTAAGGGCTAACTGGCGGGTTGTTGTTTCATTGTTAAGATGAACCTGGAAGTCGGTTGCTGGGGTTTGGTGTGCAATCGGACGTAATCGCTCCGGTTTATGCACTCCGCGCCACACGGACGATTGCTGTGGTCTCCGTGTTCGGCGGAAGATGAGGACATCCCGTTTATGAACATACTAGTGCTCGGAGGCGACGGTTACTGCGGTTGGGCCACCTCCTTACATCTTTCGGAAAGAGGCCATCGCGTTGCGATCGCCGATAACTTCTCCCGCCGGCAGTGGGACTACGAACTGGGCGTGCAAACGCTCACGCCGATTCGCACACTGCCTGAAAGGATTCGCGCATGGAAACGGATCAGCGGAAGGGATATCGAATGTTTCTCCGGTGACATCGCCGATTATGAATTTCTCTCCGCTGCCATCCGCTCGTTCGAGCCCGAAGCCGTGGTGCATTTCGCCGAGCAGCGCTCGGCTCCTTACTCCATGATCGACCGCAAACACGCGGTCTTTACCCAGGTGAACAACGTGGTCGGCACGTTGAACCTGCTCTTCGCGCTGCGCGAATTCCGCCCCGATTGCCACCTGGTGAAGCTCGGCACCATGGGCGAGTACGGCACGCCCAACATCGACATCGAAGAGGGCTACATCACGATCGAGCATAACGGCCGCAAGGACCTGCTTCCGTTTCCGAAGCAGCCCGGCTCCTTTTATCACCTCTCCAAGGTGCACGACAGCCACAACATCATGTTTGCCTGCCGCATCTGGGGATTGCGCGCCACGGATCTGAACCAGGGCGTGGTCTACGGCACCATGACGAACGAGGTGGCGCTGGACGAAACCCTCACCAACCGCTTCGATTACGACGAGGTTTTCGGAACGGTCCTCAACCGTTTCTGTGCGCAGGCGGCCATGGGCCACCCGCTGACTGTGTACGGCAAGGGCGGCCAGACGCGCGGGTATCTGGATATCCGCGATACCGTGCGCTGCATCGAACTCGCCTGCCTGAACCCCGCCCGCGCGGGCGAATGCCGCGTGTTCAACCAATTTACCGAGCAGTTTTCGGTGCTCGAACTGGCGCACCTGGTACAGCAGGCCGGACGCAAGCTCGATCTCCACGTGGAAATCGATCACCTGCCGGATCCGCGCGTGGAAGCCGAGGAGCATTACTATAACGCGCGGCACTCCAAGCTCACCGAGCTCGGGCTCAGGCCGCACCTGCTTTCGGAATCTCTGCTCGATTCACTGCTGAATATCGCGGTGCGCTACCAGGACCGCATCGACCGCTCCCTGTTCCTGCCCAAGGTGGACTGGCGAAGCCCAAGGAACGAGCGGCGCTCGAAGGCCGCCCACGGCGCCGCCGCGTCGGCGTATGCCGTTTCCATGGAAGGCGCGCCGGTGGTGAAACGCAAGAACGGCCGCCCATTCGACCAGGCGGACTAGCACTCGGACCTCGAATCGGGCCCCGGAGCCGCGACCGTAAGGGAACAATGTCTCCGAATGCGGCTACGGCGCGCTGCGGGACGACTCGCCCGCTCCGAGAGGCTGGTTCGTCAGCACCATTTTCCCGCCGCTCTCTGCCACGGTGAACAGAGAGCTTGCCCCGACCAGGCGCGCGAAACGTGCGCGCTCCGCCGTCTTAGCCACCACATAGCACCGGCGCGGTGCCAGCCAGTGTTCGCGCCATTGCTCATCGGTCAGAAAAACGTCCGGCGCTCCCGGGGCGTACGATCCATAAACCAGGTTGTTGATACGCCCGTTCAGCAGCCACGCCCTGCGATTCGTGTAGAAGAAGATCGAAGAAAACGTGTAATAGTGATGGTCCACCACCAGGTCGCCTTCCGGCGCGCGCCGGAGAGCCTCGGCCAGCGGGCGCGAAGAAAGATATGGGTCGAAAGCTACCATGGCTACGCGCGCCGCAAAGAAGAAGAGAACCATCATGCAGGCGGAGGCGAGAAATGCCCGCTGTCCGTTCGCGCGAAGGCTGCCCAGCGCGCCGATCAGAAATGCCACTCCCGCCAGCGCCAGAGGAAGCCGCAGGTACGCGAACGAATCGATCGTAAGGTCTTCCATGTGGCCGAGAGAGAGGGTATAGGCACCGGGATGTTGAGCGAGCGCGGCCGAAATATCACCGGGAGTGGGCAGATTGCGAACGGTGAACAGAATCGCCGCCACGGCCAGCGCCGCGCATCCCGTGATAGCCACAAGTACCCGCGTGCCCCATCGCACCCATGCGCCCCCCGCCGCCATGGCGGAGCCGAGAAGCAACGCCAGTGCCGGGTAACACGGCATGGAGTAGTATTCCTGAGTGGTGGAGAAGCTGAAGAACACCAGCAGAAAACCGGTCCAGCATAGCGCCAGCAGGCGCGTACGCCCGGCACGGTCCACGGGGCGGAAGGAGAGACGGAAAACCGCGGGAAAATACACGCTCCATGGAAATAGCCAGGCGAAATGGAACAGCCAGAACCAGACGCGCGGCACTGTGTTGTAGTCGCGCGGATAACGCAGGTTCAGGAAGCGCAGCACCTGCTCGTTGATGAAATAAAACCAAACGAAGCCATGGTATTCGCCGGGCAGACTGCGCATGGTGAAATCGAACAGGGGCGGATTGCGCAAGGCCGCGAGCACGTGCCAGGGAGCGGCAATCAGCAGCATGATGGCGAGGCCGCTCCAAACATGGAGGCGGTTCCAGACCTTGCGCGAAAACAACTGGCCGGTCAAGAGGAGATACACAGCCGCCGCCGCGGCCGGAAACAGAACTGCCACCGTGCTTTTTAGCAGCAGACCCACACCGAAACCCGCCCATAGCAGACCCGCCCAGAGGCGCGGGTGGAGTTCCTGCTCATCGAGCACGCGTAGGAATGCCCACATCGCAAGGGCGATGGTGAAAGTGAGCATCACGTCGGGAATCAGAACGCGGGTGAAGAGGAACAGACCGATGCACGTGGCGATTGATAAGCCGGCGTAGAGACCCGCCTTGCGGCCGAATGCCCACACTCCGAATGCCGCCGTAAGCCATGCCAGCCCAATCGACGAGAGCGCCACTGGAATGCGCGCCGCCCAGTCGGAAAAGCCGAAAATCTTGTAGGAAATTGCGATCAGCCAGTAAATCAGCGGCGATTTCTCGAGGTAGGCCAAGCCGTCGATATGGGCGGTCACCCAATCGCCCGAGCTGATCATGTTGCGCGCGATCTGCGCCTGCACAGCATCCACGTCGTCCATGAGGGAAGGCGGGGAAACGATGGCAGCCAGGAAAACGGCGGCGGCGAACAGCAGAACAATCAGATAGATGCGGCGGCGCTCGCGAATGCCCGCCAATGCGCTTCCGAAACCTGTGTCGTCTGAATTCTCCATCGTTCGATCCACATTGACAGCAACAGCAATCCTCCAAAAGCGGTGACCCAGATCCGCGCGCCGGTCCGCATGCCTGCGTGCACAGCGGTCGACCGCACCGCGCCGGAATAGTCGATTGTCACTGCTCCCTACCAGAGTATCGAATTAGCGACCCGCGGAGACGGCTCCACGACCAGCAGTCGGCCAGTTTGGGGGGCGGCATGCCCGATGCACTCCACGCTGGTCTCGAAATCGAGATGCGTGTAACCCGCGATTCCACATAAATTGGGTTCCCCCGGAACATTCGTGGCGCCTACGCCGGGGATAGGCAAGGGTTCCTTTTCACTTTAACAGAATGGTCTGATTCCGTCCGTTAGTTATTTTGGGCCAGAAAAAATTCGTGTACCCGCGGGCATACTTCCGAGCGTCATTTAGTTGTTTCGAGTGCGATTTCCCGGTTCCTTGTTCGACCGTTCAGATGCACATGCTGCTGAAATTCGCCACGCTATTGTTCTTCATACTGGCAGCTACCCCGTTTATCTATTACGGCCTGGCCGTATTTAGCTGCTGGCGCTTCTTCCGGCGCCCTTCGCGCCGTCCGGCGGGCGGATTTACTCCCCCGGTGAGCATCCTCAAACCCATCCGCGGCCTTGATCCGGATGCCTGGGACAACTTCGTCAGCTTTTGCCGCCAGGATTATCCCGAATACGAGTTGGTATTTTGTGTCGGGGACCGCGACGATCCGGCGATGCCTCTCATCGACCGGCTGATGCGGGAATTCCCCAAGCGCCGAATCCGGGTACTCTACGGTTCGGGCCGCGATGCCACCAACGACAAGGTGGCCAAGCTCGCCCGGCTGGTGAGCGAAGCCGCCTTCGAGCACGTGGTGATCAGTGATAGCGACGTGCGCGTCCGCCCCGACTACCTCCGGGCCGTCATTGCGCCTCTGGCAGACCCCAAAATCGGTGCGGTGACCTGTTTCTATCTGCCGATCGAAGAACGCACCGTGGTTGATTCCCTGCAATCGATAGGCATGATGTCGGACTTCTATCCGGGCATCATCGTGGCGTGGCAACTGGACGGCGTGAAATTCGCGCTCGGGCCGACCATCGTCACTACGCGCGAGCGGCTGGCGGCTTTCGGCGGATACGAATCCATCGAGAACCGGCCGGCGGACGACCTGCTGGTGGGCCGGTTCATCGCCGATCAGGGCTATGAGGTCGAACTCTCCCGTTATCCGGTGGAGACAGTGGCTGATTACCAGTCCTTGACGGAACTGGTGCACAAGCGTCTGCGTTGGATCGTGGTGATGCGCCACATGCGGCCCTGGGGCCATTTCGGCCTGATGTTCACGCACGGGCTGCCGTGGTCTGTGGCGGCGGCGCTGATGACATCCTCGGGCTCATTGGCCGCCGCATACCTGGGGACCTATTTCGCCCTGCGCTGCGTCATCACTGCCATGGTAGCCACCTGGGGCCTGAAGCAGCGAGGCTATTGGCGGCGCATGGCGCTCATCCCGGTTTGGGATGCCGCCGCATTCCTCATCTGGGCCATCAGCTTCGCCCGACGCAGCATTCGCTGGCGGGGCGCGGATTATTACATCCGCGGGGGCACGCTCGTGCCGGTGAAGGCGGCAGAAGAATAGGGCCCTTCGCGCCAAGTCCCTGACGTCGTGATTTTTTCCATTATGCGATAGGACCGCTCCCTCACGGTCGCGGCTCCGACGGGTGCCACGGGCATCATCGCACTCGTTCTCCGACTGTGGATTTCGTGTTGCGATCTCACATCCGCAACTCTACCCTCGCGGGTGGTTAGAATGCATAGAGAACGGTATGCGGCGAATCGGGGCATGGGTAGTGTGCGTGGCGGCAGCGGCGGGCGCGTGGGCGCAGGCGCCGGAGAAGTGCGCGATTGAAGGGCGCGTCGTCAACGCGCTAACGGGCGCGCCGCTCAAGAAGACAATTGTCTGGGTGGAACCATTTTCGCCGACCCGAGGCGTGAACCAGGAGCCCAGTGTGACCGGCCCATCCACCACGACGGACGCGCAAGGGCGATTCCGCCTGGAGGACATCGACGCAGGCAGCTATTTTCTTTCCGCGCGGCGCACGGGCTATCTGAACCAGGGCTACGGCGCGGAGGAGCCGGACGTGGTCGGGCCGCCGGTGAAACTGGCGGCAGGAGAGCGGCGGGGGGACGTCACCCTGAAGCTCACGCCGCAAGCACTCCTCTATGGCAAGGTGACAGACGAGGATGGCGAGGCGGTGCCGGACGCGCACGTAACCGTGTTCCGGATTTCGTACGCGGGCGGGCGGAAACAGTTCGAGGCCGAGAGCACCACGGTTTCGCAGGCGGACGGCAGCGTGGTCATAGGGAATGTCGCGCCGGGGCGGTATTATCTGGGGGCGTCGCTGCGCGATAATTATGCGCCGACGTTCTACCCCGCTACATCCGATCCCGCCGCGGCGGCGGCGGTTGTGGTGGCGGCTGGGGCCGAGGTGCGCGGGCTGGACATCCGGCTGCACAAGGCGCGCACCTATTCGATCCGGGGCCGGGGCCCGGCGAATACGTCGCTGCACCTGATTCCCCGGAACGATCTGTTCGCCACTCGCGCCACTTTTGGAGCGAACACAACGGCAGAAGGGCGTTTTGAGTTTACCGGCGTTCTTCCCGGCCGCTACACGATTGCCGGCGACAACGACACTGCGGTTTTCGCGATGACCGGGAATTTGCCGATGCCGGCTTCCGCGGCGGTGCCGGAGAGTGTGCTGCCCGCAGTGGTGGAGGTGTCCGACTCCGATGTCGACGACGTAGTCTTGCCAACAGGCCAGACGCTGACGATCCAGGGAGGCTTCGCCGGCGGACGGACGGATGGGCGGGCGGAGATCGCTCTGGTGCCGCCCGGCGATTTCCCCAGCGGCCTCCCGACCTATACGGCGCAGCCGCGCGGCGAGAGCAGGTTCCAATTTCAAGAAGTTCTGCCCGGCACTTACCAGGTCTCGGTGGACGGGCTTGGCGGCGGGCTTTATGTGAAGGCGGTGCGCTTCGCCGGGCGGGACATCACGAACCAGGACCTCGATCTCGTCCCGGGCGCCAGCGGCGCGCTGGAGATCACGCTTGCGGCGGACGGCGGCGAGATTACCGGAACGGCGCGCGGGGCGGACGGGAAGGCGCTGCCCGGCGCGCTGGTACAGGTGTGGCCGGTGGACGGCCAGGGCGCAAGGTCGCTCAAGGCGGATGAGAGCGGCGCGTTTCACTTTCGGGGGCTGCCGCCGGCAGATTATCGCGTGATCGCCTGGGAAGCGCTGGACGACGACCTGGCCGGATATCCGCCGTTTCGGGCGCGCTTCGAAGCGCAGGCGGCGGAAGTGAAGGTAGCCGAGCAGGGACGGGAAAACGTGGATGTGACGGCCGTTGCGCGCGCGGCAAGTGCGGTGGAAGCGGCCAAGCTGCGATGAGAGCCGCGCTGCTGATTGGTCTCTGCGCGTGCGGGCTATGGGCGGATACGTATCCGCGGCAGCCGGAGATCGACGTGCGGCATTACGTTTTCCGCGTAACGTTGAGCGACGAAAGTCCGGAAATTTCAGGAGAGGCCACAGTGACGGTGCGGTTCACGACCGCCGGCGTAGGCGGATTTCGGCTGGACCTGGCACAGCCGATGAACGTGGACGAGGTGCGGGAGGACGGCACGGCGGTTCCGTTCACGCACACGGGCGAGCAGTTGCGGATCCCGTTAGCAGCCGCTCCGGCACCGGGCAGCGGGCACGAATTCACGATCCGGTACCACGGCGTCCCGGCGGCGGGGCTGAAAATCGCAACGAACAAGTACGGCGAAAAATGTTTTTTCAGCGAAAACTGGCCGGACCTGGCGCACCAGTGGCTGCCGACCATCGACCACCCATACGATAAAGCAACGGGAGAATTCTTCATCACCGCGCCGGTGAAATACCAGGTGGTGGCGAACGGGGCGCTAGAGGAGCAAATCGACCTGGGCGACGGGCGGCGGACGACGCATTGGAGCCAGCGCGTGCCGATCGCGACGTGGCTGTACAACATTGAAGCAACGCAGTTCGATTCGCGCCATTTCGGTGCGGCGGCGGGAGTGCCGCTTGAAAGCTGGCTATACCATCAGGATCGGGACGCGGGAATCGCAACGCTGGAAGAGCCGCTGCGGCGGGCGATCGAATTTTTCAGCGCCCAGGTCGGGCCGTATCCGTACCAGAAACTGGCGGGAGTGGAGGCGCCGATCCAGGGCGGCATGGAGCACGCCAGCGAAATTTTCTTCGGCGAGCGGGCCTTTACCGGCCGTCCGGCGGACAGCCTGGTCGCTCATGAAACCGCGCACCAGTGGTTCGGCGATTCGGTAACGGAAAAGGATTGGGACGATGTATGGCTGAGCGAAGGCTTCGCCACGTACTTCGCGCTGCTGGAAACCGAGCACTACCAGGGGCGAGAGGCTTTTCTGTCCGGACTGCGGCGCGCGCGGGTACAGGTGCTGGTTACGGAAAGACGCATGCCGGGCGTGTCGGTGGTGCAGTCGAAGCCGTGGAACGGCATTCCGAACCAGATCGTGTACCAGAAAGGCGCGTGGGTGCTCCACCTGGTGCGCGGTCAAATCGGGACGGAGAAATTCTGGGCGGGCATCCGCGAATATTACCGCCGCTTCCGCGACGGCAACGCGTCCACGACCGATTTCCGCAAAGTGATTGAGGAGGTTTCCGGCCAGGATTTAGGCTGGTTCTTCCAGCAATGGCTGTATCGGGCGGGATCGCCGGTGCTGGAGGGAACGTGGCACTACGATGCGGCGCGGCGGCAAATTGAGATCGGGTTAGAGCAGACGCAGGCAGGAGAGGCGTACCGTTTGCCGCTGGAAGTGGGAATCGACGGGGCGGTCGAGAAGATCGAGATGAGGGCAAAGCGGCAGACATTTGTGTTTCCCGCCGCGCATGAGCCGGTGAAGGTGGAGTTGGACCCGGACACGTGGATGCTGATGGAGGCGAAATTCGAACGGCGTTAGACAGACGGGTGGCCGGGCGGGAGGAGGCGTGCCGGCAAGGATGCCGGCATAGCCGGCTGGAAGCCGGCGCTACGGAGTGTCAGGCGGTGGTTTTCGTTTCGACTGCGGTTTTTCGTTGGACTGCAAAGGGCGCCCTTTGTCTCCTCTTTTTACGAGGAGATTTCCGCGGGTGCTGCCAAGCTTGAACGTCGCACAGCGTGAGTTCCGGATTGAGCATCCCCGGCCGGGAATGATGCCAGAGCCGGACGCGGCTTCGTACCGGGCGGCCCGCACCGCCCAGCGCAGCAGCACTTCGTCAATCGAGAAATAACACGAGGCTGCGGCACGGCGGCAGAAACCATCGCGCAAGTCCTTTGAAATCCGTATAAAAAAAATTCGAATTGGCGGCACAGCCGCGGGCGCAGGCGTTTCGGCAGCCCAAGACCGCATCCGGATCGGCCTGTTTCTGCAAAAGCCGCGACCAGCCGGTAGAAGCCGCCCGTCAGGATCCGCTCTGGATGGGGATCACCAGCGTCTGTGTTCCGGGCGTTCCGTTCAGCGAGAACGTCAGGGCGACGGTGTCGCTTGCGGAGACATTGGGCACGACGACGTTAAACTGATACAAACCCAGGAAGCCTTGAGTCAGGCCCGCAAATGACACGGTGGCCGGTACGCCGTTGAAAAAGATCTGGAGGTTTCCATTGAGGGCATTGGATTGGGTAACGATTTGACCGGCTGAAATGGTGGGCGTGACAAGGCCAAATCCAATACCGAAAAGCACGATGGTCTGACCCGGCTGAGCTCGCTGTGAGGCGACACCGGAGAGAGCGCCCGGAGGTAGAACGAATGTCGACGAATTCGCCGGGAAAACGGCGGCAACATACTGCTTGTTGCCCAGGTCGAACACGCCCGGCGCGAGCAAGCCTGGCTCCGTGGGGTTCACCGTAACGGTGTACGCGACGCTGGTGCCGCCGGGCGTGGTGACCACTACGGGCTGCGGCCCCGTGGAAATGTTGGACGGCACCTGAGCGTTCACCTGGCCGGGGCTCACGTAATCGATAAAGGCCGATTGGCCGCCGATGGTCACAGTTGTCCCTCCCAACGCCGTTGGCGCGGCGTTTCCGTTGAAATCGGCACCGCTCCAGGTCTGCGAGGTGACATTCGCCAGGTTCGCTCCGTAAATCTCCATCCATGTTCCGGGGGCGAGCGCGGCAAATCCGCCGTAGCCGCTGGCGCTAATCACGCCTTGGGACGTGCGGATGGCCGGCGTTGCGTCGAAGACGCCGTGGACCGGTCCGGTGATGACCGCACCCGGTGTAAGGCCTACCTGCCCGATGCCGCAAGCTGAAACCGACGTTCCGGAACACGTGGCGGTCGAATAATAGAAGGTGAAGTTATTGGAAAGAAAGTTAACAGTGGAGCCGGTATTTTCCGTCAACGACACCGCGATCGTACCGGAGGAGCCGGGAGTCAAACCGAAGGTGATCAGGTCGCTGCCGGCACTTATCGAATTTGCAAGGAATGGCGACTTGCCATTGCCCGGGTATGAAAACACGATGGAGATCGTCCCGCCGCCCCCAACACCAGTATAAGGCGCCGTCACGGTGCAATTTGTTTGGCTCCCGTTGTACAGACAGTTTCCCCATTGGACGCTGCTTTGGCCAACCCCGCCACTGCCGCCGAGTCCTGTGAGGATAACGTTCTGATTACTGGAAGTATAGGTGGCCGTCTGGGCGGTGGCATACGGCAGATATGTGGCGCAGATTACAAGAACGGGGATTAAGGATTTCATTGGACGAATCTCTACAGGCTAGCGGATGCCGGACACGTCGTGCAACAACCCTAAGTGATGATTTGTGCGCTGGCTAACTTTGACGTGCGCCAGAACGAGAATAGAAATAAGAACAAACTAAGATAAGTTGGTAATTCCTATTCCTGATCATATGTCGAAGGCAATAAGAATTTTCGGGTATGGGGGAAATCGATCTACCGCGGCCGCACGCAGAGAGGCATCGCACGGCTACTTCTGCAAAAAGAAGTTGCCCACCAGCATGGCGTCTATTCCGGAAGAGTAAAAGCTGCGGACGGCGTCGCGCGGCGTGCAGACCAAGGGCTCACCGAACAGGTTGAAGGACGTGTTGTACAGGACCGGCAGGCCGGTGGATTCGCCGGCGGCGTGGAGCAGTTTCCAGTAGAGCGGATTGTCGCGCTGGTCGACGGCGTGAACGCGGACGAGGTCGCCCGCAAGAATGGCGGCAGCGAAGCGCTCCCGGTAAGCGGGACGGACACGGCCTACGGTGGTGAGGAAGCGGGCGTTCGGCCCGGCCTCGAAGTATTCGGCGCACAATTCAGCGGGTACGGAGGCGGCGAACTTGCGGAAAGGTTCGCGATGCTTGATGAAGATGTTGAGATTCTCCGTGGAATAGGTGTCGAGCGGCGAGGCCAGAATGCTGCGGTTGCCCAAGGCGCGGGGGCCGAATTCCATGCGTCCCTGCATCCAGGCCACGATGCGATTGTCGTTTAACTGTTCCACGGTGTGACGGACGATTTCGTCGTGCGTCACCAGGTAATGGAAGCGGAGTTTACAGTTTTCCAGCACCTGCTTGATATCAGCCGCAGTGAAGGCGGGGCCGAGGGAAAGCGTTTCCAGGCTGGCGCGGCGAGCCTGCTGGAAGGCTCCATGCCAGGCTTCCAGCACGGCGCCGATGGCCGTGCCGGCGTTGCCGGCCGCGGGTTGAACGAAGACATTCTCGAATCCGGAACGGGATTCGAGCGCGGCCACGAACAGGGCATTGAGGCCCAGGCCGCCCGCCAGGCAGAGGTTCCGGCCCTGGCCGGCCATGCGAATGGCGGCATCTTCGATGGCGTGCTGCACGCCGGCGGCGACGTGGGCCTTCAGGCATTCGGGCACCGGCTCGCCGTCTTTGAGGCCGAGGCGCTCGTAGAAGCGGGCGCTGAAGCGGCCATGGCGCAGGCGCTCACCGCTGAAATAGCTGCGGTCGAATCGCGGGCCGGCATCGGTGAGGCCGAGGATATCGAAGAAGACACCGTGAAAACGATCGTCGCCGGCGGCTGAGAGCCACTGAACCTTGTGCTCGTCAACACGGGAATGGAAGCCGAGAAATTCGGTGACGCGGCCGTAGAGATCGCCCAGCGAATCGGAAAGGTACTGCTCCTGCTCGATGGCGAGTTGCGTGCCGCGGGCGTGCCAGCGGGTTCCGCAGCGAAAATCGCCGCCGCGGTCGAGCGCGAGGACGGTGGCTTCGTCGAAGGGTGACGGATAGTAGGCAGCGGCCGCGTGCGCGAGATGATGCTCGACGATGAGGATTCGGCTGTTGGGGAACTGGGCGCGGAGCTTCAGATGAAATTCGTGGTCGGGGATAGGCCGCACCACGGCGACGGCATCCACCTGGTGAGGCGTGGCGCCGGCGAGTTCGAGGCAGGCGGCGATGGAGGCGGCAGGCAGTTCCCCGCCCCGAAGTGAACGGCGCGTAAGCTTCGCCTCTTCCACGGCCGCCACGAGGACGCCGTCCTGGAGGACCGCGCAGGCGGCATCGCCGCCGATTCCACCAATACCGAGAATGGGGCCGGGGGCCGGGGGCCGGGGACCAGGGATGGTCGCGGTGGACTCGGTCTTCACGTGGTCTCCTGCTGAGGTCATCGGGTTTCCTTACCGGCCGGTTTAGCGGATCGCGCCCCGGCCCCTGGCCCCTGGTCCCCGGTCCCCTTCTTTTCGATCTTCGCCCAGGTGTCTCGCAGGGCCACGGTGCGGTTGAAGACCGGGTGACCGGGAGCGGTGTCGGGGTCGGCGCAGAAATAGCCAAGGCGTTCGAACTGATAGCTGGTTCGCAGCTTCGGCTCGGCAAGCGAAGGCTCCAGCTTCGAATGAGCGAGGATTTCCAGAGAATTCGGATTCAGGTTGGCGGTGAAATCCTGGCCGGGCTCGGTATCGTTGGGATTCGGCTTGGTGAAGAGATTGTCGTAGAGCCGCACTTCGGCATCCACGGCATGCGCGGCGGAGACCCAGTGGATGGTGGATTTCACCTTGCGGCCGTCGGGCGCGTTGCCGCCGCGAGTGGCGGGATCGTAAGTGCAATGGATCTCTGTGACCTCGCCCTTCTCGTCCTTGACCACTCCGGTGCAGGTGACGAAATAGCCATAGCGCAGGCGCACTTCCTTCCCCGGCGAGAGACGGTAATACTGCTTGGGCGGCACCTCGCGGAAATCGTCCTGCTCAATGTAGAGCACGCGCGAGAACGGCACCGGGCGCGTTCCGGCGGACGGATCTTCGGGATTGTTGACGGCCTCCAGTTCCTCCACCTGGCCCTCGGGGTAGTTGTCAATGACGAGGCGCAGAGGCCGCAGCACGGCCATCACGCGCAGGGCGCGACGGTTGAGGTCCTCGCGCAGATGGTGTTCGAGAAGGCCGAGCTCGAGGATGCCGTTGGTTTTGGAAACGCCGATGGCGGCGCAGAAATTCTTGATCGCCTCCGGCGTGTAGCCGCGGCGGCGCAGGCCGGAAAGCGTAGGCATGCGCGGATCGTCCCAGCCGCCCACGAGGCCGTCCTCCACCAGCTTGAGAAGCTTGCGCTTGCTCATCATGGTGTAAGTCAGGTTGAGGCGGTCGAATTCGATCTGCTGCGGATGATAGATGCCGAGCTGCTCCACATACCAGTCGTAGAGCGGGCGGTGGTCTTCGAATTCCAGAGTGCAGATGGAATGGGTGATGTGCTCGATGGAATCGGACTGGCCGTGCGCGAAATCGTACATGGGGTAGATGCACCACTGGTTGCCGGTGCGGTGATGCTCGGCGTGGAGGATGCGGTACATCACGGGGTCGCGCATGTTCAGGTTGGGCGACGCCATGTCGATTTTGGCGCGGAGGGTGCGCGAGCCATCAGGAAATTCGCCGGCCTTCATGCGCGCGAACAGGTCAAGGCTTTCCTCGACGGGGCGGTTGCGATAGGGGCTCTCCTGGCCCGGTTCGGTGAGGGTGCCGCGATACTGGCGCACCTGCTCGGCTGTCAGGTCGCAGACATAGGCCTTGCCGGCCCTGATCAACTGCACGGCCCAATCATAAAGCTGGGGGAAATAATCGGAGGCGTAGTAGAGGCGGCCCTCCCAGTCGTAGCCGAGCCAGTGAATCGTGTCGATGATGGAATCGACATACTCCTGCTCTTCCTTCTCCGGATTGGTGTCGTCGAAGCGCAGGTTGGTCTTACCGCCGAATTCGGCGGCGAGTCCGAAATTCAGGTACAGAGACTTGGCATGGCCGATGTGCAGATAGCCGTTCGGCTCCGGAGGAAAGCGCGTGTGCACGCGGCCTCCGTACTTGTTTGTCTTCAAATCGTCCACGATAATCTCGCGGATGAAGTTGGAGGGACCGCCCGGAGTGGCCTCCGGGGCCGGCTTGGTATCAGCGGGATTCATACGAATTTGAACCTTGGCAATTCCGTAGCGTGAACCTCCGGCTTGCTATGCCGGCATACGTCGAGCGAACACGCCGCCGTCGGGCAAGGCCGGCCGGCGGCTTTCGGGTGCCCATCAGGTATGCCGGCTGGAAGCCGGCATGGCAAGCCGGAGGCTTGCGCTACGAATACCGTATTCATGCGGCGGCCTCCGGCAATTTCTCAACTGCTTGCGCAATGCGCTTGAGGCAGGTTTCGCGGCCGAGGGCTTCCAGCGTGCCGAACAGCGGCGGTGCGGTTTTGCGTCCGCAGACGGCTACGCGCACCGGCTCGAACATCTGCCCGGCCTTGATGGCGAGAGTTTCGGCCGATTTACGGAGCGCGGCTTCGAGTGCATCGTGCGTGAATTGCGCATTGGCGAGCGCGGCCGAGGCGCACTCCAGCACGCGGCGCGCGAGCGCGGCATCGCCCTTCTTCGGAATCAGCTCGGCGGCGTCGTAAGGCGGCAGCTCGTCCACGAAAAAGAAATCGGCGACGGTGAGGACATCGCGCAGCAACCGGATTCGCTCCTGAATCAGCGGCGTGATGAGCCGCATTTTGGCCGGCTCGATACGGAAACCGGCGCCTTCCACCACGGGAAGCAGGAGCCCGGAAAGATCGTCCGCGGGCAGGGCGCGGATGTGCTCGGCGTTCAGCCAGACGGCCTTCGGGTCGAAGGGATCTTCTTCCGTAAAATTGACGACGGCGTTGGAGCGATTGATGCCCTCGAGCGCGAACGCGGCGATCAGCTCATCACGGCTCATGCGCTCGCGGTCGTCCTTGGGCGACCAGCCGAGCAGGCACAGCCAATTCACAAAAGCGTGGGGCAGGAAGCCGGCATCGCGGTAAGTGGTGACGCTGACCACCGGGCCGTGCTTGCGCTTGGACAGCTTGGCGCCATCGGGCGCCACCAGCAGGGGCAGATGGGCGAACGCAGGCGCGGGCACGCCGAGGGCTTCGAAGATGAGAACGTGCTTGAAGGTATTGGTGACGTGGTCCTGGCCGCGGATGATATGGCTGATGCGCAGGTCGGCGTCATCGGCGCAGGAGCCGAGGTGATAAGTCGGCATTCCGTCGCTGCGCTCGAGCGCGAAATCTTCGATATCGGCGGTGGACTTGGACTGCGGCCCGTAGACAGCGTCGGCGAATTCGATATTGCGGACGGTCTCGCGAGGCACGCGGAAGCGAAGGGCGAAAGGCTCGCCGGCGCCGGCACGGCGGTCGCTTTCAGCGCGCGACATCTCGCGCATCTCAGGATGAAACAGCCACGTTTCCCCCTCGCCCGGGGCGCCCTTGGAGCCGGGCGGCGTGAAGTCTCGATAGGCGAGGCCCTTTTCGAAAATGGCTTCCGCTGCCCGCCGGTGGAGCGCGAGCCGCTCGGACTGCTTGTACTGCTCATCCCAGCCGAGATCGAGCCAGCGCAGGCCGTCGAAGATGGAATTGAGCGAAGCTTCGGTGTTGCGCTCCACGTCGGTGTCGTCAATGCGCAGGATCATCGTGCCGCCGTTGCGGCGCGCGTAGAGCCAATTGAAGATGAACGTGCGCGCACTCCCGATATGCAGAAAGCCGGTGGGAGACGGCGCAAACCGGACTCGGAGCATGGAAACCTCATTGTAGCAGCCGCCGGATTAGAGGAACCGGCAAATGGCGCGGCTGCGGAGCCTCCTGGCCTGGCAACTCGGCAGCGGTTCACTGCGGCGCGGTATCCTGAAAATAGCGTCCCACGGGTCAATTTTTCATGCGGAAATATCGAACGTATCTTTGGCTCCTCTTGTTTCTCGGGATGCGGGCCGGCGGCAATCTGTCGCTGGCGTGGGGAACAAAACATTTTCCGCAAACCCTGGCGGCGAATCCGCTGGTCTATCTGCGCTCCATGCTGGACCCGTTTGTAGCGGGCGGAATCATCATGCTGATTCTGGCGATGCTCGCGCAACTGGCGCTGTTGAGCGTCGCAGACCTGAGTTTCTTCCTGCCGGTGACTTCGGTCGGCTATGTGATCGCGGCGTTGTCGGGACGGTTCTTTCTGAACGAAGCGGTCAGCCTGCAGAGGTGGCTCGCGGTCGGCCTGATTTTCGCCGGCGCGGTGCTGGTGAGCCGAACGCCGCAAAACACGACGGCGGCAGTAGAGACCGCGCCATTGGAAGTGTCAGAGTGAAAATCTGGTTCCTGGTAGTCGTTCAGATCATCACAACGGCGGCGAGCGACCTGCTGCAAAGCCATGAGATGAAGCGGGTGGGGGCGCAATCGGTGAGCGCCCGGGGCATGGCTCATATGCTGCACCTGCTGGTGGAGCGGCGCTGGCTGCTGCTTTCCATCGTATCGTTGGCGATTTCGTTTTTCGCTTTCATGGCGCTGGTGCAGATTGCGCCGCTCAGCTTCGCGGTCCCCGCTTCAGCGGCCAGCTTTATTGTCGAGACCGTGCTGGCCAAGTTCTGGCTGAAGGAAAAGGTAGGACCGACACGCATCGTGGGAGCCTGCCTGGTACTTTGCGGAGTAGTGCTGCTCGGGCAGTGAGCGACGTGATTTCACCGCGGAGCACGGAGACCCAGAGACGCGCGATGGTCGCTCCGGAATTCTCTTGTGCTTCTGTGGTGAAGGTCAGAAGGAGGCGCCGGCTTCAACAACAGGCGGCCTGCGCGGTGGCGCGCAGTTCCTCGGCGATTTCCTGGAGGCGCTGCTCCATGGGACGCCGTTCGCTATTCGGCAGAAACGGCAACAGTGGACGGATTTCTTCGCAGGCGCGAGCGCTGCGCGCGCGCTCCAGTTGACGCGCGAGCAGGCAAGCGAGCTGGCGATCGGTTTTTTTCCGCAATTCGGCGAGCTTAGCTTCCGCTCCGGTCTTCATATGATCCCTCGATAAACATATAGACGATTTCCGGAGCGTTTTGGATCGTTAAAATTCCCTTATTTCTTCGCGTGCTGAAACACGCTAATCTATCGTTTCTATGAAGACCGTCGTTACCTTCGGGGAGATCATGCTACGGCTCGCGCCCCCGGGCCTGGAAAGATTCCTGCAGACGCCGCAGTTTGTCGCGACTTTCGGCGGTGGCGAAGCCAATGTGGCAGTGGCGCTGGCACAACTCGGGATGCCGGCAGCGTTCGTAACGGTGCTTCCGAACGCCAACCCGATCGCCGATGCCTGCGTGGGAGAATTGCGCCGCTTCGGCGTGGACACATCGCGCATCGTGCGCGGCAAGGGACGGCTGGGCATCTATTACCTGGAAGCGGGCGCCAACCAGCGTCCCTCCAAGGTTGTCTACGACCGCGAAAACAGCGCCATCGCGCTGGCGAAGCCCGGCGCGATCAACTGGGACAGCGCCCTGGCCGGCGCGGGATGGTTCCACGTCACGGGCATCACACCGGCGATCAGCGCCTCCGCCGCGGATCTGGCGCAGGAAGCCGTGTGCGCCGCCAAGCGACTGGGCCTGACCGTTTCCTGCGACCTGAACTATCGCAAGAACTTGTGGAAATGGGGCAAGCCGGCGGTCGAGGTCATGCGGGAGTTGACCCGTGCGGTAGATGTCGCCATCGCTAACGAAGAAGACGTGCAGATGGCGCTGGGAATTCAGGCCGAAGTTGACGTGCACTCCGGCAAACTGGACAAAGCGCAATACGAAAAGCTGACAGCGCGTGTACTGGATGAATACCCGCAGCTTCAGGCCATCGCCATTACCCTGCGCGAATCCCACAGCGCTTCGCACAATGGATGGTCGGCATGCCTCAACAACCGGAGCCAGTTTATTACGAGCCGGAAGTATGAAATCACACATATCGTGGACCGCGTGGGCGGCGGGGATAGTTTCGCCGCCGGACTCATCTACGGCCTGCTCAATCCGGGAACGTGTCCGGAGCCCCTGGAATTCGCGGTCGCGGCAAGCTGCCTGAAGCACTCTGTTCCGGGCGATTTCAGCCGGGTGAGCGTGGATGAAGTGAACTCGCTCCTCAAGGGCGGCGGGTCGGGCCGGGTGCAGCGGTAAAACGTTGGGGGCGGGCCTACCGGGCCGCCCCATCATTCGAATCGGAGCAAGACAGGCGGCCGGAACCAGGTATCGTACCCGACGATGAACCAGCCGATCGGGAACCCGCCCTCGTGGCGGAAGACCAGGCCGGTGGCGTGCGCCGCCGAAGGCAGATCGAAGACGCGCTGCAGGCGCACCGATTGGCCTGGATCGAGGCGCGTATCGAGCGGCACGTCCGAAGGCTCGGCACGGGGTGTATAACGCCGGCCGAGGCTATCTTCCAGGTATATGGCCGCATTTCGCTCCCGTTGCGAGACGCGCAGCGCCCGGCTAAAGATGCGTAAATCGACGCGGTAGATGGCACGGCTCTGGGCTTCGGCCCGGATAGCGCTATCGACAGCGATGCACCAATCGTCGAAGCAGAGAGGGTCTCGCGGGCGCAACACGCGGCGAGGACCGGGCAGCGAGGCGGCTATCACCACAGCCATGTATGCCGCAAAGCCGGTGGCCCATGCGCGCAAAATCCTCAGGGAGCGAAGGCGG
>DATJMP010000170.1:0-14923 GCA_035508655.1 Bryobacteraceae bacterium
TCTCTTTGTACAAAATTCGCCCACGACTTCAGAGCGCTCTGTAACTCTTGAGGAATCAAAGGAGTGCGATGGTGGACGGCATGGGATTCGAACCCACGGCCTCCGCGTTGCGAACGCGGCGCTCTCCCAGCTGAGCTAGCCGCCCACACAGGTAATTACAATATAACAAATGAGCAAAGACGAGACCACGCGTCAACTGGATAAAATGCGCGAGGAGTGGGACCGGCGCGCGCGGGAGAATGCCCGTCATTACGTCGCCAGCGGAAAAGACCAATGGACCGATGACGAGTACTTCCGCTCCGGGGAAATCAATGTCGAGCGCGAAATTCTCACTGATCTCGGCAACGTCTGCCAGGGCAAAAAACCAAAACAGATGAAGGTGTTGGAGATCGGCTGCGGAACGGGCCGCATTACGCGGGCCCTGGCGCGGTACTTCGGCCAGGTCTACGCCGTCGATATCAGCGCGGAGATGGTAAGACAGGCCCGCCTGTCGTTGCGCGGCATCCCCAACGCCCACGTCTTCCAGAACAACGGCCGCGACTTGAGGGTGATCCGGAAAGCGGGTCTGCCCGGACTCCTGGAGCGGATGGGCATCGGCAGGCTACGCTTTGATTTCGCCTTCTCCTATATTGTCTTTCAGCACGTTCCCAGCCGCGAGGTGATCGAAAGCTACGTGCGCGAGGTCCACAGGCTGCTCCGCCCCGGCGCCCTGTTCAAGTTCCAGGTTCAAGGCTGCGCGCGCATGGATGAATTCGACGACAGTTGGTTGGGTGTTCCCTTCACTGAGACCGATGCCAGGGAAATGGCCGAACGCTGCGGCTTCGAGATGCGCTACAACCACGGCGAGGGAGAGCAATACTACTGGCTCTGGTTCTTTAAGAAGCCCGCCGACCCGGCGTCCTGCGACCGCGCCTTATAACGCGGCCACCCTCCTCGACACGCGCCTTACCACGGCAGCGCCTGCCGTGCGCGGCGGCTTGCGGCTCACCGTCCGGTTCAGAAGGCGCTTCACTGAGCGCACCAGCAGCACCTGCTCCTGGCTATCCTTGGACAGCACCACGTCGGCGCCGGTGTTCTCCTCCGTGAGCCCAAGCGGCTGGGCAAATCCCGAGATCAGCACCACGCGCGCGTGCGGATCCAGTTTTCGGATGCGTTCGATCAATTCCGTACCGCTCATTCGCGGAATCCGGTAACCTGTGACCACCACATCGAAACGGATGCTTTTGAAGAGCTCCAGTCCAACTTCCCCGTTTTCGGCCAGTTCCACCCGAAAACCATGCTCCTCCAGCAGCGAGCGCCGCACGAGCAATCCGTCTCGATTTTCGTCGACAAGGAGAATTTTAGCTTCAGTAATTGGGAGAGATTTCATTGCCGGGCAGGATGCAAAATTAGCAGAGCCGTAACACCGGTGTCAATGAATTTTTATCGCTTTGGAAAACCGCGAGATCGAGTCCTTGACATTCGCAACACCGCTCGCTCTTTCAAACCTGACTCGCTCACTCCACTGCACGCGGCGCTTTATAGCCGCTCTTCGTGATGATCGAGTACTTGAACGGTTTGCCCTTCGGATCCTTCAGAGCCAGAGGCTCGTTGGTCGCGGGGTTCACCAGTTCCACCTTGATCTTGCGGTAACTGCCGTCGTGCGTCTTGTTCGTGGGAGAGTAGCTCAATACGTACTGGCTGCGCAGCGCCTGCTGGATATCTTGAAAGATCTGCCCGTATTCGCCCTGAAAGCGTGGGAAATATGCCTGACCGCCGGTCTCCTTTGCGAACGTCCGCATGGCGTTATCAGCCTGCAGGAAATCCATCCGGGCTCCGGCGCCCATGTAGGAGTCCATCATCTCGCGTTGCGCCTGCATCAGGCTGACGATGTAAACAGGAACGCCCGCCTCCTGCAACTTCTTGCGTGTTTGGTCGTAAGTGATGTGACTAAATGTATCGATGCCCGTGGAAAGCAGCAGTATCGCTTTGCGGCCTTCGACGCCGGACATGCGGTCCGCTGTGTCCGTCACGGCATCGTAGAGATTCGCCTCGGAAAAACCCGGGATGGTCAGCCGTTGTAGAGCCTCCTGCGTCTTCTGCCGGTCGGTGGTGAAGTCGCTGAGGATCTCGGGCTTGAGGTCGTACGCGATGATGGCGATGTAGTCTTGCGGCTTGAGCGTGCTCGCGAATCCCCAGGCCAGTTGCAGGGTCTGGAACCAGTTCATGGAATAAAGCTGCTGGAAGCGCGCGCTGAATTCCACCACCATGGCAATGGTCATCGGCGCTTCTCCCGGATTGATCGACTGGATCTGCTGCGGCACGTTGTCTTCGAGCACCCGGAAGTTGGTGGCTGGAATGCCCGGAATGAAATGCCCCTTGTTGTCCAGGACGGAGACGTCCAGCGTCACCACGTCTACGTTGGTGCTGAACTGCGGCAGAGTGCTGGTGTCGGGATGGTCCTTCCGGCTATATTGCGACGGGATCTTCGGCAGGTTGGAACCATTGTTGGAATCGCTGCCGGTTGTGTTCCCGGAATCCGACGCCGGCTTGCGGGGCTTGCCCACGGTCGTGCTGGAATCGGGCAGCGGCCCCTGTTCCTGTGCCACGGACAAGCCGCCCAGGAAAAACAGTGCGGCGGCGCACACGGCTGAAACTTTCCACACTCGCATCGGCATACCTCTGCTTTCGACGTAACTATACCAGAGAGACGCGAGCCAATGTCGCCGCGTTGCGCCAAAACCAGGGTGGGCCGGCGCCTGCTTTCGGTTCAGAAAATGGGGGTCAGTTAACCCACGGCCCGCCGCCGTGCTTGCGCATGTAGACCTGGAACTTCTTCTTGGCGCGCTGGATCTTCCATTGCCGGTAAGCGCCGCCCATGTCGGGCATCGCGAGGCGTGGCAAACGGCCTTTTAAATAGATGTAGCCGAACGCCATCCCGCCCAGGTGTGCGATGGTGCTGATGCCGCTTTGGCCCGGCCGCACGGTCATGAGCAGCTCGATGGCGGCGTAAATCATCACCATGTACTTGGCTTTTATCGGGAACAGAAAGCTCATCAGTACGGTCTGGTTCGGATACAGCACCGCAAACGCCACCAGGACTCCGAAAATCGCCCCCGAAGCGCCGATCGTGGGCGTTGCCCAGTCGCCCTGCGCCATATTGACCAGCAGGACGCAGATGCCCGCCGCAATCCCGCAAAGGAAATAGTACTTCAGGAACCGTCGCGTGCCCCAGTCGCGCTCCAGCTGCGTGCCGAAAAACCAGAGCGTCAGCATGTTGAACAGCAGGTGCCAGATCCCACCGTGCAGGAACATGTACGTGAACGGCTGCCAGAAAAATGGAATTCCCACGCCGTGGATTACGCCGTCGGCATAAAGCGCAAACAGCGTCCACAAAAGCCGGTGGAAGGGCGGGAACAGAAAATCCAGCAGGAAAACCGCGGTATTGCTGATCAGCAGCCACTTCAATCCCGGCGGAAAATAAAGATCGAGAAAGGAACGGCGATACCCGAAGCGAGGCGGCATGGTGCTCTACAGTTAGAATATCAGAAGAGGCTCAAATTCCCGGTTCGGAAGCCGGCGCATCCACCCTTCTGCCGTATCGATTCAGAATGTGGGCGCACAGTTGCAAAAGAATGGCGCCGCCCAGCCAAACCTGCCAGTGAGAGAATAACCCGGAGGAAATTGCGAAGCTGTTCGTCCAGTTCAAATCGGCCGCGATTCGCCACACAGCCAGCACCGTCGCAACCGCCGCCGCCGGGGTCAGCATACCTGCCACAGCCAGGGCCATGCGGCGCGTCCGCTGGCGCACGCGCCCGAGCTTGGGGCCTGTTCCGAACCGGATCCGAACTACCATGAGCCTTATAACAATCTATCAGGATTTTGAGGTAGATTAGACATTTGGCTTTCGCACATCGGCTGCCGCCGCGCGAGAGCTTTCGAAAGGAAATACATGAAAAGATTTAAAACCGCAGTGTTTGGCACCGGCTTTGTCGGCCGCGTGCACCTGGAAGGCATTCGCCGTCTCGGAAACGTTGACCTGTACGCCATCGGCGAGCCGCAGGTGGAAAAGGCGAAGCATTTGGCCGCCGAGTTTGGTGTCGAAAAGGTCGAGGCCGACTACCGGCGCATTCTGGACGATCCGGCCGTCGACGCCGTTCACATCTGCGTTCCCAACGCACTGCATTGCAAAATCGCCACCGACGCTCTCCAGGCCGGCAAACACGTCATTTGCGAAAAGCCCCTGGCTACTTCCGTGGAAGAGGCGCGGCAACTGGTAGAGGTCGCGCGCAAGGCGCAGCGCCGCAACGCCACATTCCACAATCTGCGCTATTACCCCATGGTCCAACACATGCGGCGCATGCGCGAAGACGGCGATCTGGGCGACATCATGGTGCTGCAGGGCACCTACTCGCAGGACTGGCTGCTGTATGACACCGACTGGAACTGGCGCATCGATTCCAAGGAGAATGGCCCTTCGCGCTGCATGGCCGACATCGGCTCGCACTGGTGCGATATGGCCGAGCACGTCACCGGCCTGCGCATCACTTCCCTCTGCGCGGACCTGCAAACCTTCTACAAAACCCGTAAGCGGCCCAAGGGCCCCATCGAAACTTTCGCGGGTAAGATTCTCAAACCGGAAGATTACGTCGAGGTGCCGATCGACACCGAGGATTTCGGCGCCGTCGTCTTCCGCATGGGCGATCGCACCCGCGGCACCTTCACCGCCAACCAGCTTGCCGCCGGCCGCAAGAACCGCCTGAGCATCGAAATCTACGGTACTAAAGCCGGTGTGGCCTGGGATCAGGAACGGCCCGACGAGCTGTGGATCGGCCAGCGCAGCACCGCCAACCAGATCATCGTCAAGGATCCGTCGCTGATGAAGGATCGCGCCCGCCCGTTCGCCGACCTGCCGGGTGGCCACAGCGAAGGCTACGACGATACCTTCAAGCAGTTGTTCCGCCGCTTCTACGCTTCTATCGCCGATCCCGCCCTTGAGCCCGATTATCCGACCTTCGCCGACGGTCTCCGCGGCCTCACCGTGCTGGAAGCCGAATTGAAGAGCAATCAGACGCACGGCTGGGTCGACGTTCCGGCCGTCCAGACCGCTTCGGCGTAACGATCACCTGACAAACCATCCCCGCAAAATCAGCGGCCGGCGAGCCCCGCTCACCGGCCGCACGCTTTGACAGGCATATCAGAGACGCCCTAACGATTGGCGGCAAGGATCACCACTTCGGATGCCGCCCAAGTTCTGGCACTTTCCCGCTCCCGGTTCGTCTCCGGAATCCGGCGTCCGTTGGCGCTGCCGCCCCAGATCTCGGATAAGAAGTACGTGTGGCCATAGCGGTGGAAAACCAGCCGCGGCCGGGCTTCCCGGGAGTGCGAGTAGAGCGGGTTGGCCAGGTGAACTCCCACGCGTGTACCCTGCGCCGGGCTGATCATCACGCTTGCGTCCGTGGGACCCTGAGACACGACATACTCCCCGGCGGCGAATGGCTGGCTCCCAACGACGAACCTGAAGGGGACGTCGACCTTTACGCTAACGGGGTTCTGGGCGAAGACGGCAGCCGCCGCGAGCGCAGCGACAGCGGACATGCGAAGCAGATTCGTTTTCATTTTAGGACCTCCTTGCGGTCACTCGGGCGGCCGGAACCGGATCTGAAGTGATCCTGCCCTGCCTGCCCTCACCCCCATAAGCGAAAAGCCGAAGCAAAAACGACAACCGGGCGAAAAAAATCCTCGACATACGAAAATCCACGCTGCCGTAGCGCCGGCCTCTTGGCCGGCCATGCCGGCATTCATGCCGGCATTCCCGACCAGCCGGAATGCCGCCCCAGCACAATTTTCCACGGTCCGTCAGGTAACGACACGACCGCCAACGTCCCCCCGATAAACCGGCAAAGCCTGAATTCACTCGTGGTTTCTTCTAAGGCGTCAGCAATTCCGCCGCGGTACCAACCGCCCGGCGCGCCGGGACCTCGCCGTGCCATGGCATCGCGCGCCGAAGCCCCTGTACAATAGTCCATTCACAATGGATGAGGGCGCCCGCGAGCGAATTCGTTATTATTCCTTTGCCGCGTTCGTCGGTGTCCTCCTGCTGCTGAACTGGCTTGGCGTTTTCACCTCCCTCTTCGGCTTGGACACCGCGATCCTGGTGACCCTCCTCGCCGGCTACAAGACCTTTCACAATTCCATCTCCGCGTTGCTTGAAAAGCGCATCTCGGCCGATATCGCACTCTGCGTGGCGGTCATCGCCGCGCTCGCCGTCGGTCAGTACCTGGCGGCCGCCGAGGCCATGTTCATCGTGTTGGTCGGCGAGGGCCTCGAATCCTATGCCGCCGGCCGTACCGCCGCCGCCATTCATCGCTTCGTGGAGCAGATCCCGCGCCGCGCCCGTGTCCTGCGCGGTGGAATCGAAGAGGAGGTCGAGGCCGATTCGCTGGCTGCCGGCGATCTCATCCTCGTTCGTGCCGGCGAGCGCGTCCCCGCCGACGGCGTGATCCTCGATGGCTTCTCTCTGCTCGACGAAAGTTCCATCACCGGTGAACCCCTGCCCCGCGAAAAACAGCCCGGCGATGAAGTCTTCACTGGTTCCCTGAATTCGGCCGGTCACGAGGTGCCCGATGAGCCCGTTATTGGTCAGCCGGGATCGGGGCTGCTGCGCGTTCGCGTGGTGCGCGCCGGCAGCGAAACCACTCTCGCCCGCGTGGCCCGTCTGGTGGAAGAGGCCGAGCAGCGCCGCGCACCGGTAGAACGCCTGGCCGATCGCGCCGCCCGATACTTCCTCCCCGCTCTTCTCCTGGCCGCAGCTCTCACGTTCTTTTTCACGCGCGATTGGATGCGCACGGTCGCCGTCCTGATCGTCGCCTGCCCCTGCGCCCTGATTCTCGCCACGCCCACGGCCATGGTCGCGGCCATCGGCGGCCTGGCCCGCCGCGGTATTCTGGTGCGCGGCGCCGCGGTGCTCCAGCAGGCCGCGAAAGTGGACGCGGTGGTCTTCGACAAAACCGGCACCATCACCGAAGGCCGTTTCGAAATCGTCGAAATCCTGCCCCAGCCGGCCAATACCGGGCCCGCCGGGGGCCCCGAAATCGCCGTATTGGATCGCTCCGAAGATGATCTCCTGGCCTTCGCAGCCGCCGCCGAAGCTGCCTCGCACCACCCGCTCGCCCGGCTCATCATCGAGGAAGCCCGCCGCCGCTCCCTACCCATTCCCCCGGCTGAAAACGCCCGCGCGGTTCCCGGCCGCGGCGTGGAATGCGAGATCTCCGGCCGCACCGTCCGAGCCGGCAATGCCGCCTTCATCGCTGCTCCCGATTCCCTGGTCGAACACGCCGACCGCCTCGGCGCCACCCCCGTCTTCCTCTCTGTCGACGGCTCCCCCGCCGGTGCCATTTTTCTCCGCGACCGCCTGCGCCAGGGCGCGCACGAAGCTTCGGCCGCGCTTCACGCCCTCGGCATCTCTGATCGCCGGCTGCTCACCGGAGACCGCCGCCCCGCCGCCGAAGCCGTCGCTCGCCAGGCCGCCATTCCGCATTGCGAAGCCGAGTTGCTGCCGGAGCAGAAGGTCGAGCGCATTCACCAGCTCGCCGCTCAGGGCCGCACGGTTGCCATGGTCGGCGACGGCATCAATGACGCGCCCGCGCTCGCCTCCGCCGCAATCGGCATCGCCGTCGCGGGCGCCGCCGATATCACGGCCGAAGCCGCCGGCGTCGTTTATCTTCCTCATTCGCTCGAGACGCTGCCGCTCTTTTTCGAAACCAGCCGTCGCGCCGTCGCCACCGCCTGGCAGAACATCATCCTGTTTGCCGGCGCCCTCAATCTGGCTGCCGTCCTCTGTGCCGCCACGGGTGTGATTAATCCCGTGGGAGCTGCCGTCACCCACCAGCTTTCATCATTCCTGGTGATGATGAACTCCCTGCGCCTGCTGCGGACAAAGCGTCTGCCCGTCGCCAAGGCAATCGCCTCTTTTCGCCTTCGGGCCGCAAGCTGGCTGCGCCGCGCCCGGAACGTCAATCCGCGCTTCGCGGCCGCCGCCGTCGTCGCAACCCTGCTCCTCAACGGCTTTTATGTCGTTTCACCCGACGAGATCGGCATCATCCAGCGCTTCGGCCGCAAGATCGTTCCGTTCAGCCAGCCAGGCCTCCACTACAAGCTTTCCTGGCCTGTCGAAAAGCTCACCCGCATTCGGGCGCACCAGGTGCGCGTGGTCGAAATCGGCTTCCGCTCCGTCCCCGGCTCGCCCGATGCCGAGCCCCCTACCTACGAATGGAATGCGCAGCATCGCACCGGCCGTTTTCAGCGCCGTCCTGAGGAATCGCTGCTCCTTACAGGCGACCAGAACCTGATCGAGCTCAACGCCACGGTCCATTACGATCTTCCGCGCCCCGCCGACTATCTGTTCACACAGGCCGATGGCGACGCCTCCGTGCGCGCCGCCGCCGAATCCGCGCTCGAAACCATCATCACCACCGCGCCGCTCGATAATGTACTCACTACCGGCCGCGAAGCCATCGAGCAGCGGCTTTGCACCGATCTCCAGTCCCGTCTCGACCACCTCGGCACCGGTGCCCGTGTCCTCGCTTTTCGCTTGCAGGACGTCCACCCGTCCGTAGAAGTGGTTGACGCCTTTCGCGAGGTTTCCGCCGCATTTGAGGAAAAGAACCGGCTCATCAATGAGGCCGAGGGCTACCGTAACGAGCAGATTGCGCTCGCTCGCGGCAACGGCCAGGCCCGCATCGAGCAGGCGCGCGCCTATGCTCTTGGCCGAGTTGACCGCGCCCAGGGCGACGCCGCCCGCTTCGACCAGCGCGAACTCGCCTACCGCACCGCGCCCGGCCCCACCGAAACCCGTCTTTATTTGGAAACCATCGAGCAGGTCCTCGCAGGCAAGAAGAAACTGATCGTGGACCGCGCCAAATTGCCGCGCCACCTGTTCCTATGGGAGGATGGCGTCGAAATCGCCGGCCCCAATGCCCCAATTTTAAAAGCCCCAGGAGAACCATGAACAACCGGATCCGAGCCGCGACCGTAAGGGAGCGGTTGGTGTGATATGAGGAAACACTGATGCCGCAATTTAAGCGTTATTACCCCGCCGCGGCCGCATTCGCCGCACTCGTGCTCGTCTGGCTCAGCTTTTTCACCGTCAAGGAAACCGAATTCGTGCTGGTGACGCAGTTCGGCCGCCCCGTCCGCACCGTGACCGATGCCGGCCTCCACGCCAAGTGGTTCTTCCAGTCCGCCACTTATTTCGACCGTCGCCTGCGCATCTACAACCCCCGCCCGTCGGAATTCCTCACCCGCGACAAGAAGAACATTGTCGTGGATAGTTATGTTGCCTGGAAGATCGCCGATCCAAATCGCTTCCTCCAGACCGTCGGCGAGCCTGTCGCCGCCGAAATGCGGCTGCATGATATCGTTTGGTCCGGGCTTTCCGCCGCGCTCGGCACCCACGACTTGGAATCGCTCGTCTCCACGGCTCCCGCCGGCGTTGAGGCCCGCGAACTCCTCGACCGTCTCACCGCCCTCACCGGCCGCGCCGCTCTCCAGCAGTACGGCATCGACGTGGTTGACGTCCGCATCATGCGCCTGAATCTCCCCGAGCAAAATAAGCAGAGCGTTTACGCTCGCATGCGCGCCGAGCGCGAACGCATTGCACGCCAGTATCGCGCCGAAGGCGAAGAGCAGGCGCTCAGCATCCGCGCCGACGCCGACCGCCAGAAAGAAGAGATCCTCTCCGCCGCCTACGAACAGGCCGAAAAGATTCGCGGCGCGGGTGATGCCGAATCGACCCGTATCTACGGCCAGGCCTATTCCAAAAATCCGCGATTCTACAAGCTCCTGCGCACCCTCGAAGCCTACAAGAAAGTGTTGGACGACAAGACCACGGCCGTGCTCAGCACCGATTCCGAGCTGCTCAAAATTTTCATGAAAGGAGAGGCCGGCGCGAAGTGAGCTCCGCAGCCCCAACACGGATGCTGGAGTCGGATAGGCTTCCCGGCCTGCCCGGCCCGCAGAGCGGGCTGCGCACCAGCCGGAGAATCCGCATCGCCGTGGCCGCCGCCGCACTCTGGATCCTCTCCGGAATCTACATCGTCCCCCCCACCGAGCAGGCGGTCGTCACCCGTTTTGGCGCCGTGGCGGAGCGCCGCGTCTATCCCGGCATCCACTATTCCCTGCCCTGGCCTGTCGACCGCGTCTACCGCGCCAAAGTCAACCAGTTGCAGCGCCTCGTCATCGGGGGCGATCCCGCCGACAGCGTCCTCGGTCGCACACAGCCGCTGGCCGCGCAGTTCCTCACCGGCGATCAGAACATCATTTATATGCGCGTGGCTGTGCAGTATTCGGTGGCCGTGCCGGCCGACTTTCTGTTCCGTCCCGTCGAGGCCGCCAAAACCATCTCCTCTGCCGTCGAAGCCGAACTGGCTCGCCGTGTGGCGCTGCGCGGTGTGGACGCCGTCCTTACCACGGAGCGCGTCGCCATTCAGGAGGAGGTGCTCGGCGCCGCGCAGGCACGGCTCAACGATTACGGACTCGGCGTCCGCCTCTCCACCATCAACATCGAAAATGCCGCGCCACCACCAGAGGCCGCCGACGCCTTCCGCGACGTCGCCAGCGCCCGCGCCGATACTTCCCGCATCGTCGATGAAGCCCATGGTTACGCCAATGACCTGATTCCCCGCGCCCGCGGCGAAGCCATGCAGTTGACCGAATCCGCCCAGGCCTATCGCCAATCGCGAATGAACGAAGCCGCTGGCGATGCGGCTCGGTTCAACGCACTGGCTGCCGAGTACGCCAAGGCTTCCGAAGTGACCGGCACGCGCCTCTATCTCGAAGCCATGGAGGAAATCCTCCCCAAAATCCGCAAGCTGATTCTCGACGCCGATGGCAACGTGGATCTCTCCATCATCGGCAAGACCGGCCAGAAATGAAGCGCCCGAATCCCGCCACCGTCGCCACCGTTCTGGTGATCGCGGCCCTGCTGGCCGTGGCCATCGTGCGCCGCCAGCCTAAGCCGCCGCCCACTCCCAAGGCCACCATCTACGCCATGCTCGACGCCGCCCGCGCCGGCAATACCTCGGCCTATCTCGCGCAATATGCCGGCCCGCTCGCCTCGCAGCTTCAGCAGTCGGTCACGGCAAACTACCTGAAATCCTCGAATGCGGAAATCAAAGGCGTCTCCGTATCCGAGCCGCAGTTCCTTTCCGATCGGGAAGCGAGCCTCCGCCTGGAGTACATCTACCAGGACCGCAACGAAGCCCAAACCGTCTACCTGGAGTTCTCCTCGGGCGCCTGGAAGATCGCGCGCGTGGATTCGGCCGAGCGCGTCCCCACCCTCGTCCCTTACGGCACTCCCGTCCAGTAGACCGCAATGCTACGATTGGCGTTCATGCGAAACAGGCGGCACATCTGCGCCGGGGCCCTGCTGGCCGCCTTCTTCTTCGAAAGCCTCTTTGCCAGTCTCCTCAAGAGCCCAACCTTCGATGAGCCCAACCATCTGGCGGCCGGCATCTCCTATCTGCGCACGCGCGTATTCCACGCCAACCTGCAGCACCCGCCCCTGCTGAAAGAATTGAGCGCGCTCGCCGCCATGGCCGCGGGCGCTCGCTGGCCCGATACCGAAATGGCGCGGGAACTGATCGCCAACCCTCCCGAAAATTCCGGCCTGGAATGGCAGATAGGCAGCGACATCATCGCCAGGGCAGGCCCGGACCGCGTCCTCTTCTGGGCGCGTCTGCCCATGATTCTCGTCGCCACTCTTCTCGGCCTTCTTATCTATCTGTGGGGCCGCAAACTGCTGGGTGAAGCGGCAGCGCTGGGCGCGCTGTTCCTCTTCGTGGCCGACCCCACCATGATTGCGCATTCTTACCTGGTGACCACCGACATGGGCCTGGCCGCATTCACGGTGCTGTTCTTCCTTCTGCTGTGGAATTATGTCGAGCGGCCGGACGCGCGCGGACCTCTCTTATGCGGCCTGGCTCTCGGCGCCGCGCTGGCGTCCAAGTATTCGGCCGTCTTTCTTCTGCCTATCGCGTTGCTTCTGTTGGTTGCGGCCAAAGGGCGGCGTTTCCTCGGTCCCTTCCTGGCCATGTGCTGCATCGCGTTCCTTGTAATCGAAGCCGTTTTCCTTTTCCGCAGCCCCATGCTCTATTGGCATGGCTTACAACTGGTCAATGCCGATCACGATCCTCATTACCAGTCCTTTCTGGCCGGCGAATTTGCCCCGCGTTTTCCCGCTTACTTCGCGGCCGCCTACCTTCTGAAAGAGCCGATTCCGGCCATCCTGCTCGCCTCCGTCGGGCTGATTGTTCTGCTGTGCACTCGAAGAAAAGATCGCCTGACGGAGCTGTTTTTGCTGCTCCCTCCCTTCGTCCTGTTCACCGCCTATACGGCCGCCGCCGGAAACATGGGCTTCCGCTACATGATCCCCGTACTACCGTTCGCCTTCCTTCTCGGAGGCGCCGGCCTCGCCTGGCTGTTCCGCCAGCCGTCGAAATGGATGAGAGCCGCGGCGCTTACTCTCTGCGTTTGGTCGATCGTGGCCGCCGCCGGAATCTATCCCGACCATCTGTCGTATTTCAACGAAATGGCCTGCCTGCTGCGCGATCCGGCACAGATCGGTTGGGATGGCGGCACTCGCTGCGGAACGCGCTGGCTGGATGACAGCAACGTGGACTGGGGTCAGGGAGTTAAGCAGTTGCGGGATTGGCTGCAACGCCGCGGCGTGCACGAGCCGATTCACCTGGCGTACTTCGGCAGTTTCCCGCCCGAGAAATACGGTTTGCTGTACACCGGTTTCGATCCTCGCGGCGAACCCGCGCCCGGGCTCTACGCCGTCAGTGCGCATTTCGTCGCGCGAGCAGCCGCCGAAGGTTCATGGATCGGCCGCACCGCGCCGTCGGCAATTGTCGGTCACGCCCTGTACGTGTACGAAATCCGCTAATTCCGCTCCGCCCTGTACATCGGCCCGCGCCCGTAGCGGCGGCCTCCAGGCCGGCCATGCCGGCATTCGTGCCGGCATACCAGACCACACTCTAAGCGATCGGTTCCCTCAAACAACGAGCCAGATCCCGAGGTCACAACACCAGCCGCGTCACTCGAAGTTCCGCCGGAAATTTTCGAACTGCTGTCGCAACTCGCCTAGTTCGGCCTCCAGCCGCGCCACGCGGTCGGCCAGGCTCGCGCCCGTGTTGCCGCTCCGCTCCGGCTCGCCGTGCGCTTCCTGTACCGGTTCACCCTCTCCGCCTAGCAACTGCGCGTAGCGCGATTCCTTGAACCCGGACTGACGCGCCAGTTGCCGAGCGAATCCCGTTTCCGCGAGGCGGTTCAGCGTGCCTTCTACCGCCTCCAGATCGCCGAATGCATAGAGGCGCTCCGTGCGGCCGCGCAACTCGCCCACGGTTTGCGGCCCCCGCAGCAGTAGAACACATACTACGGCCGCTTCCCGCCTCCCCAGGTTGAATTTTTCCGTGAAGCGCTGCGCATGCTTCGGCACCCGGCTGTCCCCACCCGTGATGCGTACCGCCAAACCCTTCTGGCGCAGGCCATCCAGTGCGTTCTCGACCGTCGTCTCATCGTAGGAGACTACCGGGTCGCGATTCGACTTCTGGTTGCACGCATTCACCAGCCCGTTCAGCGAAAGCGGGTAGTATTCCGGTGTCGCAATCTCCTTTTCCAGCAGCGCCCCCAAAACCCGGGCTTCGGCCGGTTCCAATTGGAAATCGAGTCCTGTCGCGTCGGGGTTCACTTTCTCAGTTTACGCGCCCGGTAGGGTAGGCCTCCTGGCCTGCCCGGAGCGCGAAGCGCTCCTCAGCCGTAACCGCCTGACGGAGATCCTAACCCTCCAGCCGCACCTCCGTCTCTCCACGCACGGAAGGGCCGTGCAGACGGATCTTCAGCGTCCGCGTACCGGCATTGACAGGCTGGTAACTCACTTCGTATCGCGCCAATTGCTGGATGTATGCTTCTGCCACAGCAGCCGATTGGTCCGCCTGATCCGCCATCCGGAACAAGCCACCCACCTTCTTGCAGAAATCTTCCAGAGCCGGATCTCGTCCGGACGCGATTACCTGGACAAACGCCCGCGCCGTCCGCACGGCGTCCACCAGTTCCTCGCTGGCCGTTCCCCTGCTCTGCACCGGGCCGATGATCATTAGTTGCTGGTTCTCGGGTATCGACGCGTTCTCCGGATGCACCCACCGGCGAATGGCGCGCCAGATATCTCGCGGCTGGAAACGCAGCGGCATGCGCGCAAACGCCGACTGGATCAGATCCGCATTGGCCTCGAAATGCGGGAAGTAGTCGTTCCCGCCGGCTTCGTGGGCCACGTCCTGCCGGTAAAAATCGCACGCCCACAGGTCGCATGGCCTTTTCCATGGAAGACAGGCGAGCGCCGCTTCCCGTGCCCAGCGCGCGTTCGAAGCAGGCAGGAGAAATACCACGGGAAGCGCCTCCGCGAGAGGTTTCTCCGAGACCCGGTAATGGGTCACCGTCTTTCCGTCCTCGCTGAGCACGAGTTGCGTGGGCAACAGGATTGGCGAGGTCCACCCGTTGTGCCCCGTCACCGCCAGCAGCAGCCGCTTCTTGTCCTTCTCTTCTTCGCACCCGGCAGACGGAACCCGGAGGCGCGCCGCCATCCGGCATGGCGCCACCTGGGCTGCCTTTGCCGCCGCTGTTCTCAAACGCGAAAAGGCCCAAAACGCGCGTCTCCGCACGGTCGCATCGGTATCGCGCAGCATCTCCAGCAGCGATTCTGCAAAGCGAGGATCTTCCGTCTCGCCGATCAGCCACGCTGCGGTGGAACGAAACTGAGCCGATCCGTGTCCCGCTAGTCTCAGAATCTCCGGAATCGTGGCAACGTCGCCCAGCCGGTACAAACCCAAAATGGCATTGCCGGCCACGCGATTGTTGGGGTCCTGCACCAGCGATTGCAGTAGCTCGC
>DATJMP010000171.1:0-5155 GCA_035508655.1 Bryobacteraceae bacterium
CTTCTCTTCCTGCTCGCCTGCCCGATGTGGGCGCAGCCGAAAATCGACTGGAACCAACAAAAAGCGGAAATTCTCCAGCGTTACCGGGAACTGATCCAGATCGATTCACGCTCTGGCAACGAGACCAAGGCCGTGGAATACCTGCGCAAGGTGCTCGAAGCCAACGGCATCCCCACCCGGACCTTCGCCCAGGACCCGGCGCGGGCCAACCTGGTGGCGCGCATTAAGGGCAACGGGTCGAAACGGCCGCTGCTGATTCTGGCGCACACGGACGTGGTGGGGGTGCAGCGGGAGAAGTGGCCGATGGATCCTTTCGGCGCGATCCTCCGGGATGGCTACGTGTGGGGGCGCGGATCGGTGGACGACAAGCCGGTGCTGGCGGCAGACCTGCTCACCATGCTGCTCCTCCAACGCAATCACGTGGCGTTGGACCGGGACGTGATCTTTCTGGCGGAATCCGGCGAAGAAGCGGACACGACAGGCGTGGGCATCAACTTCATGGTGAAGCATCACTATGACGAGATCGACGCCGAATATTCCCTGACGGAGGGCGGGGGCGGCACCATCGAAGGCGGCAAAGTGGTGACGATGACGGTCGGCACGGCGGAGAAGGTTCCGGCGCGCGTGCGTCTGGTGGCCACGGGAACTTCTGGGCATGGGTCGGTGCCGCGCATGGACAATGCGCTGATCCACTTGGGCGCCGCGGTGGAGAAGGTCGGCCGCTGGCAGACGCCGATGCGGCTGAACGACACTACGCGTACGTACTTCGAAAAGCTCGCCACCATCAGCACGCCGGAGAAAGCCGCCCGCTACAATGCGCTGCTGAACCCGCGGACGGCTGACGCGGCGCAGCAGTATCTGCGGGAACACGAGCCGCAGGCCTATTCCATGCTGCGGACGTCGGTGGTTCCCACCATGCTCAAAGCCGGCGTGGGCGCGAACGTGATTCCTTCCGAGGCCGAAGCTACGCTGGATATCCGGGCGCTGCCCGATGAGAACATCGAGAATTTTTACGCCGAGATGGCGAAGGTGATCAATGATCCGCAGGTGAAGATCGTGCCGATTCCGATGACCCGCCCGTTCTCTCCTGCCGCGCGCCTGGATACCGAAATGTACCGGGTGATCGAAAGTGTGAGCAAGCGCATGTACCCCGGCGTGACAGTGCTGCCGACCATGTCCACGGGCGCCAGCGACAAGGCGCAACTTCGGGCCAAGGGCCAGCAATCGTACGGCATCGGCCCGGCGGAGACTCGGGAAAACAGCGTCAATCACGGCGCGCACAGCGACGTCGAGCGGCTGGCCGAACCATCGATTTACCCGTTCGTGCAATTTGTCTGGGACCTGGTCACCGAAATGGCAGCAGCCAGAAACTGAGCGTCAGAAGACTTTTCGAAAGGTCAGGTTGATGCGGGTAGCGCCGGTGAGCGGATGCTCGCCCTGGCGCAACGGCGAGACCCCGTGATAGACGAAACGCGCGGGACCGCCCCAGACGGCAACGTCGCCGTGTTCCAGGCGCAGGCGGCGCACCGGGTCGGACCTTCGCCGGCCACCCCACAGGAACACAGCCGGAAGACCCAGCGAGACCGAGACGATCGGCGCCCAGGCGTCCTTCTCGTCGCGATCCTGGTGGAGGCCGAGCTTTGCGCCGGCGGCGTAGCGGTTGATGAGGCAGGCATCGGGATCGTATCCGGCGAACCCCGCTTCGGCGGCGGCGCGCACCGCGAGGTCCAGGAACGCCGCCGGGATGCCGGGCCAGGGTCTGCTGGTATCGGGATCGACGGGATCGTAGCGGTAGCCGGTGCGGTCGGAAATCCAACCGACGCGGCCGCAATTGGTCATGGCGACCGACATGGTGTAACCGCCCGGCGTCACCAGGTGGCGGAAAGGCGCCGCCCGTGCGATGCGATCCACTTCGGCGAGGAGCGCCGGCGCGTGCTCCGTGGCGAAGGCCCGCAGCAGCACTGCTCCTTCCTCGAGCGGCTCGCGGGACGGCGGCAGGGGTTCACTGTCGAACAAAGGGGTCACGGTCTTCTGACTCTATTATCCGCGGCTCACTCGTGCCGCAGAGACTGGCAAGGATCGACGCGAGCGGCTCGAAGGGCGGGAATATACGTAGCCAAGGCCCCCGCCACCGCGAAGAGCAGCGGGGCCGCTGTGAAGGCGAGAGGGTCGGTGGCCGATGTGCCATAGAGGAAGCCGGCCATCAGCCGCGTCAGCGTCAATGCGGCGGCAAGGCCCAGCGCGATCCCTGCCATCACCAGCCGCAGCGTCTGGCGGGAGGCCAGCGCCAGGATGTCTCTTCTGGAGGCTCCCAGCGCGATACGCAATCCCATCTCCCGCGTGCGCTGGGCCGCGGAATAAGCCGTGACGCCGTACACCCCGACCACTGCGATAAGCAGTGCCGCCGCCGAAAACACACCCAGAAGAAACATGTGAAAGCGCGGCTGCGCTCCGGCGGCTGCCATTCGCTCTTCGAGCGTTCGCACGTCGGTGACGGATTGGTCTTTGTCGATTGTCAGGACGCGCTCTCGCGCGCCTGCGGCAAGGCTGTGCGGATCCAACGAAGTACGCAGGCTGAGGTGCAGGAGCGGCCAGGGCAATTGCGGAAAGGGCAGCATGATTTCCGGTTCGGAACTGGAGGCCAACGCCTGGTTTTTTACGTCACCGAAGACGCCCACCACCTGGGCTGGCGTCGTCAGGCGGCCGATCCAGATTCGCTTCCCGATGGCCTCTTCACCCGGCCAGAAGCGGTTGGCCAGTTTCTGGTTGACGATCGCCACCACGGGTGCCTGCGCATCGTCATGGGGCGTAAACCGACGGCCGCGGAGAAGCGGTACGCCCAGAACAGCGCCGTAGTCAGGACTGATCGTCTGGATGTGAACCACCGGCCGCTGGGCCAGGGGAACCGCCGGCTGGCCTTCCATGAGCGCGGGGGAGAGGCGGGTGGGATCCAGGGGGAGTGCGGAAGATATGGCCACGGCGCGAACCCCCGGCACGGTCTGAGCCGCATCCAGAACCTGCTCGTAGAAATGGATCAACGCGGGCTTGGTGTTGTAGCGCGTGACGGGCAGGGCGATCCGCATAGTGAGGACGCCATCGGAACGAAACCCGGGATCGTTCGTGCGCAGACGGATAAGGCTGCGAAGGAGCAGTCCGGAAGCCACCAGGAGAACCACGGAGAGGCTCACCTGCACGACCACGAATGTGCCGCGCGCCCACCTGCCGCGCGTGCCGATAGGGGTACGGCCGGCCTCGCGCAGAGCGGCGTACAGGTCGGGTTTCGACAGGTGCAGAGCGGGCGCCAGTCCGCACAAGACGCTGCTGGCCACCGAGATTACAAGCGCGAACAGAGCCACTCCGGAATCGACTTTCGCACCGGCAAGTTCCAGCGCGGCGCTGTGGCTGAGGGAAACGAGGGACTGCGTTCCCCACGAAGCTATCGCCAGTCCGACCGCGCCGCCCGCCATCGCCAGGAGGAGGCTTTCCGTGAGGAGTTGGCGGACGATCGCCGCGCGCGAGGCGCCGAGGGCCGTCCGTACGGCCATTTCCCCCGCCCTTGCGGCCGCGCGAGAAAGCAGCAGGTTGGCCACGTTGGCGCAGGCGATCAGCAGCAGAAGCCCGACCGCCGCCAACAACAGGAACAGCGCCGGACGAAGATCGGCGGCAATCGCGCGCTGCAGAGGGGCGACCTCAATGCGAAGGCGGGGATCGCTATCCGGATGGTTCGGATAAGCCGCGCGATATTGGCTGCCAAGCGTGTCCTGTTCCGCCTGCGCGCGCGCGAGGTCTACTCCTGGACGAAGGCGCGCCACTGCTGTCAAGAACCCGGCGCCAGCCTGCACCGAAGAAGGAGTGGTGAGGCTGAGCTCGAAGACCTTCGCGGCCCAGACGTCCACATCGGCGCCCATAGGGGCGAAGCGGAAATCGTCCGGTAGCACGCCGATGATTGTGAAATCCCGGCCGCCCAGCGTCACGCTCTGCCCGATGATATCTGCCCTCGAGCCGAAGCGGCGGGCCCAAAACCGGTAGGTCAGCAGCGTCACATCACGGGCGCCGGGACGGTCGTCGTCGGAACGGAAAGCGCGGCCGAGAATCGGACGGGTCCCGAGCGCCTGGAAGAATTGCCAGGAAACGCGTGCCGCGGCAAGTTGCTCCGGAGCGCCTTGTCCGGTGAGGTTGAACACTTCGCTGGTAAACGCGCCGACAGCTTCGAACGACCGGCTTTTCTCCTCCATAACTTGGAAGCGCGGGTAGGAAAAGGGCTCGCGCAGCGACGAAGCCAGCGCCAGACCGGCAGGATGAGAGTACGGGAGCGGGCGGAGCATCACGGCATCCACCACGGAGAAAATCGCCACCGACGCTGAAATGCCCAGCGACAGGGCCCCCACAGCCGCCAGCGTGAAGCCTGGAGTCCGGGCCAGAACCCGCCAACTGTGGTGCAAGGTGCCCAGGATCACCGGCCTATGGTAGCGCGGTTCCATCGGCTCGGGACTGCTTTTCGTAGCCCCAAAAAAGCGCTGTTACTCGGGTCCAGCGCCAGGTCCTCGACCGCATGATTTCGTTTCTTATCCGGCAAGACCGCTCCTTTCAGTCGCGGCCCTGATCGGAGCCGCGACTGAAGGGAGCGGTCCTTGCGAGGAAACAAACCTCGCGGTCAGCGCATTAGTAGATCTTCCCGGACTGGTTGATCCCGCTGAAGATGCTTCCGCAGACGGTCCCGTTGTACGTTCCGTTCTGCTTCGACGTGTTGCACTGCTGCAAGAGCTGCATCACGGTATAGGACTGGTTATTGGACAGCCCGATGGCTGATCCGTAGCTGGACACGTTATAGTATTTCGATCCCGTTCCGTTCGAAGAGGAGTTGAAGCCCCACTGACCCCCACTATTGCCACCGAGCTGCGAGCTGGTGAAGTAGCAGGAGAGAGCTGCCGACATGATCTGCGCGTCGGTCTTCGATGATTCACCGAAGAAGCTCATGTAGAGGTTGGCCACATCCTGGTTGGTCTTGTTGGTCAGGTCGTTGGAGCTCCGCGAACCGTACAGATACGGGAACTGCGTTGCCAACCAGTTCGCCAGGTTGTGCGAGTACCAGCCGCCATTCGCTCCCGTGATGAGGTTCTGCCCGTCGCTGTTCTGCCAGAACCCGATGCTGCCG
>DATJMP010000172.1:0-3384 GCA_035508655.1 Bryobacteraceae bacterium
ACGGAAAGTGGTCGTCTGTGGACTCGGGTATTCCGCTTTGGCCGTAGCCCCGAAGGTCGACGCAGATCACGGTGTGGTTCGCGGCAAGTTTCGGCGCGAGGAATCGCCACATCAAGCTTGTGCGCGGAAAGCCGTGGTCCATCAGAATGGCCGGCCCCTTTCCGTAGCGGCGGATGAATACAGTGTTTCCTGAAACCTCGAGTTCGGAAGTCTCGAACGGAACTTCACCCGTCACCTTCATTTCTTGATTTGGACCCATCATCGTCCGTCCCTTTGCCAAAAGCGATCTCAGACGCGAAGACTGGCTCTGTACTTTTTTGGGGGATTAATGCTGGCTGTAAGGCTACCATGAATCGCGTGCCGGCCGGAATAACTGCTAGCTGATCGCTAAAATGCTTTCATGTTCGCCATCGTCGCGGCCTCCTGCTGCCTGGCCATCTGGCTCTATCTGATCGCCCTGCGCGGCGGCTTCTGGCGTGAATTCTCTCGCGAACAGGAAGCGCCGGCGCCGCAGCCCGCCACGGCCTCGTCCGCTATCCTCGCCATCATTCCCGCCCGCGACGAAGCCGACGTGGTAGCACGCGCCGTCGCATCCCTCGCCCGGCAGCAATACACCGGCCGCTTCCACATCGTGCTGGTTGATGACGAAAGCTCCGACGGCACTGCCGAAGCCGCGCGCTCCGCTGCGCCACCCGCGCTCCTCACAGTAGTTCGTGCGCGCCCTCTTCCCGCGGGGTGGACCGGAAAGCTCTGGGCCATCGCCGAAGGCATTCGCCAGGCGCCATTCGTCGCCGATGCGCTGCTGTTGACCGACGCCGATATCGTCCATCCACCGGACAACCTCAAAGTCCTCTCCGGCCGCATGGCCGAAGGTTACGACCTGGTCTCATTCATGGCGACGCTCGCCTGCCGCAGCAATGCCGAGCGCGCGCTCATCCCCGCATTCGTTTTTTTCTTCTTCCTGCTGTATCCGCCGGCGTGGGTTCGCAGGCGGAGTCACCGGACGGCCGGCGCTGCAGGAGGCTGTATGCTGATCCGCCGTGAGATGCTCGAACGTGTTGGCGGCATGGAAGCCATTCGCGGCCAGTTGATCGACGATTGCGCGCTGGCGGGCGCCGTCAAGCGCCGCGGCGGCCGAGTATGGCTCGGCCTCAGCGCCGGCACAACCAGCATTCGTCGGTATGCTACGTTCCGCGAGGTTGGGCACATGATTTCGCGCACCGCCTTCACACAGCTCCGCCATTCCGCGCTGCTGCTTGCCGGCACTGCGCTCGGCCTGGCCCTGACCTTCCTGGCTCCGCCGCTGCTTACTCTTTTTGCGCCGCAGCCGGCCGCCGGCCTGGGAGCCTGCGCCTGGCTGCTGATGTCCGCCAGCTACTTCCCCGCCCTGCGCTTCTATCGCGCTCCCTGGTTCCTGGCGCCGTTGCTGCCCGCCGTAACCGTCTTCTATCTGGGCTGCACTCTACATTCCGCTGTTTCCTACTGGCGTGGAACTGGCGGGATATGGAAAGGGAGGGCCCAGGATGCACGCTAGCTCTGAGCCATTACCAAGCCCCTTGCCCAAAATCGCGAGCGAGTGAGCGCCGCCTGGTGGGAAGCAGCAAGCCTGAGTAAACTAAAAGGGACACAGCCATAAATTCATGTACAACGACCTCCACGTCGGCTCCGTGGTCACCTGGTTCAAGCCCATCCCCATCCGGAAGGCCAACGAAGCTATGGCTTCGCTCAAATCGAAGTAGCACTGTATGACACCACTCGCCGGCTGGCAAAACTTTTACGTAATCGTCGGTTCCTCCGCCGGTGCCTTGATCGGTCTGCAGTTCGTCGTGATGAGCCTCATCAGCAACCTGCCCACGTCACGGCCGGACGCGGACGCCGGCAACGCGTTTGCCACCCCGAACATCATTCACTTCGGCGCCGTCCTCGCGCTCTCAGGCATTCTTTGCGCTCCCTGGGAAACCGTCGGCGCCGTCGCCGTCCTTTGGGGCCTCATGGGACTCGGCGGCATCTTGTACGCCGCCATCGTCACCCGCCGCATGCGGACGCAGGCCGTGTACCGTCCCGAGTTTGAGGACTGGTTATTCCACTCCCTGCTCCCCTTCGCCGCATATATCACCTTGGCCGTTTCCGCGTACGCCGCTCAATTCGACCCGCGCGAAGCCCTGTTCGGCGTAGGCGCCGCCGCCCTGCTCCTCCTCTTCATCGGCATTCACAACGCCTGGGACACCGTCACCTTCCACGTCTTCACCAGGAAAAAGAACCGCTGAAACCTTCTTGCATCAGGCTGGCGGCCAGCAGCTGGAGCTATACTTGGACACGGCCGTTTAGCCATGTCGATCTCCCACCTACCCACGGCGTCTGGCGTCATCCTCACCGGCAACCCGGCGATGCTCCAGATCCTCTCTCGTCTGCGCGCCATGGCGCGGACCGAGGGAGCCGTCCTTCTGATCGGCGAAACCGGCGTCGGGAAGGAACTGCTGGCGGAGTACGTTCACCAGGAGAGCCCGCGCGCCGCCCGCCCGCTCGTGAAGGTCGGGCTGGCATCCCTGCCCCGCGAGCTGCTCGAAAGCGAACTCTTCGGTCACGAAAAGGGAGCCTACACCCACGCCATCGCGCAAAAAAAAGGCTTGTTCGAATTATCCAGCGGCGGCAGCATCTTCCTCGACGACATCGACGATTTCCCCATCGAGCTTCAAGCCAAGTTGCTGCGCGCTCTGGAAGCGCATGAAATCCTCCGCGTCGGCGGCACCACCCCCATCCGCGTCGATAGCCGCTTGATCTGCGCCACCAAGGTGGACCTGAAGTCCTTAGTCGAACGCCGCGCCTTTCGCGCCGACCTCTACTACCGCATCAACGTCATGCCCGTAGCCATTCCGCCGCTCCGCGAACGCCGCGATGACATTCCCGCGATCGCGGAATACCTGCTCCGCCACTTCGGTCCCGACCGCGAGCTCTCCCTGTCCGACCGCGCCCGCGACACCCTGGTCCGCTATGGATGGCCCGGCAACATCCGCGAGCTGCGCAACGTCATCCAGCGCATCTGTCTTTTCGGCGCCGGCGCCATCGAGGAATCCGAGCTACCCGCCGAACTCCTTGCCGGCTGGGAAGGCGCCGGGGCCGCGGCAGCCTGGTCCCGCCAATGCGAGGTCTGCCGCGAACAGCAGGACCTTTCTTTCGATGAGGTCGTCGCCTGCGTCGAGCGGCACATGCTGGAAGACGCGGTGTTCAAGGCCGGCGGCAATCAGAGCCAGGCCGCCCGCGACCTCCGCATGAGCCTTTCCACCCTCCGCGACAAGCTCCGCAAGCACAATCTGTAGCCTGCGTTTCTCACACCGTCTCGTGTCCCGGCCGGCCTATCCTCCGCTCTTCCTCTGGTTCAACGAC
>DATJMP010000173.1:0-5108 GCA_035508655.1 Bryobacteraceae bacterium
CCGGGCGATAAGGAAGCGGTCGCCGGCATCGTCAGGGCCCTTCAGAAAAATCGTCCGGATCACGGTTGCCAGGGACGGAGTTTTCGAAGGCGCCGTCCCGGCGGTTTGAGGATTTCCCATCTCGTTCCCAGGGCCGGCGGACCGGGCCCGCTCTCTCGTGCATGGCACGGAGGGTTAGGAATCATTGTATACCCTGCTGAAGTCCTCCCCGCGAAACGCTCACTTACGTTCACGGCTCGGAACGGAGCCGGGGCCGATCGGAACGGCGTCGCTACGAGGCGTAGTAGCCTTCGCGGGTCTGGACGGTGAGGCCTTTTTGTTTGGTGGTGAGGTGGATGTGACGGTAGCCGGGGCCAGACGGCTGGTCGGAGGTGTAGCCGATGCTGTACTGGTTGCGCAAGTCCTCTTCGATCACGGCGAAGATTTTCCCAATCGGCATTTTGTGGGAGACCTCAAAGAACCGGCCGCCGGTTTCGCGGGCTAGTTGTTCCATTACTTTCTTACCATTCTCGCTATTCATGGGACCACGGGGATAGCCCATGCCACCGCGCCGGCCCATGCGCGGACCGCCGAAGCCGCCGAAATTGTTGAAGCCGGCATCGGGATCGGTAAACAGAATGGTGTAGATGAGGGTATCTGCTCGCTGGGCAGACTCGACGGCGCCGAAGAGAGATTTTTTGCTGCCGCGGTCTTCGCCGTCGCTAAGCATGATCAGGGCCTTGCGGCCGGTCTGCTTGCGCATGATTTCGTCCGAACCGAGGAAGACGGCATCATACAGGAGTGTTCCGCCGACACGGCCGCGGCCGCGGCCGCCGGGGTAGCCGCCGCCTCCGCCGGGATAGCCGCCACCATTGTTTGGCGGCCGGTTCTGAGCGGTATCAAGCTGGCGCAGGGCCTTTTCCAGAGCGTCGCGGGAGTTCGTGACGTCCTGCATCAGCTCGACTTCGAAATCGAAATGGATTAAAAAGGCCACGTCTTTTTCGGGGCGCAGCACCTGGGTGAGGAAACGGTCACTGGCGTCTTTCTCGTCGGGAAGGACGCGGCGGGTGCTGCCGCTGGTATCGACCAGCAGCCCGACGGTGAGGGGCAGGTCGCTCTCGCGGGAGAAATACTTGATGGTTTGCGGGTGATTGTCCTCGTCGATCAGGAAATCGTCTTTCGTCAGATCCTTCACGATCTCGTCCTTCTTATCGCGGACGGTGGCGAAGACATTCACGACCTTGACGTCGGTGGAGAAACTCGGCTTTTGCTCCTGGGCCCGGAGGGCGCGGAGCGCAGGCAGCAGAGGGATGGCAGACAGCAGAGTACGGCGCGTTACGCTCACAGATTTTTCCCTTTGCAAAACAATGATGCGTCGGAACGCCGGACCGTTACCACAAATTCGCCTGGTGGGCAATACTGCCTAGTCCGTTTGCAGTATGTGGGGAAACCTGCGGTATGGTACTACCATTTGTGCGGAAACAACCTACTTGCGTGTTGGCAAATAACATTTTAAGATAACAACGTAGCGTTACTCCGATTTCAACCGGGGGATTGGATGATTTATTCTCGTTCGGCCGAGTACGCGATCCGCGCATTCGTGTATCTCGCCCAAGTGTCGGAAGGCAAATACGCCATGGTTAAGAACATCGCGGAGCAGGAAGACATTCCCGCGCACTTCTTAGCCAAGATCCTGCAGCAATTGGCCCGTAAGGGATTGCTGCGCTCGAGCAAGGGACCGACCGGCGGATTCGCCCTCCGGGTCGACCCTTCTGAAATCCGGCTGCTCGACATTGTCGAGGCGCTGGATGGCCTGGCGCCCTACCAGCAGTGCGCCAGCGGACTATCCGAGTGCTCGGATGAGATGCCGTGCTCCATGCACGATAGCTGGATCAACCTCCGTTCGCGTATCATGGATTATTTGGGGCGGAACACCATCGCGGACCTGGCCAAAGCGCTGGAGATGAAAAAGAAGGCGCTGGCGATGACGAAGAAGGGCAAGGCCAGGAAGTCGGCCGCGGCTAAACGGGCCTGAAACCGGGTCGTCAGCCGGCTTGCAACTGGGCCGGTTGGAGTGTTTGAATCCGCCCGCCGACTGGCGGCATCATTTCAAGTATCCGGAGGCTCGATGGGACAATCAGTCCTCGTCCCCATGGTGGTCGAACAGACCTCCAGAGGGGAGCGCGCGTACGACATCTATTCACGTCTGCTCAAAGAAAACATCATCTTCCTCGGCACGCCGATCGATGACCAGGTGGCGAATCTGATCATCGCGCAGTTGCTGTTCCTGGAAGCGGAAGATCCTGAAAAAGACATTTCGATTTACATCAACTCGCCAGGCGGGTCGATCACGGCCGGGCTGGCGATTCTGGACACCATGGCGTTTATCCGCCCGGATATCGTAACGATCTGCGTGGGGCAGGCAGCGTCGATGGCGGCGGTGCTGCTGGCCAAGGGCACCAAGGGGAAGCGTTTCAGCCTGCCGAATTCCCGCATCATGATCCATCAGCCCTCCATGCAGGGGCTGGCGGGGCAGGCGGCGGATATCGATATTTATGCCCGCGAGATCCTGCGCATGCGCGAGATTCTGAATGGCATGCTGGCTGACGCTACGGGCCAGCCGGTCGATCGCATCGCCAAGGATGTGGACCGTGATTACATCATGGAGCCGCTGCAGGCGGTGGAATACGGCATGATCGACCGCGTGATTGCCAGCCGCGACCTGGCGCCGGTAGCCGTAAAGGGCTAAACATCACGCATTCGATTATCTGAGCCGCGACCGCGAGGGAGTTGTGCCGATATTCTGTGGCACCGCGTCCTCACGGTCGCGGCTTTTTCTTTTGTCGGCATCCGTCGGGCGCAACGCTCATTCGAAAAGTCAAGTAGGCCAATCGCTTACACTGCTGGGGGCTCAAAATTGCACCGAAGATCAGCATAGGAGATCAAAATTTCCCATGTCTCGATATTCTTCTCTCATGCTGCCTCTGGCGGCATTGATCGTTGCCGCGACGGTTCCCGCGGGAAGGGCGATTACCGTGCCCACGGGCAGCACGATTGTCGCGCGGCTCGATCAACCGGTGAGCACGCGAAACCAGCCCGGCTCGCAGTTTGCCTGTACGCTGGTGCAGCCGGTGGTGGCAGAAGGCAAGGTTGTGTTGCCCCGTGGGTCACGCTGCCAGGGCACGGTTATCGGTTCGAAGCAAGCCGGCCGTCTGAAGGGGAGGGCCAGAATTGCGCTTCGCCTGGATGCGATTAAGGCTAACGGCCGTGTCTACAGCATAGCGACAACTGGAGATGACTTCGCCGGAAAGCGCAGGAGAGGGCATAACTTGAGATGGATCGGCGGAGGCGGGGCTGGAGGTACGGTCATCGGCGCGATCGCGGGTGGTGGCGCAGGCGCATTGATCGGGGCCGCAGTGGGTGCCGGCGCCGGGACGGCCGGGGCCGCCGCGACGAGCAGGCGGAACCTAACCTTGGCTTGCGAGACGCCGATTAAGTTTCAACTGGCCAAGCCGTTAACGGTGAACCGCTAAGAGCAGCGCGGCAGAGATCTGCCAAGCGCTCAGACTGCTGAGGAGCCCGTGGCGACGAGGTGGCGTTAAGAAATTTGTTTCCACGGGCCTCCTCGGAGCTGGATTTTGCACCGCGCTTACGCGGCCGATCTGGTGGTGAAGGCGAGGCCGCCGAAGCGCCTCTCCGAGGCAACGGAACCGTCTCTAAGAGTGTGGTTGGAATACCTCGGGCGCGAACGATCGGCGGACGACAGCGCGGATTTCGTCGAGGCCGCTGAGTTCGCCGGCACCCAAGGCCTGCACCAGGATATTGCCGATGGCAGTGGCTTCGGAGGGTCCGGCGATCACGAGACGGCCGGTGCGGCCGGCCACGATCTGGTTGAGAAGACGGTTTTTCGAACCCCCGCCCACGATGTGGATCACCTCGATTTTTCGGCCGGAGATCCGCTCCAGGTTGTCCAGCACCTCGCAGTAACGCAGCGCCAAGCTCTCCAGGATGGTGCGTACGAACTCGCCGTGGGAAGCCGGAGGCTCGTGGCCGCAGGCGCGGCAATGTTGCGCGATTTTGCGCGGCATGTCGCCGGGTTCCAGGAACGCGTCCGGATCGATGGCCGAGCGGAAGGGCGCTGCGGCGGCCATGCGCATCAGCTCGGAATGAGTGTACTCAACACCTTCCAGACGCCATGCCCGCCGGCACTCCTCGATGAGCCACATGCCGGCGATATTTTTCAGGAAGCGGATTTTTCCCCCTACGCCGACCTCGTTGGTGTAATTGGCGGTGCGAGAGGCCTCGTTGATAATGGGGCGGTCCAGTTCGAGGCCCATGAGAGACCACGTTCCAGAGCTGATGTAGCACCAGTTCTGCCAGCCATCGGCCGGCGCCGCCGCAACCGCCGAGGCGGTGTCGTGGCCGCCGACGCAATAGACCGGTACGTGCGGCGGGTCGATCATGCCGGCCAGACGCGTTCCCGGCTCGGTGAGAGGCGCGAGAATGGCGGTGGGCAGGCCAAGCCGGCGGAGAAGGTCCGTGGCCCAGGTCATGGTGCAGGGGTTGAAAAACTGGGTGGTGCTGGCGATGGTGATTTCGGAGCGGGCCTCGCCGGTGAGGGCGTAGTTGATGAGGTCCGGCATGTTCAGCAGGCGCCGCGCCGCGGCCAGGGCAGGCGAGCCGGCCATGTGCATGGCATAGAGCTGGAACAGGGTATTGAGTTGCATCAGCTGCACGCCGGTGGCCTGGAACAGCTCTTCGCGCGGCACCTGGCGGAGCACTTCGCCCATAGCGGCGGCGTTGCGGGAGTCGCGGTAGTGGCGGGGCTTCTCAAGCAGGGTTCCATCCGGTCCGAGAAGGCCGAAATCGACACCCCAGGTATCGACGCCGATGCCGTCGAGCGCGGTGCGCCGCCCGGTTACCGCGAGGTGGAGAGCGTGCTGGATTTCGTGCCAGAGGCGGGTATAGTCCCAGAAAAGACCGTCGGCCTCACGCAGCGGCGTGTTGGGGAAGCGGTGCAACTCGTCGATCGCAAGTTGGCCGTGCGACAGGCAGCCCAGGATGGCGCGTCCGCTTTCCGCGCCGAGGTCGAAAGCCAGGTACGTGCCCATAAGCGGATATGGTAACGC
>DATJMP010000174.1:0-35116 GCA_035508655.1 Bryobacteraceae bacterium
AGGCATGCAGGGCAAGCCGGGACTTGCCAGCCGGATCTTCACCGCCATTGCCCAGGCGCAAGTCAATATCATCGCCATCGCGCAGGGATCGAGCGAGCTGACCATCGCGGTGGTGGTGGCGCGGGACGGGCTGGAAAAAGCGGTGCAGGCCGTGCACGCCGAGTGCGGCCTGGGACTGAAACCGGCGCTGGCGGCGGAACGATAGCTGTTGGCTGAACGCTGACAGCTAAGCCTTTGCGTGCTAACCTGTTGTTCTGCCCTTCCAGTCATGCGTAACGTCGTCATAATCGGGTCCGGGTGTGCCGGAAACACCGCGGCCATCTACACCGCCCGCGCCAATCTCAAGCCGCTCGTGGTGAGCGGGCACGAGGCGGGCGGCCAGCTTTCGCTTACCACCCTGGTGGAGAATTTCCCCGGTTTTCCGGAAGGGATCAACGGCCCCGACCTGGTGGAAAACATGAAAAAGCAGGCGCAGAACTTCGGCGCCGAATTCCTGCACGGCGCCGTGCTCGACACCGATTTTTCCACCCGCCCGTTCCGCGTCAATGTGGAAGGCGAATGGATCGAGACGCGAACGGTCATCATCGCTTCCGGCGCTTCCGCCCGCTGGCTCGGCCTGGCCAACGAGCAGAAGCTCATCGGCCACGGCGTCAGCTCCTGCGCCACCTGCGACGGGTTCTTTTACCGAGATAAGAAAATCATGGTGGTGGGGGGCGGCGATTCGGCCATGGAAGAGGCGAACTTCCTCACGCGCTTCGGCCGGGAGGTCATGCTGGTGCACAGGCGCGACGAGTTCCGCGCGTCCAAGATCATGCTCGACCGCGCGCACCACAATCCCAAAATCCGTTTCTTGACCAACACCGTTGTGGAAGACATTCTCGACCCTTCCCAGCACCTGGTTACGGCCGTCCGGCTGCGCAATCTCAAGACGGGGGAGGCTTGGGAGCAGGACGTGGATGGCTTCTTCGTCGCTATCGGGCACATTCCCAATACCGCCATTTTCAAAGGGCAGATCGAAACCGATCCGGACGGCTACATTCTTTCGAAGGGCGGCGCCCGCACCAACATCGCGGGCGTCTTCCACGCCGGCGATGTGCAGGACCGTGTGTACCGCCAGGCCATCACCGCCTCGGGCGCCGGCTGCATGGCGGCTATTGAAGTGGAACGTTTCTTGGAAGCGGAGGGACACTAAATGATCGAACGGCTCACTATTCCCGGCGCGCCCACCCCGCGCGGCCCCTATTCGCCCGCCGTGAAGGCCGGGGACTGCGTCTACGTTTCCGGCCAGGTGGGGCTGGATACAGCTACCGGCCAATTGACTCCCGGCGGCATTCAGGCTGAAACCCGGCAGGTTCTGAGCAATATTCAGAAGATCCTCGAGGGCTGCGGCGCGTCCATGGCGCAGGTGGTCCGCTGCGGCGTATACCTGACGAAGGCTTCCGATTTCAAGCCGATGAACGAGGTCTACTCTGAGTTCTTCGGCGAGGCCAAGCCCGCCCGCACCACCATCATCGTGGCTGCTCTGCCGATGCCGGAAGCGAAGATCGAAGTGGACGTCATCGCATTTGTCGGGTAACTCCCGCGAGTTTCGATACCGCCCGATACGGCCGCGGCCCGGATTGGGCGCCCAGCCTCAGGCGCCGCGTGTTACCGTGCGATCGTATGCGTTGTCTGTTTCTGGCCGCCATCTGCCCGGTTTTGCTGGCCCAGGCTTCCACGCGCCTCAGTCTCGACCGCGACTGGCGCATTCAATCCTCTGCGCGTGTGGCGGAGAATGGCTCGGTTCTTTCCACTGCTGCCTTTCAGCCGCGAGACTGGTACGCTACTTCGGTTCCTTCCACGGTGATCGCCGCCCTGGTGGCGAACGGGGTTTACCCAGATCCCGATTTCGGCATGAACCTCCGCTCCTATCCAGGCGTGAGCTACAACGTGGGCCAGAATTTCTCCAATCTGCCAATGCCCGCCGACAGCCCCTTCGCGAAATCGTGGTGGTTTCGAACCGAATTCCGGCTGCCGTCGACGGCTAAGGACAAGGCCATCTGGCTGAACTTCGATTCCATCAACTATCGGGCGAACATCTGGCTCAACGGGCACCAGATTGCCAGCGCGGAGCAGGCTGCCGGCATGTACCGGATGTTCGAATTCGACATTACGGAGTTTGCGCGGGTCAGCGGCGCCAATGTGCTGGCGGTGGAAGTCTTCCCGCCCACCGAGCATGATCTGACCATCACGTTCGTGGATTGGAACCCCATGCCGCCGGACAAGGACATGGGGCTGGTGCGCGACGTGTATATTGCGATGACCGGACCGGTGGCGGTGCGGCATTCGCAGGTTCTGACGGACCTGGATCTGGAGCACGATGTTGCCACTCTGAAGTTCGCGACCGAGCTGCGCAACGCTACCGATCGGGAAGTGGTCGGCACGGTGACGGCGGCGGCGGGCGATACCGTTTCCATGCGCCAGGTGAAGCTGGCGCCGAAGCAAACCATGCGGGTGGAACTGGAGCCGGCCACGCTCCGGCATCCGCATCTCTGGTGGCCCTACCCGCTCGGGCCGCAAAACCTCTACCGCGCCGCGTTTCAGTTCATCGCCGATAAGCAGATTTCCGACACGGAGGCCGTCGACTTCGGCATCCGCAGAGTCACTTCGGAGCTGGACGCACAGAAGCACCGGCTGTTCTACATCAACGGCCAGAAGATTCTGATTCGCGGTGGCGGCTGGACGCAGGACATGCTGCTGCGCTTCTCTCCGGCGCGCGAGGACGACGAACTGCGCTACGTGCGCGACATGAACCTCAACACCGTCCGCCTGGAAGGCAAGCTCATGAACGAGCACTTTTATAATGCCTGCGACCGCCAGGGAACGCTCGTGATGGCGGGCTGGTGCTGCTGTTCCTATTGGGAGCGCTGGCGCAACTGGAAGCCGGAGGATTATAAGCTGGCCGGTGAATCGCTGCGTGACCAGCTGCGGCGCATCCGCAACCACCCCAGTCTCCTCGCTTTCCTGTACGGCAGCGATAATTCGCCCAATCCGGAAGCGGAGAAGGTTTATCTGAAGGTGCTGGAAGAGGAACATTGGCCCGCACCGTACATTTCTTCGGCTTCCGACCGGACGACACCCGGCGCCGGCATCACGGGCGTCAAAATGAGCGGGCCTTACGATTACGTCGCTCCGAATTATTGGCTGGAGGATCCGGGGACGCGTCCCGCAAGCGAGGGAGGGCAGTGCGCGCCGCGCGAAGGAAATGGGGCGGCGGCAAGCGACACTAAGGCTTGCCTGGGCCATGGCGGCGCCTGGGGATTCAACACCGAAACCGGCCCGGGACCGGCGATTCCCGAACTCGCCAGCCTGGAAGAGATGCTGCCCAAGGATCACCTCTGGCCCATCGACAATTTCTGGAATTACCATGCAGGAGGCGGCGAATTCCGTACCGTCAAACTTTTCACGACGGCGCTCGAAAATCGCTACGGCAAAGCAAAGAACCTGCAGGACTACGTCCGCAAGAGCCAGCTCATGGCGTATGAAGGTGAGCGCGCCATGTTCGAAGCCTACGGCCGCAACAAGTATGCGGCCACGGGCGTGATCCAGTGGATGATCAACAACTCATGGCCTTCGATCATCTGGCACCTGTACGACTGGTATCTGCGGCCCGGCGGAGGCTATTTCGGGGCGAAGAAGGCCTGTGAGCCGCTGCACGTGCAGTACTCGTACGACGACCGGTCGGTAGTAGTCGTGAACTCCTATTACAAGGCAATGGCCGGATATACGGTTTCGGCGAAGGTCGAAAATCTGGATGGATCGCCAAAATTCTCCAAATCGGCGGACGTAGATATCGCGCCGGACAGTTCCACGCGTGTGTTTTCGCTTCCGGAAATCTCCGGGCTTTCGGATGTCTATTTCGTTACGCTGGAACTGCGCAGCCAGGATGGCGCGCTCGCCAGCTCCAATTTTTACTGGCTTTCAACCAAGCCGGATGTCTCCGACTGGAAAGCTTCCAACTGGTACACGACGCCGATCAGCAGCTATGCCAATTTCACGGCGCTCGACCGGCTTCCGCAGGTCGAGCTCAAGCTGACCTCACGCGCGGAGTCTAAAGGAACGGACGAAGTTGAGCGCGTCACGGTGTCCAACCCCACGCCGCATCTGGCCTTTTTCGTGCATGTCAGCGTGACGGCCGCAGGTCGCGACGTGGCTCCGGTGATCTGGGAGGACAACGATTTCCCGCTGCATGGCGGCGAAACGCGCACTGTAACCGCGACGTTCCATCGCAAGGATCTGGGCGGCGCCCGCGCACAGATCCAGGTGGACGGCTGGAACGCGACCGTCGGGAAATAGAATGCCCGGAAAGGCTGCGCTACGCAGCCTCTGGGCGGCGTGGGGCGATACTAGAAGTATGCATTACCGATGGGCCCTGGCCGCCCTGGCGCTCGCTGCGCCGGCGCTCCACGCGCAAGCCAGCTGCAACAATACCCAGGCTTACACTCCCTGCGAAATGGTTTTCGAATTGAACGAGCAGGAGGCCGCCGCCCATCCCAATCCTTACGCGACGGTGGACCTGCGGGTCGAGTTCCGTTCGCCCCAGCAGCACACCATGGCCTTGCCGGGCTACTGGGATGGCGGGCGGCGCATGGTGGTGCGCTTTGCTCCCACGGAAGCCGGGACCTGGGCCTACCAGGTGAACAGCAACATCGCGCGGTGGAACGGCCAGACGGGCAATTTCACGGCCGCGGCGTCGGATGCCAAGGGGTTCATCCAGGCCGCCAACGTCCATCATTGGCAATACACCGAAATGAAGAACGGGCTGTACCAGCCGCACCTGTGGCTGGGAGTCGACGAGCCATTGTTCGGCAGCCTCGACGACGCCGCCTTCCGCGCACTGGCCGATGCGCGGGCCGCGGAGAAGTTCACCCACCTGCGCGGCTTCGTTCTGGCGGGGTCGTTTGGCGGCCAGTTTGGAACCAACGGCCAGCCGAACCTGGATTATTTCCGCCGCTTAGACGGACGGGTCCGGTACCTGAATGAGAAGGGGCTCATTGCCGACCTGGTGCTGGCCGGAGGCGCCGGCACTCTTACCAAGCTCTTCCCTACCTGGCAGGAGCGGCGGCAGTTCGTGCGCTTTGTCGCCGGCCGCTATGCCGCCATGAACGTGACCTGGGAAATTGCAGACCGTTTCAACGACTACACCGACGGCCGCGCCCTGCTTAAAGAAGTTGGCGCGGTGCTGAAGGAGGCCGACCCATACCAGCACCCGCGCACCACCGGCGCGCGCTTCACCTCCACACCGCTGCTGGATGATGGCTGGGAGACGTTTGCCGCTCACGGCACCACCGATTCCAACGTCAACGCCGTCGAACACCAGATCTACGCGGTGCCGTTCGTCAATACGGGCCTGGCCGACGCCGACGCGGAAGGCTTCCGGCATCACCTCTGGAATTCCACGATGGATGGCCAGTACCTCACCGCGTCCGCCAAGAGTCCGGCGAACGCCAAAGCTCTTCAGGCGTGGGCCGACCTCTTCGGCGGCACGCGCTACTGGGAGCTGGAGCCCTACTTCGACGTGGATGGCGCCCGTGCTGTGGCGCTGGAAGACACCGAGTACATTGTCTACGTCGAACATCCCGGGCCCATCGAATTGAAAGTGGAGAAGCATTCGTACAACGTGGTCTGGATGAATCCGGCGGATGGCGAAGTAACGGCCTTGAAGAAGAAGTTTTCCGGCGACCATTTCACCGGCGAGCCCCCCGACCGGTCGCACGATTGGGTGCTGCACCTGGTGCGCGAGGGCCACGAAGAGGGCATGAACAAGTCGTACAAGTTCGAATCGCGCGAGATCGTGCTGCAGGAAATCGAGGCCAACACGCCGAAGGTGCCGTTCTCCATCGAACAGCCTTCGGGCGACATTTCCAAATCCAAGCCCGCTCCCTTTTCGGTGAAGATCACGCGCGAGACGCACGCCACCCGTTCGATGTTCTGGTTGTGGGTGGCCGACGTGGCGGCCGACCACCAGGGGTATCGCGTAGTCGCAACCGGGCAGAAAGGCGAAATCGCCGTTCCGCCCGACCTGGCCGTCAATTTCCCCGCCACGGCCCACCTGCGCCTTTACGGCATGAATGCCAACGGCAAAGTGTACGAACTCGATACGGGCATCGGTATCAATCCGTGAGGCCGCTCGTTCTGGCGGTTGACACCACGCACGAGCACGGCAGCCTGGCGCTGAACGAGACGGAAGTTTCACTTGATGCGCCCACCGGCTTCGCACACGTGATCTACCCGCGGCTGCGGCAATTGCTGGACGAAAACGGAGTGCGCCTTGACGACATCGATTGCTTTGCTGCCGCTTCCGGCCCGGGCTCGTTCACCGGCCTGCGCGTGGGACTGGCCTGCATCAAGGGGCTGGCGGAGGCCACCGGAAAGCCGGCGGTCGCCGTTTCCAATCTGGAAGCGCTGGCACGATTCGGCTCGCGGCCGCTGCGGGCGGTGATCGAGGATGCGCGCCGCGGCGAAATCTACGGCGCGGTGTACGATGCCGCCGGGCGGGCGGTGGTGGCGGAAACGGTTGGCCGATTGTCAGAGTGGCTGCGGACCCTGCCCTCCGGCGATCTGGAATTCATTGCCACGGATTTCGCGGGCTTTGGCGAAGAGTTGCCACCTGCGCCGCGGGTGACGGCCCCGCGCGCGCTGGCCCGCGCCGTAGCGTGCATCGCCGCCGAGAGATTCAGCCGCGGCGCCGCGCAGGATCCGGCCGCCTTGGACGCCAACTACGTCCGCCGTTCCGACGCAGAGCTGTTCTGGAAAGAATGAGGCTTCCGCATCTTCTCCGGCCCGTTTGGTAGGGTCGATCAACCGCTCCCTGACGGTCGCGGCTCCGTTTCGGGAGTACACCACAAACGAAGCCGGAACCGAACGGCCCAGTGGGCTTGCTTACTGCGTCACCTTGGCCGCGAAATAGGTGATCTGCGTGCCGGGTTCGAGCTTTACCTGGTGCGGCGTGGCCTTGGGAACCGTGACGATATCGCCCGGCCCGACCTTGGTCTCAATGCCGCCGCGGATGCCGGTACCGCGTTTTTCGTGCGCCTCGGTTGTCCGGGCGTTCTCGATTTCGCCACCCACCACCAGGGTGCCGGTTCCGGTCTGGAAGACCATGATATCGGCCACGTTCTCGTGCCACTCGGCCTCTCCCGAGGCGGTGCGGTACATCGCGAGGAAACTGTAATTCCCGTGGGCTCCCAGCGACTCCGAGATGACTTTCTGCGAGCCGATTCTGGGTCCCAGGGTTTTGGCGAACGAGTGCAGCTGCGAAGTGGGCCAGTAGTGGAATCCGATTGGGCCACCCGCGGGCAGCGCGAAACCGGCAAGAAGAAGTACGGCGGCGATCAGTCTCATGCAGAAAACAGTACCACAGTGAGCAGGCTTTGCAGGGGAGACGGAAAGTCGGGCTGCCGGCCGCAGGCTGCCAGCCTGCCCTACGCGAAGGGGTATTCGGCCAGCTTGGTGTAGACCGAGCCCTTGGGGCTGAGCTGGCTCTGGTAGAGGAAGAAGCGGCGGGCTTTGGTCTGGCCGAAATCGGTGGAGGGGAGACCGGCGATGGCGTCGTGCAGCGGACGCAGATTGATGGGCTCCTTGATGCGGGCCAGCGTGAGATGCGGAGAAAAACCGCGCTTCTCGCTTTCGATACCCAGGGCTGCGGTGGCACGGTCGGTTTCAGCGGCCAGAGCTTCCAGGCCGGGCGCTTCGATGCCACACCAAAAGACGCGCGGCGAGCGCGCATTGGGGAAAAAGCCGAGGCCGCGAATGTGCACCGGAATCACCGCGCGCCGCGGCAAGGCCGCCAGTGCGTCCTTCACCTCATCCAGCCGTTCATCCGGCCACCAGCCGATGAACTTGGTGGTGATGTGCAGATTGGCTGCCGTGCTCCAGGCAATGCGCGCAGACGGTTTCAGCTTCTCGATCAGATCCGCCAGGTGGTCGACAATCTCTTCCGGCAGGTCCAGCCCCACGAATAGCCGCATACTCAAATCTTCCCACCAAACCGGATCCGCGATCCCCGGTTAAGATAGTCCTTCATGGTCGAAACCATTGAATGGACCGATGCCGGCGTGGTCATGATCGACCAGCGCCGCCTGCCGCTCGAAGAGACTTACGTCACGTGCGGGACCTATGCCGAAGTCGCCGAATCCATCCGCAACATGACGATTCGCGGCGCGCCGGCGATTGGCGTGGCGGCGGCGATGGGCGTTGCCCTGGGAGTGCTCCACGCGGATGAAGCGCAGCTTGACCGGTGTTTCGACTCGATCTGCCAGACCCTGGCCGGCACGCGCCCTACAGCGGTCAATCTGTTCTGGGCCATCGAGCGCATGAAGCGCGTTTACGCCGGCGTTCGCCGGCAGCCGGTCGAGGCGATTCGCCGGCGCCTGGTGGAGGAGGCGAAGCTGGTGCGCGAGGAGGATATCGCCATCAATCGCGCCATCGGCCGCCACGGCGCGGCGCTGGTGCCCGACGGCCGCACCGTGCTGACGCACTGCAACGCCGGCGCGCTGGCCACAGCCGGCTACGGCACGGCTCTCGGCGTGATCCGCGCCGCGGTCGAAGCCGGGAAGCGCATCGATGTCTTCGCCGATGAGACGCGTCCCTTCCTGCAGGGCGCGCGCCTCACGGTGTGGGAATTGCAGCACGACGGCATTGCGACCACGCTCATTACCGATAACATGGCCGGCCATTTCCTCAAATCCGGCCGCATCGGCTGCGTGGTGGTGGGGGCGGACCGCATCGCCGCCAACGGCGACGTGGCCAATAAGGTCGGCACGTATTCTGTGGCGGTACTGGCGCGGGAAAACGGCGTGCCGTTTTTCGTGGCCGCGCCGGTTTCCACGCTGGACCTCTCGCTTGCCTCCGGCGAACAGATCCCCATTGAGCAGCGTGCCGCCGCCGAGGTCACGCATGTCTTCGGCCATCCTGTCGCGCCTGCCGGAACGCCGGTGGAGAACCCGGCATTCGACGTAACGCCGGCGCGCTACGTCACGGCGATCATTACCGAAAAGGGCGTAGCTCGCGCGCCCTACGAGGAATCGCTGCGGAGCCTGGGGGAGTAGGCGTCCGGGCGCGACCGGTCCAGGCCCTCGTGCTAATTTGAAAGGACAATGCGTTTCATTCCAGCCGTAGTCCTGTGTGCCAGCGCCCTTTTCGCGCAGCAGGCCCTGCGCCGCGCACCCGGCTTCGCCCTGCCGGATTCCCACATGGAAATCCACGACCTGTACGATTATCGCGGCAAGCCGGTAGTTCTCGAATTCATGCAGACGACCTGCCCGCATTGCGCGACGTTCGTGGGCGTGCTGCAGCGGATTCAACAGAAATACGGCGACAAGGTGGCGATTCTTTCGGTTGCCAATCCGCCGGATAACATCACTTCGGTCAACATGTTCATCTCCGGCCACAAGATCACGTACCCCATCCTGTTCGATACCGGCCAGGCCGCGTTTTCTTATGTCCGGAGCCCGCGCTTCGACCTGCCGCAGGTCTATGTCATCGACGCGAATGGAATGATCTTCGCGCACCACGTTTATAGCCTGATGGACCGGGACATCTTCGAAGGCAACGGGCTGTTCAACGAACTCGACAAGTTAGTCAAGAAATAGGCAGGCATGCGCGCCGCGCTCTTCCGGCACGATCCCCGCTCTTCCGCCGTCCGCTTCATCGTCTGCCTGGGCGTCGTGAGCCTGTTCGCCGACATGACCTATGAGGGTGCCCGCAGCGTCCTCGGGCCGTTCCTGCAGAATCTCGGCGCCAACGCGGCGGAAGTGGGCTTCATCGCCGGGTTTGGCGAGATGCTGGGGGCTGGCCTGCGCTTCTTTTCCGGCCGGCTGGCCGACCGTTCCCGCGCCTACTGGACGCTCACGATTCTCGGCTACGCGCTGACGGTGGTCTCCGTGCCGCTGCTGGCCCTGGCGCTCAACTGGCCCATGGCCGCGGCTCTGATTGTGGCCGAGAGGGCGGGCAAGAGCCTGCGCGGCCCGGCGCGCGACGTGCTGCTTTCCGGCGCCACGGAGCAGGTGGGCCACGGCTGGGGATTCGGACTGCACACCGCGCTCGATCAGACCGGCGCCGTTCTCGGGCCGCTGTTGGTGGCGGCAGTGGTGGCGCGGTTTCACCACTACGGCCCGGCGCTGCTCCGGCTGGCGATTCCGGGGCTTGCCACCATGCTGGCGCTGGCGGCGGCGCGCGTGCTGTTCGCGGGGCGCGGCAGCGAGGTCGGCCACCCTCAACTGCCGAGCGAAGCTCGCCCGCGGGCCGCCGCTTTACTCCCGCCGGTCTTCCGCACCTATACCCTGGCCGCCGGCCTGCTGGCCTGCGGCTTCGCCGATTTTCCCCTGCTGGCGTTCCACTGGCAGCAGGCGGGCATCGTCCGGCCTGCAACCATTCCCTTGCTCTACGCCGCCGCCATGGCAGTGGACGGGCTGAGCGCGCTGGCTTTCGGCAAACTGTTCGACCGGATCGGCGTGGCTGTGCTGGTGCTGGCGACCGTGTTCGCGGTTGCCGCTCTGCCGCTCGGCTTTCTGGGCGGATTCGGGTGGGCCATCGCATCGATCCTTTGCTGGGGGGCCGCCATGGGCGCGCAGGATGCCTGCCTGCGCGCGGGCATCGCGCGCGTGGTTTCGATGAACAAGCGCGGGCGGGCGTTTGGAATTTTCAACGCCTCCTATGGGATCCTCTGGTTTGCCGGCAGCGCCGCCATGGGCGCGCTCTATGGCATTTCGCCATTGGCTTTGGTGATCTTCGGCACGGCGGCGGAGATCGGGGCGGCGGGAATTTTTGTGTGGCTGGAGCGCAGCCGGCTGGTGGAGGTCTGAGCGCCAATCTCCGGATGGCCCTGCTATCCTGAATCCACGGGAGGACCGCTGTCTCATGACGAACCGATTGCCTCGGGCCCTCGCTTGTTTTGCCGCGGCACTTGCTTGCGCCGCGGGCGCTCCGCTTTACCAGACATCGTTTGAGAAGCCGCAGGCCTTCACTGCCGTGCGCGGGGAGGCCGCGCCGGATGGCGCCGTGCGGCATGGCGATCACCCCTCCCTGCGCGTCGAACCGGCGGCCGGCGCACCCGACGCTGCCATCCGCCTGGCGCCGGTGAATCTCACGATCGGCAAGCGATACGAGGTGTCGGGTTGGGTTCGTTCCGAAAATCTGGAAGTCCGCGATCTGGATCGCTCGCCCATCGCGGTCGGTGCAACGCTCTCCATGGCCTCCATGCCGTTCGACGTCCATTCCACCTCCATCGGCGGCACACGGGAGTGGACGCACCTCAGCCTGAATTTCATTGCCAGCCGCGCGCAGGATGCGGTACTCCTTACGGTGGGCAACGGCGGGGCGTTCCGTGGGAAGGCGTGGTTCGCTGACATCAGTTTGGATGAGGTCGGGACGAAGGGGGATTGGCCGGCGCGCGACGCGGTCGCCACGTTCGGACCGGCCTACCGCTATCCCGCCGCCGGCTGGATCTACCTGCACATCGAAGGCAAGCCGTACGAGCGCGGCTATCAGCACGGGCACCTGATGGCGCGGGAGATTCCCGAATATCTCGCACGGTGCGCCGCCGACCTGGGCGATGCCGGCCAGTGGGGCGAATACCGCACCATGGCCAACGCTCTCTTCCTGCGCGGCTTCGATCGCGAAATTCTGGAAGAGATGCGCGGCATCGCCGAGGGCGCGGCCGATGCCGGCGCTAGGTGGCAAAACCGGCGCGTGGACCTGATCGACCTCGTGGTGGCGAACGTCACGGTGGAGATGGGCGAGTTACGATCGGCCATGACGGTCACGCCCACGGGGCTGGAGAATTTCACGTTCAGCAAGCCGGCGTACGAGCCGGAAAAAGCGAAGGGCAAGGATTCGCCCGTCGATCACTGCAGCGCGTTCGCCGCCACCGGACCGGCCACGCGCGACGGCAAAATGATCGTCGGCCACGTTACCTGGTGGCCGCTGACGCTGGCCGAAGCCACCAACGTGATGCTCGACATCAAGCCCGACACCGGCCATCGCCTGCTCATGCAGAGCTACCCCGGCGGGATCGAAAGCGGCACGGACTGGTATCAGAACGACGCGGGCGTGGTGCTGACGGAAACCACCATCCGGCAGACGCCGTTCAACGCCGAGGGAACGCCGGTAGCGTTCCGGGCGCGCGAGGCGATTCAGTACGGCGGGAGCATCGACGAGGTGGTGGCGCGGCTCGGTACACGCAACAACGGGCTGTACACCAACGAGTGGATCATGGGCGATGCGAAGACCAACGAGATCGCCATGTACGAGCTCGGCACGAATCACACGAAGCTGTGGCGCAGCTCGAAAAACGAATGGTTCGGCAATACGCCCGGATTTTATTGGGGCGACAACAATGCCAAGGATCTGGCCATCAACCTGGAATACCAGCCCGATCCGCACGGCACGCCGCAATACATTCCGTACGTCCCCATGCCGCGCGACCTGGCCTGGCAGGACCTCTATGCCAAATATAAAGGCCGTATCGACGAGCAGTTCGGCTTTCTGGCCTTCCGCAGCGCGCCGCTGGTGAGCGCTTCGACCATGGACGCCAAGATCGCCACTGCCGATCTGGCCGCTCGCATGATGGTGTGGGCCGAATTCGGCAAACCGAACCAGCGCGAATGGGTGCCGGGACCGCGCTCCGGTTACGCCGGGAACGACGGCCTCTATCCCAACGGCTATTACCTGTTCGATGCGAACCAGGTTCCGGACAAACCGGAAAGCGCATCGGCCAAGCCGGAGCGCGCCGCGGAGAAGAAGCCGGTTTCCTACGAATCGCGCTTGTGGAAGGGCTGGATTCTGCCGGCTTCCGACGCCGATACCTGGTTTGTCGCCGGCTCGGCCGCGTATCACCGCGTGCTGGCTTCCCCGGATCCGGACAAGGCGATTGCGAACGAACAGATCACGTATCGCGGGCTGAAGCTCGCGCCGGCAACCGAAATCAGCCGCTACCAGATGGAGCAGGCGAAGGGCGTGCTGTTCCTCGATTCGCTCCGCCACAAGATGGGCGATGACGCGTTCTTCAAGCTGATGTCGGATTACTTCGCGGCCAACACCACGAAGACGGTCACGGCGCAATCGTTCCTCGACCGCGCGGGCGTGCCGTTCCAATTCCAGGAGCCGGGCGATGGCCCGGCTTACCTGGTGAGCGATATCCAGCGGCGGCTGGCGACGGCGGTGCTTGTTTATGGGACGAATCGCGAGGCCGGCGCGAACCGCTTCACCGCCGAGCAGATGCAGACGCGCTTCCTGGATCAGTACGAAAGCCGGGTACCGATCTACAAGGATTTCGAGGTTTCCGACGACCTGCTGCGGCACCGCGACGTGATCTTCATCGGCCGCCCGGAGGCCAATTCTGCACTCGCGGCGTGGGCGGGTAGGATCGGGCTGGACTATCGCGGCGCGGATTTCCGCATCGAGGACAAGGCGCACGCTTCGGAGCGGGAAGCCCTGCTGCAGGCCGCCAGGAATCCGCTGGATGCGGCGCACATGGTGCTGATCGTGGCGGGCAACGATGCCGTACGCACGGTCAAGGCGTCGCGCGACCTGGCGCAGGCGGACCACGTGGTCTACGAGGAAGGCGCGCCGGCGGCCGTGCCGGGAAGGCGGCGGTAGGAGTCCCCAGCTCGCGCGTTCACACGCCACCGCCAAGCTTGCCTGATGGAACAGGACGGCTGATAGCCGATAGCGTTATTCCACCGGGACGGCGCGCTGGAAGACCACGTCCACGGTCTCGCCGCGGTGCAGGTTCACTTCGCGGCCGCGGGTGAGGAGCACGACGGCCGCGCCGACGCCGCCGCCTATGCCCGCGCCGATGCCGGCACCTCTCCACGTTTCGGTCGCCAAGCCGCCAATAGCAGCACCGGTACCACCCAGCGTCGCCACGCGGGCAGCGTCGGCGCCCTTGCTGCCGGCCTGCTTGATGGAGCCTTCCTGGGTCGTCTTCTGCCCCGTTCCGTCCGAGTCCACGGATTCCAGCTTCGGAGCGATTCGCACCATTTTCCCGCTGGGGAGCGTCAGGTTTTCCAGGCGAATCGACAGTTCCGCCCGGCCTTTCACGCGGCCGCTGCGCTTGGAACTGGTTACCACACCCTGGACGTAGCTGCCCACCGGCACGACAACGTGCCCATCGGCGGCGATGGGCGTGGCCGTGCGCATATATACGTAATCACCTTCCCGCGCCGTACGCGTGCTAATGGAATTCACCAGACTGAGAGCCACATGCGAACCCTGTGGAATTTCGCTGGCAGCGAGCCCGCCAGACAAAAGGAGAAGTACGATCCACCGCATAACGGTATCCCCGGTTTCTAATCCTACCTCTTAGCAAACCGCCGCAGCCGGAAAAGTTCCACCACGGCGATGCACAAATTCACCATGCCAATACCGCTGATGGCGCCCCGCAAGTAGAGGTTCTGCCAGTTCTGCTGCCACCACGGGCTGAGCGTCGCAAAGTAGCTGTCGTCCCACCAGTCGGTCCACGGAAAGACGAGCAAGAACAGGCCCACTGCCATGCAGACGGCGGCGAAAGCCACGGCACGGGTTTTGTGATACCAGCGGTATGTCGGAGGTACGACCATGACGGAAAAGGGAAGCGACTGTTGTTCGCGGCCGGGATCGGTCATGCGGCGCCTGCGGTCCGGGGTCCCCAGCGAACCGGTGTTTGGTTTGCAAGGGTGTGGGTGAACAAGTCCATCTGTGGATTGTAGTCCAGGGGAAAGCGCGATTGCGCGCGCACCGGCTCGAAGCTGAGACGGTGAAGGGGAGTTGGGCCGAGCTGTTTCAAAGCTTTCAAATGCTCCGGGGTCGAGTAACCCTTGTGCGATTTTAAACCGTACTCCGGGAAGACTTCGTCCCAAACGCCCATGCAGGCATCGCGATAAACCTTGGCGATGATGGAAGCGGCGGCAATGGCGTGGCAGCGGGCGTCGCCTTTGATCAGGGGCCGCTGCGGCAGGGGCAGTTCGACCGGTACGGCATCGATGAGCAGAAAATCGGGCGTGGGATTCAGCCGGCCCACCGCTGCGCGCATGGCGGCGCGCGACGCCTGGTAAATATTCACGGCGTCAATGGTGGCGGCGTCCACGGCGGCTATCGCCCACGCCACGGCGCGCTCACGGATGCGCTCGGCCAGAATTTCCCGCGTCTCCGGCTCCAGCACCTTGCTGTCGTTCAAGCCGCGAATGGGACGGTCGGGCGAAAGAATTACGGCACCGGCGACCACCGGTCCGAACAGGGCACCGCGGCCCACTTCATCTACCCCTGCCACGGCATGGAATCCGCGCGCACGCAATTCACGTTCCAGCGTCGCTTCGCAACGGAATTTGCCACCCGCAGACTCGGGTCGCATGACAGGACCGCCCGCGCTTCTATTTTACTCGCGTTCGCGCAGACGGGCGGCTTTGCCCCTTAAGCCCCTAAGATAGTACAACTTGGCGCGACGCACGCGACCGGTGCGCACGACGTCGATGTGATCGATCACGCGGGCGTGAATGGGGAAAATGCGCTCCACGCCATGGCCGAAGCTCATCTTGCGGACCGTAATGGTTTCGCCCAATCCGGTGTTGTGGCGGGCGATGACCGTGCCCTCGAAGGCCTGCAGCCGCTCCTTGTCGCCTTCCTTGATCTTGACGTGGACGCGGATCGTGTCGCCGGGGCGAAACACCGGGACATCGGCCCGCTTGTTCTTATCGATAAACTTGGTCAACAGCGCATTCTGCATCGAAATTTCCTGGAAACTTCCAGTTTACACGAATTTGCGCAGGAAAATGTAAGGCGGGGGCGAGCGGAATGTAATCCGCTCGCCGGTCCGTTTCGCTGCCGTCGCGCCTCTGATCGGGCGTGTTATTGGCTGATTGCCACGCCGTTGAAGGATGAGACGCCGACGGGGCTGGAAGTGGCCACCAGGGTCAGGTCGCCGTAATCGTCGATGGAATAGAGCCCAATCCGTCCGCCGCTGCCATCCGCAGCCGTATAGATCACGGCCAGCCAATTCTGGTCGCGGGACACCGCGATGTCGGTGGGCGTGCCTGGCACGGAAATGGACTTGTAATACTGCCCGCCCTGGCCGTCGCTAAAGAAAATCGAGATGGAAGATCCAGGCGAGTTTCCGGAATACCAGATGTTGCCCGGCCCTTTTGCCAGCCAGCAGGGTGCGTTGGCGGGATAGGCCGGCTGCGGACCCTGGACGGCGTACACGTTTCCCTTCGGGTCGACCAGCGCGAAGCTATCCGGGCTGTGGGCCGGATTCAACCCCATGATATTTCCCCAGAATGCCGCTCCCAAGGGCGTGTTATTGGCGTTGGCGGGCAGCATCACGGTATTGCCTGAGCCGCTGAGGGCGCCGTCCCCGGTGAGCGGCAGTTGCAGCACCGGTCCGGATTTCAGGGTCACGCCTGCCCACGTCTGGCCGACGGCGATCTGCCCGGCCGAGCTGTCGGAGACTGCAACCTTGCCGTCCAGGGCGCCGGTCGGCCAGAGATGGCTTTCCGCGCAGTTCGCGCCCACCACGTACAGATGGCTCGGACTGAGGGCGACCGAAACAGGCCCCGTGCAGGAAGGCGCCAGGCTGATGGTGTTCGCCACCGCGATGGTGTTATTCAACCGCACCAGGCGGGTCACGTTGTTCGAACCGAAATTCGCCACCGCGCCGAAGTTGCCGGCGAACTGCACGGCTCCTCCGTTTCCGGCGGCGCCGCCCGCACCGCCGGTGGGCAGCATACTCACCAGGTTGAGCGATGGCGTTGCCGCCAGGTTGAATTCGAATACCAGCACATCGTTGTTGGAGGCGTTCGTGCTCGTGAGCACGTACATATCGCGCGCCGGCGCCGCGGCTGCCGTCAGCATCGCCATCAGCATCATCCCCACCGCTTTCCGCCCGAAGCGAACCGTCCAGGCACAGCTCCGCCCGTTGAACTCTCTTTGCATCTTTCCTTCTGTCCTTTCCGCTTGATTTCGCGGCTGAGTGCCGCTTCATCTGCTCACTTCGCCGGTTGGGGGCGTTCGGTTACGGCGGCTTACAAAAATTTTTGCTTCGGAGGGAACTGCTACATTCATTTGTGGGAGCCAGCGTGACTTCGCAACCGGTGCCGGCGAATCATATCAGGAGCGTGCCCGGTGCAGCCTGAGACGGGCAACGCTCAAGCGCCGGAGGAAGGCCTGGAACAGCTCATGAAGCGGTACCAGGACGGCGAGGCGGCCGCGGCAAGAACCCTGGTGGATCGGTTGAGCACGCAACTGTACCTGTTTTTTTCGACGTCGATGGGCAATCGCGCGGAGGCCGAGGATATGCTGCAGGAGGCCTGGCTGCGGATTCACCGCGTCCGCCACACCTATCGCGCCAGCGAGCCCGTGCTGCCATGGATCTACGCCATCGCCCGGCACGTACGCGTGGATCACTACCGGCGGCGGCAGCGTATCGCCAGGCGAGAGGTCGCCTCGGACATTCTCCCCGAGCCTCCCGCGCCGCAGCCGCCGTCTCCCGATCTGCCTTCGTTTTGCGAACTGATGGCCGCGCTGCCGGAAAGCCAGCGCGAGGTGCTGACCATGCTGAAGGTGAATGGCCTCAGCATAGAGGAGGTTGCGCGCGCCACCGCCTCCACGGCCGGCGCGGTGAAACAGAAGGCGCATCGCGCGTACGATCGTCTCCGTTCTTTGTTGGAGACGCGCGGCACGGCGGGCGGGGGAGGGAAGCGGTGAACTGCCGCGAACTCGAACACCTGATCCTCTCCTCCAGCGGCGCGCCGCTTCCGCCAGAAGCGGCGGCGCATGCCGCCGGTTGCGAGCGCTGCCGTCCGTTGGTGCGCGCATTGAGCAACGCGCCCGGCGCTTCTCCGCTGCCGGCGGAGAGCTTGCAGCGCATCCAGGACAAGCTCACGGCGGACCTGCAACCGGTCCGGCCTTTACCGCCTCCGGGACTGCTATCGCTCGGTCTGGTGGGAGTGCTGCTGGTACTGACCGCCATCGGCGTTGCGGTCTTAGGCCCCGCGGGATGGCGGGTGTTGAGCCTATGGCAGCGAATCTCCGTTTTCCCCGTCCTGGCAGCCGCCGCCGGCCTGCTGGCGTTCTCGCTCGGCCGGCAGTGCGTCCCCGGGAGCAGGCTGGTGGTCTCGCCGTTCGCCTTGCTGGCGGCCGTTGGCGGAGCCACCCCTGCGATCCTGGCCGTGCTCTTCGAACCTCATGAGGAGGCTGCGTTCATCCACGCCGGCCTGGTCTGTCTGGCGATCGGCCTGGCGTTTGCAATCCCATCCGGATTCCTTCTCCATTGGGTCCTGCGCCGCACGGCAATCCTGAATCCCGGCCCGGCCGGCGCCACCTCCGGTGCGCTGGCCGGCTTGACCGGCCTCCTGGTGCTGGAATTTCACTGCCCGAACCTGAACCAGCACCACATTCTGGTCTGGCATCTGGGCGCCGTCCTCATCAGCGCGGCGGGCGGCTGCATCATCGCGATCCGTGCCGCCCGCGCCCCTGACCGCTCGAATCCGTGAACGCCGTTCAGGCAGCGGCCGGGGCCTCCTCGTCCGGGCCGCCGCTCTTGCCGGCCGTTTCCACGATCTCCGTAAGCGTCGATACCGTGTACGGCTTCTGCAGGAACCCGGCGACTGCCCCTGGCGCAAAAGCTCTTCGCGCTTCCTCCTCGGGGTAGCCGCTGGTCACGATGATGGATAGGCCCGGGTACTTTTGGTTCAGAATCGATACCAATTCCTCGCCGCCCATAGCCGGCATGGTTAAATCCACGAGAACGAGCGAAGGCGGCCTGGCAGCGGCGGCAAGCACGTCGAGCGCGTCCTTGCCGTTTTTAGCTTCGAGCACCTGGTGGCCGCTGCTCCTTAGCACCGTCGAGGCTAATTGGCGCACCATATCCTCGTCGTCTACCACGAGGATCGTATGCTGCCGGCGCTTCCGCTGCCGCGGAGCGCCTGGCCGCGGGCTAATGGGCATTTCTACCGCAGGTCGCTTTGCCACGGGGAAGAACACACGGAACAGCGACCCCGCGCTGGTGGAACTGTGAACTTCGACGAAGCCGTTACAACTGCGCACAATCCCCTGTACGGCTGGCAGACCCAGGCCGCGACCGGTGAATTTAGTTGAGAAAAAGGGTTCGAAGATATGTGACAGCGTCGCCTCGTCCATGCCCAAGCCGTTATCTCTCACTTCCAGGCAGACGAATTCACCGGACTGCGCATCAAAGGCCGGCGCGTGTTTGCGGGCTATTTCCGCTGTCACTTCGCAAGTAGTGGTGACGATCTCGATCCGGCCGTCTATCTGCGGCGGTATGGCTTCGGCCGCATTGGTCACCAGATTCATGAGGATCTGCTCGATCTGGTTGGGATCCGCCTGGATGAGAAGTTCCTGCTCAGATAGATGGAACACCAATTCCACTCGCTTGGGAATGGAACTGGTGAGAAGCGGCGTGAAGCGGGAGACCAGCCCGCTCAAGTCGAACGTCTTGGGAACGAACTGCCCCTTGCCGGCATACGCCAGCAGTTGACGGGTGAGTTCCGCGGCCCGCTCCGCCGCGGTGAGGACGTGCTGAATCTGCTCGCTGCCCGGGAATTCCTCAAGCGCGGAATCCGCGTTTCCGATGATCACCGTCAGGAGATTGTTGAAGTCGTGAGCGATGCCGCCGGCGAGCAGGCCGATGCTTTCCAGCTTCTGGGACTGGCGCAGGCGTTCTTCATTCCGCTTGCGTTCGGTGATATCGACGAATACGCCGACGGAGCCGCGGGAGCGGCCTTCGGCATCCAGGAATGGAACGGCATTGCCCAGGATGTTGCCCCTGCTACCGTCCTCAAACTCCAACTCCAACTCCAGGTCGTAAACCGCCTGCCCGGTGGCGGCAGCCTTCTGAAGGGGCAACTCGCCCGGAGCAAGCTCCCGTCCCTGGTGCAGAATTCGAAAAGCGGGCTGCCTTTCGCCCGCGGGCGCCGATTTCGACAGGTTGCTTCCGGGCGGCTCCCGGAGGAGTTCGTATGCGGCGCGATTGCCGATGACTTTCCGGCATTCCGGATCGCGGGAAACGAACATGGCCACCGGCACCGCGTCCATGATCGCCTCCAACTCGATCGCGCGGGCAAGCTCCTCGCCATGAGCCTTGCGCAGCGCGTCTTCCGTTTTGCGTTGTTCGCTGATATCGGTCATGGTGCCGAACCAGCGGACCAGCTCCCCTTCGCGATCGCGCAAAGGTGTCGCCCGCGCCAGGAAGGGACGGACGATGCCGTCCGCGCCACGGAGGGGAACGACCGATTCAAACGGCTCTTCGGCCGCGACTGAATGCCGCCAGAGCTCTGATATCTCGGGCAAAGCCTTGGGATCGACCGCCGCCAGCCAACCCCATCCCTCCGACTGCTCCGGTGTAAGGCCGGTGTAGTCGTGCCAGCGCCTGTTGAGCCAGAAGAACCAGCCATCCGGCCTGGCAACTCCGCACAGGTTTGGGATCGAATTAGCCAGGGTCCGAAACTGGTCCTCGCTTTGCCGCAGGTCTTCTTCCATCCTCTTGTTTTCGGTGACGTCGCGGACGATGCCCGAAAGCCGTTGCGGCCGCCCTTCGCGATCGGACTGGGATCGGCCCTGCACCCAGATCCAGCGCACGGCGCCGTCGGTTCTGCGGATTCGACACTCATACTGCAAATTAGAGCCGGTGCTGAGCGCTTGCGCCACGCTGCGGCCGACTTCCTCGCGGTCCTCCGGCAGCACGTGATCCATGAACGTCTCGTACGTCCATTCGGGCAGAAGAGTAGGGTAGCCAAAAATCGCATCGTGCTGCGGAGATCGCCACGTTGTATGACTGGCCGGATCGAAATCCCAGGCTCCTACTTGTGCTGCCTCCAGAACGAACTCGAAGCGCGCTTCACTGGCGCGCAACGCGTCCTCGGCCTGTTTGCGCGCGGTGATGTTGCGGCTGATCGCGAGAATGCTGGCCGGCAACCCGTTTCCACCCCCAAACAGCACCTGGCGGCTGTCCACAACAAGACGCCGCTTGTCGCGGGCCGTCTGGATCAGCTCGCCCTCCCATCGCCCGTCGCGTCGCAGGATTTCGTCGATTTCCTTGATCGGGATTTGACTATAGCTATGGAGGAGATGGTGAAGCACCTTGCCGACGGCTTCGCTTTCCGACCAGCCGTACATCTCCTCCGCCCCGCGGTTCCACTTGACCACCCGGCGTTCGGGATCCATGACGATGACGGCGTCGTGCGAAAGATCGATCAGGTGTACCTGCTGCCGCAGCGCCTCTTCTGTTCTTGTCCGAGCTAGAATGGATTCCCGCAGGCTTCCGACCGGGAGAGCAATCAACACCGCGGTGACCGCGAAGAGAACAAGGCCCCAGATATCTTCCGGATTTGCGATGACAAATGTATGGACCGGTTCAACGAAAAACCAGTCCGCGCAAAGCGTGCTGAGCAGCGTTGCGGCCAGGCCGGGTCCGCGCCCCCCGAACCAGGCGGCGGCGATTACCGCGAGCGCAAACGATACGTGAGGGGCCTCTACGCCCAAGACCGGATTGAAAGCGAGCCGTATGACAGTGGCGGCTATGACCGCCGCGACGGCCACGCCATATCGCCAGACCACGCCCGCGTTCGGAGGCGTCTCTCGCACCCATCGGACGAGTTTGCTGACTGCGAAGGGCAAGCTCCCCTCTTTGATCCGGCGAACTGCAAGGTCCCTATTTTGAACGCAGCAAACGCCTTGCCAGCCTTTCCAGCGCTACCCGGCTCGAACTTGTACCGCGACATACCGGGATTTTAGGGGAGTTGTCGGAGTTCTTATTCATTCGGCGGCGGGTCGATCAGCAGGTCCGGCCGCAGGCGGGCGGTTTTCTCCAGAGCCACCTGGCGCCGGAACTTGCGGATTTCGGAATGGTTACCGTTGAGCAGGACTTCCGGCACTTTCCAGCCGCGGAACTCCGCGGGGCGCGTCCAGTGCGGGCAATCGAGTTTGCCCTGCCCATGGCCGCTCTCCTGGAACGATTCGAAGGCAGCGGAGCTTTCATTACCCAGAACACCCGGAATCAGCCGTGCCACCGTATCGATTACTACCGCCGCCGCCAGTTCGCCGCCGCTCAGTACGTAATTGCCGATCGAGATTTCTTCGTCGGTCAGATGCTCGGCCACGCGCTCGTCCACGCCCTCGTAGCGGCCGCAGATCAGCAGTAACTCGGATTCGCGGCTCAGCCGGTTCGCCATGGCCTGGTCAAACAGGCGGCCTTGTGCGGAGAGCAGCAGAATCCTGCGCCCCGCACCGCGCTCCGGCCAGATGGATTCCACCGCCGCGAAGATCGGCTCGGGCTTCAAGACCATGCCTTCGCCGCCGCCGAACGGGCGGTCGTCCACCGTCTTGTGGCGGTCATGCGTCCAGTCGCGCAGATTGTGAATGCTGATTTCGATCAGGCCGGTTTCCCGGGCGCGCGGCACCACGCCATGCGCGAACGGACCCGTGAAAAACTCGGGGAAGATGGTCAGGACGTGAAATTTCACGGACGGTTCAGGTCCTTCAAACCCTCCGGCAGTTCCACCTCGATGCGCCGCGCCGCCGGATCAATCGCGACGCAGATCTCGCGGGCGAAAGGGATGAGGAGATCGCCGACGGCGAGCAAGCCGGAGCCGCCCGCGTCCTGCCATTCGGAGACGCGGCCCAGGCTTTGCCCGGTGCGCCGGTCGACGACATCGCAGCCGATCAGGTCGGATTCGAAGAATTCGCCGGTTTCGAGCGGAGCGCGCTCCGAAAGGGGCACGCGCACTTCCGCGCCGACCCATTTTTCGGCCGCGGAAATCGAATCCACGCCCCGGAATTTGAAAATGAGTGTGCCATCGTGGAACCAGGTGGATTCCACTTCGTGCTTTTCGCCGGGATCCTGTCCCCGCCACAGGTACACGTCACGGACAGTCTGATAGCGCTCCGGCTTGCTGCTCAAGGCCAGCGCCGTGAGCTCGCCGCGATTGCCCCGCGTCTTGCCGAGCAGGGCAATCGTGACCCATTCGCTCACTCCAGAATTTCCAGCGTGAAGCGGCGGTTCAGCTTCATCCCGGCCGCACCGAGAATGGTGCGGATGGAACGTGCCGTGCGGCCCTGCTTGCCGATCACCTTGCCCAGATCGCTAGGGGCCACCTTCAGCTCTAACACGGTCACCTGCTCGCCCTGTACTTCGCGAACAGAAACCTCCTCCGGGATATCAACCAGAGCTTTCGCGATGTCTTCGATCAGCTGTTTCATCACCCGGCCTCTCCCTTCAAGCACATGGTACCCCGATGGCGGCGGTAGAGGTCCGTCTTTCGGGCAGTTGCAAGGGCCGTCGCCGTTCTCTACCTTACAGTTACGCCGATCATGCGACCGGCTCGGCCACGGGGGCCGGGTGCTTTTCCACAAGCCGCTTGACGGTATCGGACAACTGTGCGCCGCTTTTCTGCCAATAGGCGATGCGCTCGTGCTTCAGGTCCACCGCCGCCGGATGGGTGACGGGATTGTAATGGCCGACGACTTCCAGCGCGCGACCGTTGCGCGCCCGCTCCTTTTCGATCACCACCACCCGGTAAAAGGGCTTCTTTTTGGCGCCAAACCGCGCCAGACGGATCATCAACATTTCAGCTCCATAAAGCGAATTCAGAAGTCAGGAGACAGAAGTCAGAAGCACCCGCCGCTGACTTCCGACTGCTGACTTCTGTGTCCTACAGTCCCGGCATGTCCCCGAACGGGAACCCGGCCGGCAATTTCATCTTCCCCAGCTTTTTTCCCAGCAGCCCGCCGGAAAACGACTTCATCATCTTCCGCGCCTGCGCATACTGTTTCAACAACTGATTCACTTCCTGCACCGAAGTGCCGCTGCCCTTGGCAATGCGCCGGCGGCGGCTCCCGTTGATAATCATGTGGTTGGCGCGCTCGTGCGGAGTCATCGAATCGATGATCGCCACCACGTGATTGATCTCCTTTTCGTCTACCTTGACATCCTTCAGTTCCTTGAGAATGCCCACCTTCGGCATCATGCCCAGCAGCGATTCAAGCGGGCCGAGTTTGCGGATCTGCCGGAGCTGGTCTCGAAAATCCTCCAGCGTGAAGTCGTTTTCGATGAGCTTGCGCTGCATCTCGACGGCTTTCTTCTTGTCGATCGCCTCGCCGGCCTTCTCGATGAACGAGAGAATGTCGCCCATGCCGAGAATGCGGTTGGCGGCGCGGTCCGGGTGGAACGGCTCGAGCGCATCGAACTTCTCGCCCACGCCGACGAACTTCAGCGGCTGGCCGGTGACGTGGCGGATGGAGAGCGCGGCGCCGCCGCGGGCATCGCCGTCCATCTTGGTGAGAATGACGCCGGTGATGCCGAGACGCTTGTGGAATTCGTCGGCCGACTTCACGGCGTCCTGACCGGTCATGGCATCGGCCACGAACAGGATTTCCACCGGGTTGAGCTGTTCCTTCAATTGCTGCAGCTCGACCATGAGCTGGTCGTCGATGTGCAGCCGGCCGGCGGTATCCACCAGGACGACGTCGCGGCCGGTGTTGGCGCTTTCCCGCCGCGCGCTGCGTGCCAGTTCCAGCGGCAGAGTCTCTTCCGGCGCGCCTTCGTAGATCGGCTGGCCGATGTCGCGCGCAATCACCTTGAGCTGCTCGCGCGCGGCCGGGCGGTAGACGTCCACCGAGACCATCATGGGCCGGTGGCCGTTCTTGTTCAGCCAACGCGCCAGCTTGCCGGTAGTGGTGGTTTTGCCCGAGCCTTGCAGCCCGACGATCAAAACTACGCTGGGCGGCTCGTTGGCAAAGCGCAGTCGCGATTCGTGGCTGCCCAGGATTTTGATCATCTCCTCGTGAACGATCTTGATGACCTGCTGAGAGGGAGAAAGCGCGGTCAGCACTTCCTCGCCCATGGCCTTCACCTTGATGTTCTCGATGAGCTGCTTGACAACCCGGAAATTGACGTCGGCCTCGAGCAGCGCCATGCGGATTTCGCGCAGCGCTCCCTCCATATTTTCGGCCGTGAGCTTGCCCTCGCCACGCAGGCTTTTAAAGACCCGTTGCAGTTTTTCCGATAAGTTGTCGAACATAAGAAGACAGAAGCTTGCAGTCAGAATTCAGAATGGCCGAAGCTGATACCGGAAAACGGAAGCTTCCGACTTCTGCCTACTGACTTCCTTCATCAGCTTACCGCAGCGGCGATGCGTTCTTATTGCGGCGGCGCGATGCGGACGCTCGATGCCGCCATTTTCCCGGTGCGGTCCATGCCAAGTTCGTACAGGACGCGCGTTCCGGGCCGCAGATCCGTGGCCAGACCTTCCACCAGCCGGGAGACGTGGAAGAAAATGTCTCTGCCGCCGTCATCCGGCCGGAGGAAACCGAAGCCCTTGGCTTCGAAATAGGTCACTACCGATCCGCCCTGTTCCCCGGATGGCGCTTCGCCCTCTCCGCTTTCCGCGGCTGCCTGTATTGGGCGGCTCGACTTGTCGCCGACCCCTTGCTTGATCAATGCCAGATCAGCCTCCGTCAGGTCCGACAGAGGCTGCGTTTCGGTGGGAATTTTGAGGTCCGGATTACGTTTCCGGGCCTCTTCAAATAACCTTTTTTGGCGTGCGTTCAACGAATGTTCCTCAGAATTCTGCTATGCCGTGGCCGGCGCGCTCTTCTTGCGACGGGCGCCTTTCTTTTCGGCCGGCGGCTGCCGGTCGCTCTTTTTCAAACTGCCCATCACCATGCCGGTAACGAACTTCTTTTCACCATGATCATCGAACTTGATCACGATGCGCTCTTCGCTGCTGGACATTACAGTGCCCAGGCCGAACTTCTGATGCTCGACTTGGGCGCCCTGTGAAAAATTGTTGGAAGCCATAGATTTCCTAAGAGTTACTCCTCAAACTGGTGGGTGGGATTGCAGGGTACAGAAACGGCGTGTTGGAGTGAAGGGACAAAAGTACCACAAACGATCGTAACTCATTTTAGCAGACTGGACGCCGCAGTGTCTATCAGGCGGCGGACTCACACACTTCCGGCCCCACCCAGCCAGAAAAGCCAGGCTGGCCCGCCCGGTTCGGCGCATAGGCAGGCCGGAAGGCCTATCCCACCTCCATCGCCACCGTGCAGACGGACATCGCAGGAAGGCCCAGACGTAGGCGGCCGGCTTCCACCGTCACGTCGTGAGGCTTGGGCACGATCCGCTCCGGGCCGTCGAAGCCGTTGGCTGCGTTCAGGTCGGAATCGTGGAGAATCTGTGCGTGCCCCGTCCGGCCGACGATCCCCCGCAGCGTGCAATCCACTTCCATATCGAGATCGTGCCGCGGGTTGACGAAGGAAATCACCAGCGCCGGTCCGCGGCGCGAAGCGGAGACGGAAAGATCGGGAGGAGGCGACGCCGGGGCAGCCCGCCCTGCCGGAGCCGCGGCCGGATCGGGCAGGCGGTTGCCGTCCGCCTCTACCGCGACCGCTGTCTTGCCGCGGTGCGGCTGGAACAACTGGAAGGCGTAATACGTCGTGGTGCGCACGCATTTCGGGCTTTCCGGCCCTTCGGTCAGGAGCACCGATTGCAGCACGTTCACCATCTGCGCAATGTTGCACATGTACAACTTGTCCGCCTGCCGGTTGAACAGGTTCAGCCCCAGCGCCGCCGCCACCGCGCTGCGCATGGTGGATTGCTGCCACAGACGGCCGTACTTCTGCTCGTCGGAAGCCGGAATCCGGTCCCACACGCCCCACTCATCCAGAATCAGCCCAATCTTCCGCGCCGGATCGTAGGTATCGAGCAGATCCCGCTGTTGGATGATCGCCTGCTCGACGCGCGGGAAGAGATTCAACTGCGCGTACATGGCTTCCGCGGTGAACTGTTCGGTGGGAAGGGAGCCGTTCTCGTAATAATGCATGGAGTAGCCGTCCGGCATCGGTCGGCCGCCGGCGAGCGTATCCATGAAGCCGCGCGTCCAGCGGTGGTCGTTACCGTTCGGCCCGCAGCCCACCAGGTAGAGGCGCGAATCGCCGAACGTGCGGGCAAACGAAGCGAAGCGCCGGAATTCGTCCGCCGCCTGCTCCGGCCGCATGTTACCGCCGCAGCCCCACAATTCGTTGCCCACGCCCCAATAGCGCACGCCGAACGGCTCACGCGACCCGTTGGCCGCGCGCTCGTCGGAAAGCTCGCTGCCGCCCGGAAAATTGCAGTATTCGATCCAGTCCCGCATCTCGCGCGGCGAGCCCGTGCCCACGTTGGCGGCAATGTACGGCTCGGCGCCGATCAGCCGGCAGAAGGCGACGAATTCATGTGTGCCGAAGCTGTTGTCCTCCGTGTAATTGCCCCAGTGAATATTCACCCGCTTCGGCCGGTGCGGTCCGATGCCCTCGCGCCAGTGATAATCGTCGGCGTAGCAGCCGCCGGGCCAGCGCAGCACCGGCACACCCAGCGCCTTCAGATAATCCACCGCCGCCTTGCGAAAGCCGTTCACATTGGGCAGCGGCGAATTCCTTCCGACCCAGATGCCGCCGTAGACACACGAGCCCAGGTGCTCGGCGAAGTGCGAATGAAATTCCGGGCGGATCACACCGACCTCCCGATCCGCGTGAACCAGCACTTTGCGCGCGGATGAAGCCGCGCCCACCACGCCGCGGGGGAGCAATGCGGCGAGCGATGCAGCCGCGCCGGCCCGGGCAAACCCCCGGCGCGACATCTTCATAGATGGCGGTTTCGACATGGCATCATGATAACGCCATGCGCATACCGGCTATGTATACCTCGCGCGCCGTTTCCCGGCCGAAAAAATATGCCATTTCGCGATGGTCCACGGCATCGTGAATCGCGAAATCCGCCGATTTGCCGGGCTCCAGAGAGCCGATTTCGCCTCCCCGCTCCAGGCTGTAGGCTGCGTTGATGGTCGCCGCGGTGATGGCTTCCGCCGGCGTCATCTTCAAATGCGTGGATGCCAGGGAAAGCGCCATCGGCATGGAAGCGGTGGGGGAGGAGCCGGGGTTGAAATCCGTCGCGAGCACCAAGGGCATGCCTAGGTCGATCATGCGGCGCGCCGGCGGGTAGCGCGTGAGGCCCAGGGCATAGACTGATGCCGGCAGCACCACCGGCTGCACACCGGCCTCGTGCAAGGCGCGCAGCCCGGCATCGGTTGTCGCTTCCAGATGATCGGCCGTTGCCGCCTCCAGTTCGGCCGCCAGCAGGGACCCGTAATCGCCGCGGAACTGATCAGCATGCACGCGCAGCGCGAGCCCGCATGCCTTTGCCGCCTCCAGCACCGCTCGCGCCCGATCCTCGGGAAATACGTCGGGCTCGCAGAAAACATCGCAATATTCGGCGAGTCGCTCCGCCGTTACGCGTGGCAGCATCTCATGGACGATCAATTTGACGTACTCGCCCGGCCGTCCGCGGTACTCGTCCGGTATTTCGTGTGCGCCCAAGAAGGTCGGTACATAGCGCAGGCAGGCCTCGGAACCCAGTTGCCGGATCACACGCAGCATTTTGAGCTCGGTTTCGAGCGTCAGCCCGTACCCCGATTTCGCCTCGATGGTAGTGGTGCCGGCGCGCAGGAACCAGCCGCGGTAGCGCTTGGCCGCCTCCATGAGTTCCTGGTCCGTTGCCTCACGGGTGCGCCGCACGGTGGAGCGGATGCCTCCGCCGCGCGCGGCCATCTCCGCATAGGTGGCGCCTTCGGCCCGCAGCTCGTATTCATCGGCGCGGTTGCCGGCGAAGACCGGATGCGTGTGCGCGTCCACGAATCCGGGCAGCACCACCCGCCCGCCGGCATCCACGATCTCCGTTTCCGTGGAAACCAGCCGCTCGATCTCCGGGCGTTTCCCCACCGCTTCGATGCGGCCGCCGCGCACCAGCATCGCGCCGTTTTCGATGATGCCGAGTTCGCGCATTTCCGCGCCAACGCGCGGCCGCGCCGGACCCGCCAGCGTGACAAGCTGGCTCGCATTCCAGACCGCCAATTCGTGCATGAGCATCCTTGGAACACGGATTCAAGAACCAGTGTGGCGTCCCCGGTCGTATTGTTACCGCTCCCTTACGGTCGCGGCTCTGATCGAAGCGTATCCCCGAAGTGACCGGCCGGGCACATCGTTGACAGTTTAGACCGGTCACATGGTTGACACTTTTGCGGCCGGGTAGCTGCTCAAAGGTCATTCAACCACACTTTGGGGCGGGGGCCGGAACGGAGCCCTGCCCGGATCGGAGCCGCGACCGAAGGGAGCGGTCTTTCCGAAGCCCGACGCCGCCTCTCCGTTTCCACTTGACAAACCAGTGAAACTGCTGCATCCTTCACTTGAATGCCAAGTGAAGACCCCAAGCCCCGCCTCCAGGTCCTCCCCGGCACGCTCGACCTCATGGTCCTCCGCACCCTAGCCGCCATGGGCCCGCAGCACGCCTACGCCATCGCCACGCGACTCGAGCAGGTTTCCGAGGCCCTCCTCAGCCTCAACCAGGGCACGCTCTATCCCGCCCTCGTGCGCCTGGAGCAGCAGGGCTGGATCCGCGGTTCCTGGGGCAAAACCGAAAACAACCGCGAGGCCAGGTTCTACGCCCTCACGCGCGCCGGCCGCAAAGCCCTCGGCGAGGAGACCGCCCGCTGGCGCCGCCTCGCCGGCCTGATGGAAAAGCTGCTGGCGGAGGACGTATGAGACGCTTCCGCGCCCGCTTCGTCGCCCTCCTCTTCCGCCGCCGCGCCGAGGAGCAAATGGCCCGCGAGATGGCTGCTCATCTCGCCCTCATGGAGGACGATTTCCGCCGCCGCGGCCTCACCGCCGAAGAGGCCCATCTCGCAGCCCTGCGCGCCTGGGGCGGCCTGGAGCAATCCAAAGAGCTGCATCGCGACGCCCGCTCCTTCGTCTGGCTGGAGCAACTCCTCCAGGATGCGCGCCACGCCGCCCGCAGCCTCCGCCAGAGCCCGTCCTTCACTGCCGTCACGCTCCTCTCGCTCGCCTTCGGCATCGGCGTCAACACCGCCATCTTCACGCTCGTCAACGGCATTCTGCTGAAGAAGCTGCCGGTGGCGGAGCCGGAGCGCGTGGTTCAGGTGCAGGCGCAAAAGAAGATGTTCGCCGCTGCCGCGTTCAGCTATCCGGCGTATCGCGAACTGCAGCGCCAGACCGGCGTGTTCGCTTCTCTAATCGCCTTCCAGCAGGTGATCCACCTGGTCGATTTCGGCGGCGGCCCGGGGCGCGCGGAGTTCGCCTTCGTCAGCGGCTCGTATTTTTCCTTTTTCGGAGCACGGCCGGCCCTAGGCAGGCTGATCGACGAGAAGGACGACGAGGTGGAAGGCGCCAGCCCGGTCTGCGTCATCAGCTACGACGCCTGGCAGCAGCGCTTCGGCGGCGATCCCGCCGCCTTGAACCGGATGATCCATGTGGACGGTCTGCCGCTGCGCATCATCGGCGTGGCGCCTCGCGGCTTCATCGGCGCCGATCTCGAACGGCGGCAGGAAGTCTGGGCGCCGACATCGGTTTCTTCCGACCTCCTCCGTTTCAAGCGCGATAACGCCGGCGCCGTCTGGCTGTGGATCATGGGCCGCTTGAAACCCGCCATCACGCTGGCCGGGGCGAACGCCCGCCTGAAAGCCGCCAGCCCGGCGATTGAAGCGGCTCTGCCGGCGCCGCACGCAAATCAGGGAGCCGTCTATTACCTGCTGGACGGCAGCCACGGCAACGACAGTTGGCGCACTTCCCTGCACGATCCGCTGTCCATTCTGATGGGCGCGGTCACGCTCGTGCTGCTGGTGGCGTGCGCCAATCTCGCCAACCTCCTGCTCGCCCGCGCCGGTGACCGGCGGCAGGAATTCGCCATCAAGCTGGCGCTGGGGATCAGCGCCCGGCGGCTGCTGCGCCAGTTGATGCTCGAAACCGTCGCCATCGCCCTCGCCGGCGGCACGCTGGCCTGGATCGTGGCCCTCGCGGTGACGCGCTACCTGCTCGATGTCTTCAATGCCGGCAGCACGTATCGGCACCTGCACGTGGTTCCGGACGCGTCCGTTCTGCTCTACTCCTTCGTTGCCTGTCTCCTCACCGCGCTGATCGCCGGCCTGTATCCGGCGTGGCAGGCCTCGCGGACCGATATCGAGCGGCGGCTGCCTGCCACGGCGGGCCGCGGCGTCCTGCGCCGCGGGCTGATCCTCGTGCAGGTAACGCTCGCGGTGGTGCTGCTGTTCGGCGCCAGCCTCTTCGCCCACAGTCTGCGCAAACTGAAAACGATCGACCTGGGATACGATATCGATCGCGTTCTCTCGGCGATGGTGTTGGGTAGCGGACCGCAAAGGAACCTGAGGCCGGTCCCTCCGCCGCCGCAATTGGATGAGGTGCTGGCGCGGGTGCGGCGGCTGCCCGAGGTGGAAGCGGCGGCATGGTCGGCCATGGGCATGCTGTCGGGCTGGAGCAGTGTGGGTGACACAGAGATCACCGACGCCTCAGGCCGGAAACGGCAGATCGAGGCCCGTGTCATCTTGGCCAGCGCCGGCTTCCTGAAGACCCTGCGCGTGCCGCTGCTCAAAGGCCGCGATTTCGGCCCGGGCGACCGCCCCGGTACCCCGCTCGTCGCGCTGGTGAATCAGAAGCTGGCTGCGATGGCCTGGCCCGGCGAAGATCCAGTCGGCAAGCGCATCCCCGGAGCCGGCAGGAAGGAAGCGGACGTGATTGGCGTGGTCGGAAACAGCAAGTACTTGAATCCCCGCGAGGCCGATCAACCCATCGTCTACTATTCCTTCGAACAGCAGCCCGGCGACGGCGGCACGCTCCAGATCCGCTGCCGCGGCGATATGGATGCCGTCGCGCGTGAGGTGCGCGAGATCGTGAAAACCGCCGCGCCTGCCTACCAGGTCTCCGACATCACCTCGCTCGAAGCCCTCCGCGACGGCGTCATCTCTCAGGACCGCCTCCTCGCCTTCCTCTCCTCCCTCTTCGGCGCGCTCGGCACAGCCCTGGCGCTGGCCGGCATCTACGGCCTCATCGCTTATTCCGTCACCCGCCGCACCCGCGAGGTCGGCATCCGCATGAGCGTGGGTGCCCGGCGCGGCGACGTCCTCCGCCTCTTCCTCCGCGAATCCGCGCTCCTGGTCGCAGCCGGAATCGCCGCCGGCCTGCCGCTCGCGCTCCTCCTCGCCCGCTTCGCCGGCAAGTTCCTCTACGGCGTCTCCACCACGGAGCCTGCGGACATTGCCCTCAGCCTCGCCGCCATGGCCGCCGGCGGATTGGCTGCCGCCTATCTCCCCGGCCGCCGCGCCGCCCGCATCAATCCCGTTGAAGCCCTCCGCTGCGATTGAATCCTCGTCACTGCGACAGCAGTTCCCGCAGCCCCAGCACGCGGATCATCCGCCGCAGCGAATTCGGATGGATCCGCAGCTTGGCCGCCGCCAGGTTGTGATTCCCGCCGCTTTCCCGCCACGCCGCCAGGATCGACTCACGCTTGCTCAGCGCCATTGACGTTTCGAGTGCGCCGGACGCCGTCCGCTCACAGCCCGCCGCGATGCTCTCCGGCAGGTCCTCCGCCTCCACCATCTCCGATTCCCCCAGCACCACCGCCCGCTCGATCGCGTTCTCCAACTCCCGCACGTTCCCCGGCCAGGCATACGCCGTCAGGCACCGCTCGGCTTCCGGAGACAGGTCCACAACGTCCCGGCCGCACCGCGCCGCCGCCCGTTCCAGAAACAGCCGCGCCAGCGGCAGCACGTCGCCCGGACGTTCCCGCAGCGCCGGCACGTGGAGCGCCACCACGTTCAGCCGGTGATAAAGATCCTCGCGAAACTTCCCGGTCCGTACCTCCGCCGCAAGGTCGCGGTTGGTGGCGGTGATTACGCGAATGTCCAGCTTCGCCGTCCGCGTCCCGCCCACCCGCTCGAACTCCCTCTGTTGCAGCACGCGCAGCAGCTTGGCCTGCAGCAGCGGCGCCAGTTCGCCGATCTCGTCCAGGAAAACCGTCCCGCCCTCCGCCACTTCCAGCTTGCCCTTCTTCTGCGCCACCGCGCCCGTGAACGCGCCCTTCTCATAGCCGAACAGTTCGCTCTCCAGCAGGCTGTCGGCCAGCGCCGCGCAGTTGATGGCCACGAACGGCCGCCCCGCCCGCGGGCTCAGACGGTGCAGTGCGCGCGCCACCAGTTCCTTTCCCGTCCCGCTTTCGCCCAACACCAGCACCGACGTCTCCTGCGGCGCCACCCGCGCGATCATCCGCAGCAGCTTGCGGATCGCCGGACTTTCGCCCGCAATTCCCGCTTCGCCCGCCTCCAGCCGCTCCCGCAGTCTGACGTTTTCTATGCGCAGCCGGGTCACATCCCGAACATTCTCGAGCGCGGCCGAAGCCAGCGTCACAATCGCCGCCAGCGTCTGCCGGTGCGCCGTCAGGTTGTCGCGTTCTTCCGGCGGAAACCAGACCGCAATCTCTCCCCCCGCCGTCCCCCGCACTTCCAGCGGCAGCACGATCTGGTTCTCGCCCTCCGCGCCGCCTGCCGCCCCCAGCGTCACCGTCCCGCCGCCGCACGGCACCAGGTCGCCAATGAGCTGGATGATCTGCCGCTCCCAGATCCCGCGCTGCGCCTGATCCTCCGACCGCGCCAGCGCCCGGAACAGGAACAGCAGCGCGCACGCCTGCAGCAGGGTCGATTCCGGTGTCTGGCCATCCATGACGCTGCCAGTTTAACAGGGATGAACCGGATAGTTCACCGTTTGAACCCGCCGGTTCGTCTTCCCCTCGCTCCAAGGTGCAACCCCTTGTGTTTCCTTCACTTTTCGATTGGCAACCCGCCTGCCTTGTTGTCTGCCCGTAATCGGGACCCCGATAGGGCAGCCCGAAGGAGAGAGGAGACGATACAACGATGAATACCTCGAAGGTGACGCGTTGGATGATCGCGACGGCTGCCCTGGCGGTCGCCGCCGGCAGTGCCTCTGCACAGACCTACACGGCGGAAATCCCGATGCCCTTCCGTGTCGGCAAGACCACCATGGCTCCCGGCCTGTACCGGATCCGCATCGATCCTCAGGAGGCCCTGAAAGTGGTCTCCATCCGCAACCTGGGCAATCAGGAACTCGTGGTCGCCAACGCCGCGGTCAAGGACGACGTGCCCAAAGCCTGGGCCGAGGAGCATAAGCCGGCGCTCGGCTTCGAGTGCGTCGGTGAGACCTGCGCTCTACGCAGCCTCTGGAATGCGCAGGATTCCTTCGCGTATCTCTTCAGCGTCCGCAACCTTCCGGTCGGCGAAAAGACCGTGAAACCCGTCATGCTCAAGCGGGTCAAGGCCGACTGACCCGCTATCGGAGGGCGCCCATGGCAGGCGAAAGCCTGCCATGGCTCGCGCTCGTTCCCTACTTCTTTTCCGGCAGCGCGAACGTGATGTACTCTCTCGGCCGCTGCGACGCCTCGCCCGCTCCCGGCCCCACACCCTGGGTCGCGTTGCCGCCCGCCGCGCAGAACGTCACGTACTCGCGCCCGTCCACCTGGTAAACCGTCGGCACGCCCTGCGTCCCGTTCGGAATGTCGATCGCACGCAGCAGCTTGCCGGTGTCTTTGTCCAGGATGAACACCTTCGGCTCGTTCCCCGCGAAGAAAATCAGCCCGCCCGCAGTCACCGCGATCCCGCTGCGCTGGAACAGCGTCCCGTGCTGCTTGTCTGAGGCCCCCATATCCGGTCCATCGCCATACGGAATCCGCCACTTGATCGTCCCCGTATTCATGTCGTACGCCGTGAGCTGCGAATACGGCGGATTGATCACCCGCGGCTCCAGCCCATATCCCGTGTAATAACGGACGGGCGGATGTTCTGTGTCCGCCGGGTACGGCACCTCCACACGCGAGAAATTGCGGCGTGCGCGGCTGGCCGGCGTCGGCGGCGCATCGCCCGGCTCGCTCAGAAATGTCATCAGCGCCGTCATGTCCGGTTCGGAAAGCTTAAACGCCGGCATTTCCCCCGCGCCCTTCTGCACGAATTGCGTCGTCTGCGTCGTGCCGCGCCGCTCGATTACGCCCAGCAGCGATGGCGCCGCGCCCTGTCCTTTCAAATCGACGCCGTGGCAAATCTGGCAGTTCTCGTCGAAGATTGCCCGCCCCTGCTGCGCGGGCGTGCCGCGCCGCACCGCCGGCCGCGTCGCCGCCTGGTTATCCACCATTTTCAAAAACGCCGGCACCTCTTTGGAAACCACGTACACCGTCGCCGTG
>DATJMP010000175.1:0-28249 GCA_035508655.1 Bryobacteraceae bacterium
ACCGCCTCCCGCAGATTCTTGTTGGTCGCCGCGATCACCCGCAGATCCAGCTTGATGTCCTTCAGCCCGCCCAGCCGCCGGAAGCTCTGCTCCTCCAGCACGCGCAGCAGCTTGGCCTGCAGCATCAGCGGAATTTCGCCGATTTCGTCCAGGAACAGCGTCCCTTTGTCCGCCAGTTCGAAAATCCCGCGTTTCTGCGCCCGCGCATCCGTGAACGCGCCTTTTTCATACCCGAACAGCTCGCTTTCGAGCAGTGTTTCCGGTATGGCCGCGCAGTTGATGGCGATGAACGGCTCCGCCTGCCGCAGACTCTGATAGTGCAGCGTCTTGGCAATCAGGTCTTTGCCGGTTCCGTTCTCTCCTTCCAGCAGAATCGTGGTCGCTTCGCTCGCCGCCACGCGCCGCACGAACGACATGACCTCGCGCATGGCCGGGGAGTCCCCGATCACTTCCCGTTTCTGCGGCGCCGCCTCCTCGGTGATGTCTTTGATCGTCGCCACCACTCCAGTGAGGTTGCCGTCGTCGTCGAACACCTGGTTGGTTTTCATCACGACCAGGCGCTCCATGCCGTTCTCCGTCCGCAGCCGGACAGTACAGTTCGGCGCCGTCGGCGACTGGTTCAATCCCACCAGCACCCCACATCCCGGCTCGCACAGAGAGCACCGGAAGAGTTCCTGGCAGTGCTTCCCCAGCATCTCCTCGGAGGACATACCGAAGAGTTTTTCGGCGGAATGATTGACACCGGTGATGCAAAAATCCGGGTCATAGAGAATGAGCGCGTCTGTCAGTTGGTCGAAGACCGCTTCCAATACGCTGGAGCGCTGCCAGCCTGGCGTGAGCTTGGACATGCAAAAGTGTCGCTTGCTACCAGTTTATAGCAAGCCAAGAGTCTGCGCCAATTGGCTCACAGTCCCTCCTGCGCGGCGGGGTATTAGCCCCACTCGCCGCCCTCGAACCGTCCGAAATCGTCGGAAAACGCTGGAGATACTGCGTGGCGATGCAATTGCTATTTCGGATGGCGGAGGCATTTATTCCCCCAATGTCCAAATTCAAAGTCATCGTGCCGGCAGCTCTCGTGCTCGGCGGATTCCTGGTTTGCTCGACAGCCTCGTACGGCAAGCCGGAATACACAAAGCAGACCAAGAAGGCATGCGTGTACTGCCACGTCAACGCCCAGAAATCCCCCAAGGACTTGAAGCCCGCTGGAAAGTACTTCCAGGAGCACAAGTCTCTGGACGGTTTTCAGGAGTAGCAGAAGCCCCTTGGAATGCAGGGGGCGTGGAGCCGCCTATGATGCAAACGGTTCAGCTTTCCCTTTCGGATCAGCGCTTTGCCGCCACCGTTAGGGAAGCCGTGTCCCGCAATTGCGCCTGGCACGTCGAATCCGTCCAGCGTCCGGACCCCTCCGTGCCGAGTGTGCTGGTCATGGATGAAGCGGCCTTCGCGCGGCTGCCCCTCCCCCTTTTCCATCCCGAACGCATCGTCCTTGTCTCCCGCAAGGACCCGCAGAGCCTGGCCGAAGCATGGAATGCGGGAATTGTTTCGGTCGTCTCCGATGACGATCCGCCCAACACCGTCCTCCTGGCCATCATGGCAGCCGCTTTGCGTGTTGCAAAATTCAGCGGAATATCCCCCAACCCCTCGTCTGAAGCTGCGCATTTAGCCCCACAAAATCGGGTTTCAATCTCTAAAATTCTGAAAATTCAATAGATTCCAAGCCTTGCCGCGTGGACTTCCACGTGCAGTCTGGAGAGCTTCAAGCTGAATGCGGGTGACTCTCAAGGAGGACTCATGCAACGCTCTCTGGCGCAGTTGGAGGCGGTGGTTCGCGATTCCATCTGTCCGGTTTGCGCTCAGCGTCCTGCCCCCGGCCCCTGTGCCGTGGAAGCCGCCGGCGAGTGCGCCCTGTTCCGGTTTTTTCCGCGCGTGGCTACGGCCCTCCGGTCCGTGCGCGGCGGCGATATCAACGACTCCATTGCGGCCATCCGCCGCGATGTCTGTTCCGTCTGTCAACATCAGCAGCCCGGTGGCTTCTGCCGGGCGCGCCGCGATGTAGAGTGCGCTCTTGATGCCTACCTCGTGCTGCTGGTGGATGTCTTCGAAGAAGCGGCCGGCCGGCCCCGCTCCGGCCCGGCGGGAGCCCGTTTGCCAGGTTTTGGAAATCGGGCCTGAACATAACTTTATTAGAGGTGAACGATGAACTTCTTACCGTGGTTTGTGGTTTGGGTAGTCATGGCCCTTGTCGTTCTGTTGCTCGCCGCCTACCGGAAAACGGTGACCCGCAACGAGGATGATTCCATCCACGTAAGCGCGGCCAACGTCGCGGCTTCGGCCCACCAGGTGGAACTGGCCCAGAAGATCGCGAAGATCGACAAATTGGGCAAGAGCGCGACCGTAGTCGCCGTTGTGTACGGCGTTGCTCTCCTGGCCACTTATCTGTACCAGGTCTGGACGTCTACCGCGACGATGATTCAACAATAAGCAAAAAAGGAACTACCGTGAACCGGGGAATTCTCGGTTTGCGCCGCGTCTCCGTCCTGGCCTTGTTGCTGGGAGCCGCCGGTGCAAATCTTCTAGGAGCAGACTGCGCCTCCTGCCATAAGGATCAGGCCGGCAAGCTCGCCAAAAGCGCCCATGCGGACCTCACGTGCGATACCTGCCACGAGTCTCACGACCAGGTTCCGCATCCCGCCGGCGTGCCCAAACCGGCCTGCGTTACCTGCCACGCGGACCAGGCGGCCGAGTACGCGGGCAGCGAGCATGCGCGGCAGCGCAAGGCCGGCAATGAAGCCGCACCCGATTGTTCCGCCTGCCATGGCAGCGCCCACGAGCTCCTTCCGGCCCAGTCCGAAGCCTTCCGTGCCACGGTGCCCGATACGTGCGGCATGTGCCACAACGAGGTTGCCGACCAGTACCGGGCCAGCGTCCACGGCCAAGCCGTCGCGCACGGCATCACGCAGGCCCCCGTCTGCACCGATTGCCACGGCGAGCACAGAATCGTCAAGCCGGAAAATCCCAATTCCCCGGTCAACGCCGCCCATATTCGCGATACCTGCGGCAGTTGCCACGGCAACGTCCGCCTCACCCGCGCGTTCGGCCTTCCCAACGATCGCCTCGTGAGCTTCGATTCCTCCTTCCACGGCCTCGCGGCCAAGGCCGGCAACCAGACGGTCGCCAATTGCGCCAGTTGCCACGGCGTCCACAATATTCTGCCGTCATCCGATCCCAAGTCCACCATAAATCCCAAAAACCTGCCGCAAACCTGCGGCAAATGCCATCCTGGCGCTGGCACCCGTTTTGCCATCAGCCAGGTCCACGTGGTCGATGGCGGCTCCGAGCCGCCGCCGCTCCGCTTTGTACGGCAGTTTTATCTGCTTCTCATCCCCGTCACCATCGGCCTGATGCTGCTGCACAACGGCGGCGACTGGCTGCGTAAACTCATTCATCTGCGCTTCTCCCGCTATGCCGCGGCCAACCGTAACCGCCACGCCGCCCGCGGCGAACTGCGCATGCTCCCCTTCGAGCGCGTCCAGCACGCCCTGCTCGCCATCTCCTTCCTGACCCTGGTGTGGACCGGCTTCGCTCTGAAATACCCCAGCCAGGCCTGGGCGCGTCCCCTCCTTATTCTCGAGGGCGCCCATTCCGTCCGCAGCATTGTCCACCGCATCGCGGCCGTGGTCTTCATGCTCGTGAGCGTCACGCATCTGGTGTCCCTGATCGTCAACCGCAAGCTGCGCCATCACTGGCTCGAGATGCTGCCCAACGTCAACGATCCTCGTGAGGCCATGGCCAACTTCGCCTATAATCTCGGCCTCGGCGTCCGCCGACCCGGGCGTTCTCCTCACAGCTATATCGAAAAGGCGGAGTATTGGGCCGTGGTCTGGGGAGCCGTGGTCATGATTGCCACCGGCCTGCTGCTCTGGGCCAATACCCTGGCGCTCAAGTACCTGCCCAAAATCTGGCTCGACGTCGCCACCTCCGTCCACTTCTACGAGGCGCTTCTGGCCACCCTCGCCATCGTGGTCTGGCATTTCTACTCCATCATCTTCGACCCCGACGTTTACCCGCTCAATACGGCATTCCTGACCGGGTTTAGTGTAAAAGAGAAAGAAGAAGAACAACCCGGCCGGGAGGCCCACTCAGCGGGAGACCTGACGACGAAATGACGCCCACAGATCGCAATCCCATCGCCCGGGGATGGTTGTCCCCGCTCGTCTATCTATCGAACAACTGGATCAGCCTGCTGGGCGTGGTGCTCGTCACTACCGCCGTCATCTTCTGGCTCTTCCTTCTCCCCACCACTCTCCGCGGCGAAGCCAGCAGCCCATATATCGGCATCCTGGTATTCCTGGCCCTGCCCGCGCCCTTCTTCGGCGGCCTCATCGCCATCCCGCTCGGCATCTGGCTCAAGCGCAAACGCGAGGGCCGCCGCTCCATCTACCCCTCTGAATTTCCCCCGCTCACCTGGCGCAGTCCCGAGCTCCGCAAGCTGGTCTACTTCGTCGGCGGCACCACCATCGTGAACATCGCGATTGCCAGCCAGCTCGCCTATGGCGCCGTCAACTACATGGATTCGGTCACCTTCTGCGGCCTCACCTGCCACACCGTCATGCAGCCCGAGTACACCGCTTACCAGAATTCGCCGCACTCGCGGGTCGAGTGCGTCAAGTGCCACATCGGTCCGGGCGCCTCCTGGTTCGTGCGCAGCAAGCTGTCCGGCGTAGGCCAGGTTTTCGCCGTCACCTTCAACACCTACCCGCGCCCCATTCCCGTTCCCGTCCACAACCTGCGCCCGGCGCGCGAGACCTGCGAAACCTGCCACTGGCCGCAGCGCTACTCCCAGGACCGCCTGCGCGTGATTCCCAAGTTCGCCGAAGACGAAAAGAACACCGAGACCAAGACGGTCCTTCTCATGAAAGTGGGCGGCGGCAACAACGGTGTCGGCATCCACGGCACGCATCTGGGCCACGGCCCCGGCCAAGTCGTGATCCGCTATTACGCGTCCGACGAAGCCCGCCAGACCATCCCGTACGTCGAGTACACCCTTAACGGCAAGACCACCGCCTTCTCGGCCGATGCCAAGCTCAACGGCGCCAACCTGCCTCTGCGCGAAATGGACTGCATGGATTGCCACAACCGCCCCACTCACACGTACGAAATGCCCGACGCCGCGCTCGATACCGCCATGAGCAACGGCCTCGTCTCCACCGCCCTCCCGTTCGCCCGGAAGAAGGGCCTGGAAATTCTCAAAGCCAATTACGTCTCGCGCCGGGAGGCCGCCCAGAAGATACCGGCTGCGTTTGCGGCGTATTATCAGACCGCCTATCCGGCCGTGTACGCGCAGCACGCCGCGGATATCCAAGCCGGCGGCCGGGAACTGCTCACGATCTGGAGCCGGAACGTCTTCCCCGACATGAAAGTAACCTGGGGCAAGTATCCGAATAACATCGGCCACGACGCCTTCCCCGGCTGCTTCCGCTGCCACGACGGCTCCCACGCCGCCAAGTCCGGCGATACCATCACCCAGGACTGCAACGCCTGCCACAACCTTCTGGCGCAGGACGAATCCAACCCGAAAGTCCTGAGCGATCTCGGCCTGGCCCCGGCGCCATCCGAAACCACCGCTGAATCGAAAAAATAAGCCCGCACCGCCCCGCGTTGACCTCAACTTCGGCGCCGCCCGTAGGACAGCTCTTTTGAGCTGCCAAGCCGGGGCCGTGAGACCGCCTGCTCCGTTCTGTACGCCGGATGCTAGCGTAAACATGGAACATTGGATTCGCCTTCCCGCGCCGGCCAATCCGATCCCCGCACCGCATGCCATCTATCGAGCTGAAGGCCATCCAATCCGCTCCTTCCCTCCGCACCCTCCTGCTGACCTCCGTCACCATGGCTTTCTTCGCCGCCAACTCCCTGCTGGCCCGTTTCGCCTTACGAACGGCCGAAATCGACGGCATCACCTTCACCGCGATCCGGATCGTCACCGGCGCCGCCGCCCTCCTCCTGCTCACCGGCTTCGGCCCCGAAGGCATCGGCGCCGTGCGCCGCCACGGTTCGCTTCGGGCCGCGCTCGCCCTCTTCATTTACGCCCTCGCGTTCTCCCTCGCGTACCTCTCGCTCGACGCCGGCACTGGCGCTCTCGTGCTCTTCGCGGCCGTGCAATTGACGATGATTGGTTTTGCCATTGTCCGCGGCGAGCGGCCGAGCCCCTCGGAATGGACCGGCCTGGCGCTGGCCTTCGGCGGCCTGGTGTACCTTGTCTCTCCGGGCTTGACCGCACCCTCGCCGGCCGGCGTTTTCCTGATGACCGTGGCCGGCGCCGCCTGGGGTTACTATTCGCTCGCCGCCAAAGACTTCCGCTCGCCCGTCGCCGCCACTGCCGGAAACTTCACACGGGCCACTCCCCTGGCCGCGGCCGCCGTTGTCGCGGTTTGGATCGCCGGCCGTCCTCACGCCACATGGTCCGGCGTCGGCCTGGCCGCAGTCTCCGGCGCGATCACGTCCGGCTTCGGCTACGCCATCTGGTATGTCGTGTTGAAGGACTTGCGCGCCAGCCTTGCCGCAATCGTCCAACTGACCGTTCCCGTCCTCGCCGCGGCCGCCGGTATCATTCTGCTCGATGAGAGCTGGACGTGGCGCCTGCTCATAGCCTCCGCCGCCATTCTGGGAGGCGTGGCCCTGGCGCTCTTCGGCAAGACCCGTGCCGCGTCTTGAACGAACAGACGCTCGCCTAGCGGTGCACTACGATCTCCGGCTCCCGCAACTGCTCCTGCACAAAGTCGGCCGTAGCTTGTGCGCCGCTCCTCTGGTAATGCCGAAGGAGCACTCGTGCCTGCGACGCGCGTGCCACCGCATTCCAGTCCCTCTGCCCGTTGGGACGCCGATTCGCAATTTCCGCCAGTCCCGCGGCAACCTTGTCGAATGTTTGGCCTGCCGCCAGTTCGGATTGCACCTCCGCGTTCACCTCGCGCCTGCCGGCAAACGACGCTGCATCTCTCTCGAAATTCCCGCCCAGATCCGGCCCGGCGAATTCCCCGTTTGCAAAAAGGACGGAATCCACCGAAACTGTCACGGTCCCGGCGCTTTCGAGAGAGGCCAGCAGCGGCTGGCTGGCGCCGTCCGGAAGTATGACGAACGGGGCGGCAGCGCCCGGCGCCACCACCACGGAACTGCCTGGCCGAACCCACGCGAATGGGTCCGTCCTGGAGTCCATGCCGGCTTCCACGTTGCGGTCGTTCGCCATCCACCGCAGACGGCCGTCCACCGTCCACCGGACGTGGTACGCCACGATCGCCCGTGGCGAATGGTTTCGTAAAACCACCGTGAACGGCAGCCACACAGCCGGACGCGCCGCGTCCTGGGGTTCGGCTGCATCCTGAAAGAGGCCCTGGAACGCCGCCGACTGCGACCCAACCAGCTCGATTCCCGCGATCTGACCTGGCTCGACCGTAATCGTCTGCCCCCAGGCCGCCAGAATCCCTGCCAGCCCCAGGATCACCACTTTGGACAGGTACATTCCGCCCTCCCTCGGTCCGATTATAAAGGCTCCCGGCCCGCGTGAGGATGCGCTCCGTCACCGTTCGCCGTGAGCAAGATAGCCCTTGCAGAAAGCGCTGTCCTGCACCGGGCAAACGATTTCGGTCTGCCGGAACCGGCGGCTCGCCCTGAAAGCTGAAAATCGACTGGACCGCTTACTCTTCCGCACCAACCCGCGGCAGCCGCTCCCTCCGCAGCAGCCATTTCTCGCTGGTAAACAGCCGCGGGCCCACCTGGATCATCCGCGGCAGCAGGTCGAAGAGCGCCCCCGGCGTCCACGCCCCTCCGTCGCGCGTCCTGCAGCCCCTCCGGTTCAGCTCTTCCGCCACCTTCGACAACGGGCAGTCCTCCACAATCATGTCCAGCGCCAGCACGATGATCTCGCTTTCGGCGGGATTTTCCACGAGTCGTGCGCCGTCCTCGGAAATCTGCAGTCCGTATGGAATTTCCTCGCCCCACCCTTGCTGCGGCTCCGGCGTGTCCTCCTCTGCGTCGCGCTCCCATTCGAGCGCCACCAGCCGCCATCCTGCCGAAACTCGCCCGGCAAGCTGCTCCAGCGTCGGCGAAAGGCCCACTGGTTCGCGCAGCCTTTGCTTTTGAACCATGCACACCTCCCGGCCATCCGCCGAGCACGTCTCTTGCCCATGAAAATCAAGGGACTTCCGCGAATCTTCGCGGCGTCCGGTGTTCAGCCCTGGGACTGCGCGTCCGTTCGCGGGACGCTGAAGAGGCGTCCCGTACGGGGAGGTATGAGAACTGAAATGGTGGCCTGCTCTGAATGCCGTCCCGTTCCACACCTGCCCGCGTTATTGAGCGCCGGCGCCTGCCAGTTTTCGATACATTGCGCGGACGGACCGTGCGATCGAGACGGTATTCGAACCGTAGGTCTTGTATTTTTTCAGGTCGACTTCCTTGACCAACTGGTCCGCAGTCCGGCCTGCTCGGATTCCGGCCCGCACCTGCTGCAACATGTCGGCGAGGAAGGCGCGCTGAAGTTTCACCGATTCCGTGTTGCCGATCTCCCCATGCCCGGGCACCACGATATTCACGTCCCAACTCGATAATTTGTCGAGGACCTTGAGCCACTTGTCATAATCGGCGTTGGGATCGGCGACGTTGTTGCCCCATGGATTGTCTGTGACAAAAAGATCGCCGGTCGCCACAATCTTCTCCTTGGGGAGATAAGCCACCGAGTCGCCCAACGTGTGGGCCTGGCCGAGCTTGATGAACTCCACCCGATGCTCGCCATCGTCAAAAATCATCTTCTCGTCGAAGAGCAGTGATGGATATTCGGGCCGGAACGGTTGGAGGCTGTGTCCTCCGGGTCCTCGCCCTCTTTCCCACGCGGAAGTGCCATGAGCGCGAAGCTCCCTGGCCGTGTCCACCGACGAGACAATCGTCGCGCCGGCGTCGACGAAAACGCTATTCCCCATCGAATGGTCGTCGTGATAGTGCGTATTCAGCACAAAGCGGATGGGCTTGGACGTGGTCTTCCTGATTTCGGCCAGGATTTCCTGTGCGCCCCAGGGGTAATTGGCGTCAACGGCCACGACGTAGTCTTTGAATATGACCCACACGCAATTGGCCGATTTCTGCTGAACTTCATCGCCCCAATAATAGAAAACACCAGGCGCCAGTTGGCGTACGATTGGGGTCTGGCCGCGAAGCGGCGATTGGAGAACCAGCAGACAAAGGAACAGAAGAACCGCCGCTCGAAAGCCGATCGCTGGCGTCGCGATCGCCTCTGGCGCATCCGCGTCCCGCAGCAGCACACCTCCTGCTTCTTCCCTGAGGGCGCACGCGACGGAGTAGTCCTGCGCAGCCATTTCCCGAACAGCGAAGCAAGGCATTGGAACATCTTAGCCCGGAAACGGGCGGCAAACAGCCTAGAATAGGACATGCGACTGATTGCCCTGGAAGAGCACTATCGAAGCAAACAGGTGGATGCGGAGATCGGCCCAGCCGGCGATTATTACAGGTCGATGAACTCCGCCGGGGAGAAGGTGGCGCAGCAGCGTCTTGCCAATCTGACGGATTTGGGCGAGCGGCGCATTGCCGACATGGACAGAGCCGGCATCGATTTGCAGGTGCTCTCCCACACCCACCCTTCCCCCGAGATTCTGGAGCCTTCGCGCGCGGAACCGTTATGCCGGCGCGTGAACGACGAGGTGGCCGAAGCGGTCGCCCGCTTTCCAGGACGATTTGCCGGATTTGCCGCGCTCCCGGTTGCCGATCCGACGGCGGCTGCGCGGGAACTGGAACGCACCGTCAGCCAACTGGGCTTCAAGGGCGCGTTGATCAACGGCATGAGCCAGGGACGCTTTCTCGACGACCAGTTTTTCACGCCTCTTCTCGAACGCGCGGAAGCCCTGGACGTTCCGCTGTACCTTCATCCCGCCCCGCCGCCGGAGGCCGTGCAGAAAGCCTACTTCTCCGGACTGGAACCGGGACTGGAAAGAATTCTTACCATTGCCGGCTGGGGCTGGCATGCCGAACAAGGCCTGCACACCATTCGTTTGATCGCAAACGGAGTCTTCGAGCGTTTCCCGAAGCTGCAGATCATCATCGGCCATATGGGTGAGATGATTCCGTTCTACCTGGCGCGGGTGGATGCCGTGGTGACGCCATTTACCAAGTTGAAGCGCCCTTTCGCGGACTACTTCCACAACAACATTCACATCACCACGAGCGGAATTTTCACCAGGCCGCCGTTCGATTTGGCGTTGGAGGTGGTGGGGGTCGACCGCATCATGTTCTCGATCGATTACCCATACAGTCCCAACGAGGCGGGACGCGCGTTTCTGGATAACCTGTGCCTGTCACAGGGCGATTTTGACAAGATCACGCACGGGAACGCGGAACGTTTGTTAAAGCTTTGACGGGCGTGGAAGCCCTAGCGCGAAGGGTGGTGGAAACCCGGAAGAAGATCCGGTCTGCCCGCCGCAAGCAACTCCTCCCATCAGTATCGTGGCTGGCCGCCAGTCCACTTTCCCTTCTCATCTGGGCCTAAAACCCTTGTCAGCACGAAAAAATCAGTTCTTAACCGGGACCGAAACTCCGGTCTGGCTGGTAGACCCGCCAATGGTCGCGACAATCGGCTGGTCGCCATCCGGAAGCGTGGGCACGTAGACGTTGAACTGATACTCGCCAGACGCCACCAGTCCGGCATACTGCACGGTGGCGGGCACGCCGCCGATGGTGATGCGCAGCAGAGTCGCATCCGCCAGCGGCGGAGCCCCGGTCACGAGCTGTCCGGCCGGAGCCGGGGGATTGGTCGGCCCGAAGCCGGTCCCATAAATCAGGAGAAGCTCCCCTGGCTGGGCAGACCGGGAATTCACGCTCGATCCGTAGTAATTGGCAGGCACCGCCAGAGCCCCATCGGTGTAATGGACGGCCGCAACATACAGGGGAGCCGTGGGAGAAGGCGTCCCTGGCTGGGTGAGCAGGAAAAACCCGGGCGCATATTGCTGCAACGTCACATTCACGCTGGCCGACTTCCCCGAACTGTTCGTCACCACAACCGGAACGGAACCGAGCGCTGTATCCTGAGGAGCCTGAACGTTCAGTTGGGTCGGGCTGATGTAGTAGATGGCGGCTGCCTTGCCGTCGATGGTCACGCCGACGCCATCGAGCGACATCGGGAGGCCATTGCCTAACCCGGCGAAGTCGGAAGCCTGCCAGGTCCGGGTGCTGGACGCGAGATCCTGGCCGGTGATCGTCACCCAGGAGCCGGTCTCGATCGGGGTGAGCACAGTCCCGGTAAAGCCGGCAACGCCGATCCCATAGCTGGCGCCGCTCACAACGCTGGTAATGATGGGAGCGTTTGCGCCTATAGGTTGAACGCCGACTGGAGCCGTTGCGCCGGTGGCGATCACTCCATCTGTGGAAATATTGTTTGGAGCGATTGATTCCCCGGCGGCACAGGCGTACAACCCGCCGGACAAGCAGAAATAATGATTGCCGGTGTACAGGCTGTTGCTCGCTTGAAATCCAAACTCCGCCTTTGCATTGCCGAAGTCATAGAAGAGCCCGGACGCAGTGGCCGTCAGGCCGCCTCCCCCGATCTGTTGGCCGGCGCCATCCCCATCCTCCACCACCTCGGAATCGGCGGTTGTGAGTTCGAGGTTGTTTGCAGAATTCAACGAGTCGATCAACTGAAGGTCCCAGCTCTTAATGTTCTGCGCCAGGATTGTCCCGATAGTGCCGTCCGTCGTGATGGTGCCGACGACGGCATCCGACTGAAGCGGGTTCCCCGTCGGATTGGAACTCGTGATCTTAACGTTAACGTTGTAGGTGATGGGGGTGGCCGGGCTGGACGCGCCGGTATTGACTGCGCCGGACATCGACAGACTGAGCGTCCCGCCGGAAAGGATGGAGCCCGTAACCGTGCCTGACGGCGTTAGGGTCGAGCTGGTAATGCCGGCGTAGCCGCCGGTTCCGCCCGTGATCGTGGCCGACGCGCTGACCGGGCCGGAACTTACCAGCACGGTCTCCGGAAACGTCATGTTGCCGGTGATCGTGCCGTGACCGAGCGTGATCGTGAACGGAGCGATCAGGTTGCCTCCGCCGATACTGTTGAGCGAGCAGGTCGCGCTGAACGTGCCCGTATCGGGCTGGCTGGTGCCCAGCGTAAAATTGGCCGCCCCGGAAAACACGCTGGTCCCCGATATGGTGACGGCCGCATTCGTCACGCTAAACGTGAATTGCCGCCCGTTGGCCGTGCCGGAAACCGAGAAGCTGAGCTTCCCGCCCGCAAGCACGGAACCGGTAAACCCCGACCCGCTCACGGTCGTGTTGCTAAGCCCGGAATACAGGCCGGTTCCGCTCGTGATCGTGGCCGAGCCACTCATCGAGCCGGAACCAACCAGCACGCTCTGGGGAAATGTCATATTGCCGGTGAGCGTGCCGTAGCCAAACGTGTCCGTGAACGGAACGGTCACGTTGCCCCCGCTGATGTTGGCGAGCGAACCGCTCGCGCTGAAGGTTCCGTTGTCGGAGCCAACCCCGCTCACCGTCAGCGAGGCAGGACCGGAAACGGACACGCTGGCGTTCGATGTCGTGATGGACGCGTTCGTCAAGGTGAATGTGAAATTGAGTGTGGCAGCTGCTGCGATAACGATCAAGATCGACACCGAAGCAATCATCCGTCGATTCATCGAATTCCTCCGGAAGTTTCGTCAGAAGATCGCCGTGCCGACCCGTTTCTCCGCCCTGAATCGTGCGGACGTCTCTCACTCGAACTTTCCGCGATCGCTTCTGGCAGTTTCGAGTATAGGAGATAAGCAGGACTGATTTTCCTGATAATTCGGTTGGTGTGAACGCTGATACACTCGATCGGAGAGCCCACAAACAGACGCGCTGCCGATCCGCAGATATCCAGGATTCGCGTCCCGCGCAGCCCGACCAGGGCGCGGCTCCTCACTTTTCGCTATCGAAGTGTCCATGTGCGGCGGCCGGCAGCGGTCGCCGAATGTGGCAAGCGGTCTTGAAGTGGGGGTTGTGGAAACCGACCTATAACCGGCCGCGAGCCGGGCACACCGCCGTAACGAAACCACGCCCCGCCCGGCGGGGCAGATGTCCCGTCCGCGATAGCGGCTCGCACTCCGCCTCTACCAGTAGCCGTTCCCCGCTACCGCTTTCCGGCAGTCGGCGCAGAATTCCACGCCTTTGATGTCCAGCCGCTCTACTCCGTGGCTCGACGACATCACGCAGCGCCAGTCCGGACAGTGCCGCAACCCGAACGTGTGCCCCAGTTCGTGCGCCGCTTCCTTGATGAGCCGCTCCCGCATCGCCACGTCGTTCGCCGGCAGGCCGTAAAATTCGTCGTGCAGCCGCGCCGTCGAAACCACCGCGCAGTTGCCGTCCAGTTGCGCCTCGCCGAACACGAACGTCAGCACCGGCACGTACAGGTCGCAGGTCGTCACGCCCAGCACCCGGCCGCCGCCCGCGTGCGTCTCCATCTTCTGCAGAATCGCCGTCGAGTAATACTGCCCGCGCCGCTGGTCCGCGGCGAAGCTCACATCCAGGGTCTCCGGACGGATCTGGCATGGCGCGCGAAACAGCCGCGCCAGCGTGGCTGCCAGGTGCTCAAGCAAATCGAGGCCCGGCGCGTCCGTCCCGTTCGCCAAAGGGATGACGTGCATGGCGCTCACCGCAATCCATATTTCCGCAGTTTGTTATAAAGAGTCGTCCGGTCGATGTCCAGCACCCGCGCCGCCCGCGAAAGATTGTGCTGCGTCTCCCGCAGGATGCGCTCGATGTGCGCCCGCTCGACGTCTTCCAGCGTCCTTCCGCCCTTCGGCGTCTCGCCGTCGAACTGGAACGAAAAGTCCGCCGGGCGGATCTCCGTTCCGCGCCCCACCACCAGCGCCCGCTCCACCGCGTTCTCCAGCTCGCGCACGTTCCCGGGCCAGTCGTGCCGCATCAGCACGTCCATGGCCTCCGCCGAAATCGACGGCGCCTGCCGGCTGGTTGCCGTGCAGAACTTGTTGAGGAAGTGGTTCACCAGCAGCGGAATGTCTTCCCGCCGCTCGCGCAGCGGCGGCAGGTCGATGCAGAACACGTGCAGCCGGTAGTACAGGTCCGGCCGGAACGTGCCGGCTTTGACCAGCGCGTCCAGGTTCTTGTTGGTGGCCGCGATCGCCCGGAAATCCACCTTGATCTGCTGGTTCCCGCCGACGCGCACGATCTCCTTCTCCTGCAGCACGCGCAGCAAATCCGTTTGGGTTTTCAGGCTAATGTCGCTGATCTCGTCCAGAAACACCGTGCCCCCGTCCGCCACTTCGAACTTGCCCTTCTTGCGGTATTGCGCGCCCGTGAACGCGCCCTTCTCGTGCCCGAACAGCTCGCTTTCGAGCAACGTCTCCGTCAGCGCCCCGCAGTGGATCGTCACCATGGGCATATAGCGCCGCGGCCCCGCCGCGTGGATGGCCCGCGCCACCACTTCCTTGCCTGTGCCGCTCTCACCAGTGATGAGCACGGTGGCCTCGGTGGGCGCCACCATCTCGATCAGCTCCACCACCTTCTTCATCGCCGGGCTCTTGCCGATCAACTCCGTGCTCGGGTACACCTCCTGCAGGTTCTCCCGCAGCCGCACCACCTCCCGCCGCGCCCGCTTGTGCTCCAGGGCGTTCGCCACCAGGTGCGAGAGCTCGTCCGGATCCACCGGCTTGGTGATGTAGTCGTAGGCCCCGTGCTTCAATGCCTGCACGGCGGTATCCACCGAGGCGTAACCGGTCATGATGATCACCGTCAGTTCCGGATCCGCCTCCCGCAGCCGCGCCTGAAGTTCCATGCCGTCCATCCCCGGCATTTTGATATCGATCAACGCGATGTCGAATTCCGCCTGCTGGATGACCTCCAGCGCCTCGCGCGCGCCCGGCACCGGCCGTGCCGTGTAGCCTTCGCTGGCGAACCACTTGCCCAGTGAATCGCGCACCACCAGCTCATCGTCGACGATCAGGATCCGTCCCTTCGTCTTCGTCGAAGTTGGCGTCTCTACCGCTGTTGCCATTGGGGTTCTCCTGTAACGGGCGAGGCCTGCCTCGCCCCTACGATCGCTTGTGCGGTTTCTGTAGGGGCCGGGCCCGTCCGGCCTGCGCTCCCGCCGCCCGCGGGCAGCTTCACCGTGAATTCCGTTCCTTTACCCGGCGTGGAGCGGACCGAGATCTCGCCCGCGTGCTGCTCCACGATCGAGTGCGCCACCGCCAGGCCCAGGCCGGTGCGGTTCTGTTCTTCCTTCGTGGTAAAGAAAGGATCGAAAATTCGCGGCAGTACATCCTCGGGGATGCCGCACCCCGTATCCTTCACGCGAATTGCGGCCTGTTCCACGCCGGCGTCATAGCCGGTCGATACTTCCAGTACTCCGCCCTTTGTCATCGCTTCCGACGCATTCACCATCAGCACCAGCGCCACCTGCTGGATCTGGTTGGCGTCGCAATCCACCGGCGGCAGGCCCTCCGCCAGCGTCTCTTTCAGCTCGATCGACTGCATATCCAGCTTGTGCTTGACCAGCAGCACGGCCCGGTGCACAATCGTGTTCAGCTCGTTCGGCTCGCGGTGGCTCGGCGCCTGCCGCGAAAACGTCAGCAGGTTCTTCACCAGGTCGCCGCACCGCTTGCTCTCCCGCTCGATGGTCTGGATCTGCTCCACCATCTCGTCGCGGTTCGGCAATTCATGCTTCTGCACTTCCCGCAGCACCAGCCGCGCGTACGTCAGGATGCCGAACAGCGGATTGTTGATCTCGTGCGCCACCGTAGCCGCCAGCTTCCCGATGGAAGCCATCTTTTCCGTGGTCAGCAGCGTCCGGTACACCCGTTCCAGTTCCGCGGTCTTTCGCCGGACCTCCGCCTCGATCTTCCCCTGCACGCTGGCTACTTCCGCCGTCATCTTGTTGAACGACGCCGCCAGGTCGCCCAGTTCATCGTCCGACCGAACCGGCAGCCGGTACGCCAGGTCTCCGCCCGCCACCCGGTGCGTGCCGTCGATCAGCTGCTTCACCGGCTGGTACACCACCACCCACATGAACACCACCGCCGCCAGGCAGCCGAGCGCAATCGCGGCAAACAGAAACCACCGCAGCTCCGCCTGATGTTGCGCGATCTGCTCATCCACCTGCGCCAGCGAGAGGTCCGCGTCGATCACTCCCAGCACGCGCTGCCCCGCCGGGTGCACGTGGCATGCCCCGCTGGAGCAAGCCGCCGCGTTCTCGATCTCCCGGCTCACGGAAAGCACGCGCTGCCCGTTGGCGCCCCAGAAAATCCGCGCGCCCGCCGTGCTGCCCGTCCTGCGCGGCGTTCCCACTTCTCCCGCGTCCGTCGAAAGCGTCACCCGCCCGTCCTGGTTCGAGATGCGGATCCGCTGGATGCTCGGCTGCGTCCCCAGTTCCTGGATGATGTTGACCAGTGCTTCCCGGTCGTTGTGCAGCATGCCGTACCGCGTGCTCCGCAGAATCAGCCCCGCAATGCGGTCCGCCGATTGCCGCACCAGCGCCTCGGACTGGCTGCGCTCCACCCGCAGATTCAGATACCCGAACAAACTGAAAAAGGCCGCCGTGCTTGCGATGACGCACACCGCGAGCTTGGCGGCCAATCCCACGCGAAACTTCGTAAAACGCTTCATCCCACCGCGACCGGGTCAACCTCCTTCTTCTGCGGGCTCACTTCCGCCACCGCATGCTCGTTTCCATGGGCTTGCGCCTCGAAAATCGGGAAGTATCCCGCCACCATCCGGAAGATCGCGAAGCCCGCCGCCACAATCGAAAGCGTAATCGCGATCTCGCTCCACTTCGGCGTATAGTGCGTGCCCGACCCTGCTTCCAGCCCGGTCGTGCCTACGTTGAGCCGGTTGGCGATCACGCTGAACACCACCATCACCGCGCACGCATACAACGCTCCGGGCCGCATCCGCACGCTTCTCTGGTACAGCAGCACGGTCGGCACAAGGGCCAGCCCGATCTCCAGCGCGAACAGCCACGTCTCCATCCGGTTCCGCGCCACGAGCGGCAGCACGCCACGCTGCAGAAGGTCCAGGAAGCGGATCCACAGGTACACGCTCATCGTCACCGCCAGCACCCGCCCCAGGCTCGCCAGCAACGGCAGCTCCAGCGCCCGCCCGAAGGCGCGGCTGCTGTGCCACGATTCGAAAATCGTCATCGCCAGCCCCACCGCGATGGCCGAAACGAAAAACAGCAGCGGCAGCACCGGGCTGTACCAGAGCGGATACAGCTTCGCCGGCACGATCAGGAACAGCGACCCCAGCGAGCTCTGGTGCAGTGTCGAAAGCAGAATGCCCAGGATCATGAGCGGCACCGAAATCCGGTGAATCCACTCCGCCGGCTTCGCCCATCCGAACCGTTCGCACACCACCGGCACGAACTCCAGAAACAGCACGGTGCTGTACAGCGTCACGCACCACGCCACTTCGAACATCACCGAGTGCGGATTCCACATCACCAGCGGGTGCCACAGCCGGTCCGGCCGCCCCAGGTCGAAGAGCAGCCCTACCACCACCAGCACGTACCCCAGAAACGCGGTCAAAATGCACGGCCGTAATACGGGCCGGTATTTCTCGATGCCGAAGATGTGGACAATCGCCACCAGCGTGAACCCGCCCGCCGCCAGCGCCACGCCGCACATCACATCGAAGGCGATCCACAATCCCCACGGAAATTTATCGCTGAGGTTGGTGGATCCGCCAAGTCCATAGAAGATACGCAGGTACGTCGCGTAAGCCCCGCTTAACAAAATGGCCGCAAAAATCGCACGCCATACCGTGATCCGCGGCCATCTCTTCGCCGCTGGCGTACCCGTTCCCAGGGTCATTTCCGGCCCTCCAGTTTCTCCGGTACTACAGCATGACCGCCCTGCCCGTTCTTTGAAGGGGGCCTGCCACTCCGCCGGGGACTTCGTCCTTCCGCCTTTGCGACTTCTTCGCGCCGGTTGGTGACCCACCAGATCCCGCCCAGCAGCACCGCCCCCGTCGAAACAACGTCCGGCAGCAGTTCCAGCACGCGCCAGGTGTAGTCCGGCAGCGGCTCCGAAGGCACCCCGGTCCGCAGCCCGATCTGCTCGAATGGCACTGCCGAAAGATACAGCACCGACGTTCCGCCCACTTCCTTCAGGCCGTAAATCTGACCGTAGTACTGCCCTGGCTTCTCCGCGATCCGACGCTGCGCCTCGCCGATCAATTCGTCGCGGTCCCCGCACTTGGTCGCGCCCGTCGGGCAGGCCTCGGCGCAAGCCGTCAGCTTGCCCTGCGACTGCCGCTCATAGCACTCGTTGCACTTGCGCATCCGCGGCAGCCGGCTGGACCATTCGTACGTCGGCACCTGGAACGGGCAGGCCTGCATGCAGTAGCGGCAACCCATACATTTATCCGCGTCATACGTCACCGGCCCCAGCGCCGTCTTCTGCAGTGCTCCTACCGGGCACACCGAGGCACACGCCGGCTTCACGCAGTTCATGCAGAGCCGCCGCACGAAATGGTCCCCGTGCGTCTCGATCGTCGTCAGCTTGTGCGCGGAGATCTTCTCCTCGGCCGCGATCTTATCGTCGTATGGCAGACCCCACCGGTCGGCACAAGCGCTCTCGCATGCCCTACATCCAATGCAGAGGGTGCTGTCGTACAGTATGGCTTTCGACATATAGAGACCCTCAACTCCTTTTTAGCAGAATTTGACCCCAAAGTGTAGCAAAATTTAACAGAGCCCATGTGGGCCAGGGACCCTGCAGGGGCCGGATACATCCAGCCCGGCGCTTGCGCCCGCTCCTACGCCGTCAGGAAGAATTCCGAGGTCGCCGCCTTCCAGTCCACTTCGGGCAACGCCGCGAAGATGTCGTCCGCCGGACGTCCGCCGTCTGCCGCCACCGCCCCGGCCAGCGCAGGCTGCAGCGCATACAGCCGTTCCACCGCTTCCCGCATCCACTCCCGCACCAGCCCTTTGGGGACCAGGTTTCGCCCTGTGTTCTCCTCGTCCGGCACGTGGATCGAAAGCAGCCACCCCTTCCCGTACGGATCCTTGCGCAGCAGCGCCGGGTTCGTCAGAACTTCCGCGTTTACTTCCATCACTTCGCCCTCGGTCGGGCAAACCATCTCCGTCTTCACCCCGTCCCGGTGGAATGCCAACACTTTCTGCCCTTGCCGTACCCATGTCCCCGGCTTCGGCAGTTCAATCTTCTCTACCGCTCCGAGCAGGGCGGCCGCGAATTCGTCGGCTCCCACCCGCACCATGTTCTTACGCTCCCGCACCAACCAGCCGTGCCCGGGATGGTAAGCAAGGTCCGCCGGAGTTTTGAATCCATCCACGTAGTCTCCGCCACTCATGGCCGGGACTGCCCTGGAGGCTTCCATCGTCACCGCGATCGGCGCCTTGCGCCGGTTCAGCGCATAGTCCAGAATGATGAACCCGAGGAACGTTACGAGAACCAGTATGACTGTCATTTGACTTCCTTCCTTTCTCCGCCTCCTATAAAGGCACGGAAGGTGCCAAAAAGTGTTGTTTAAGGCCTCTTTATCCGTTGTAATTTCATGCAGTTGCGATTGTCGAATTTTTCGCTGTTCACCTTGCCGTTGCAAATAACAACACGCCCTTGCCGAAAAACTAGGCGAAGTTTCTTGAAATCAATTAGCTAACTCGCAAGTTGCAAAATCCAACGCACCCGTTGCCAAATCCAGCAGTCTGGAGTGGAACGCGGCCTCATGGCCAGCCAGACGGAATTCGCACTGGCGCCGCTTGGCCACGAACCGGACCTCTTCGCTTCACCCAACGCGCTGATTGCCGAAAGCGGACCGCTCAAAAAAAAACCCGGCCTTTCGGCCGGGCCAGTCGTCTGTTCGTTCCGCTATTTTAGCTTTTTGCTGGTGGTGGGAAGTGTTCGAACATCTCCGCTACAGCATGATCGAGCTTCTTTTCATTCTTCTCGGGCTTGGAGGATAAAACTTCTGCGGAGGTTCCGCGCCAGATCAATTGTTTGTTCGCTCCGTTGAAAATATCGACTGTCAGGCTGCCGATTTCCTCCGGGATCACTTGGGTCTCCGCGGTTCCCATACCGCTCCATCCGCGCCAGCCCCAACCGGGAAACCCGTTATAAAACGTCTCCAGATTGTCGCGTTCCGCGGTCTTACCGAACGCGGAAACTGCTGCTTCGCCTCCCGACGGCACCCGCTGCCACCCCCGTGAAGCGAGTTGACTGTCTACAGCGGCCATAATCCGGCCCTGCCAAAGCGAATTGCCTGCATGCACTCCAATCCAGGAATAGGTGTGGAAATGCTCAAAATCAGCGCGGTGGTCATAGTCCGTGTGTACAGCGGCTAAGGCCACCGCGGCTGCTCCCAGAACCATAGGCACCAGGAGACGCGAAAAACGCGTGTTCATAGGTTCTGTTTTTCCCTCCTTGCGGGCAGCAATGCGCACCGCCTCTCTGTTTAGGGGTGTTTGCAGTTCCGCCGCCATCGTATGAAACGGCGCTACTATCGGACTGTGAAGGTCTTCCTTATGCTCCTGGCCGCCTCAGCCGCCGTTCCCGATCTGCCTCGCCTGCAGCAGATGAACACCCGTTTCGCCCCCGTCACCCTCCGCGCCGACCAGTCCGCCCTCTCCCCCGCCGACCGCCAGTCCCTCGCCAAACTGGTGGAGGCCGCCCGCCTCTTCAACCTTCTTTACATGGACCAGCTTTGGAGCGGCGATCGCGCCCTCTACACCCGCCTCCAGCACGACACCTCGCCGCTCGGGAAGGCCCGCCTCGATTATTTCTGGCTGAACAAGGGACCCTGGTCCAACCTCGACGCCAATACCGCGTTCATCCCGGGCGTGCCCGAGCACAAGCTTCCCGGCGCCAATTTCTATCCCGAGGACATGACTCGTGCAGAATTCGAAGCCTGGGCCAAAACTCTCGCGCCCCAGGCGAAGGAACAGGCCGAAGGCTTCTTCACCGTGATCCAGCGCGATGCGAATCATCACCTGTCTGCCATCCCCTATAGCCAAGCGTACTCCGCCGACCTGCACCGCGCCGCCGCGCTTCTTCGCGAAGCGGCCGCCCTCACCCCCAATGCATCCCTGAAAAAATTCCTCGATCTCCGCGCCGCCGCCTTCCTTTCCAACGACTATTACGCCAGCGATCTCGCCTGGATGGACCTCGACGCTCCTCTCGATATCACCATCGGCCCCTACGAAACCTACAACGACGAGTTATTCGGCTACAAGGCCGCCTTCGAAGCTTACATCACCATCCGGGATGACGCCGAATCCTCCCGCCTCGCCGGTTTCGCATCCCGCCTCCAGGAGGTCGAAAACAATCTCCCCATCGATCCGCGCTACCGCAATCCCAAGCTTGGTGCCGCCGCGCCCATCCGCGTGGTGAATGAAGTCTTCGCCGCCGGCGATGGCGCGCACGGCGTCCGCACCGCCGCCTTCAATCTGCCCAATGACGACCGCGTAGTCCACCAAAAAGGCTCCAAGCGCGTCATGCTGAAGAACGTCCAGCAGGCCAAGTTCGAGACCAACCTGAAACCGATCGCCGCCCGCGTTCTTCCCGCTTCCGCCCAGGCCGATCTGAGCTTCGATTCCTTCTTCATGCACATCCTCGCCCACGAGCTCAGCCACGGCATCGGCCCGCACCAGATCCAGATCAATGGACGCTCCACCACCCCCCGCCAGGAATTGAAGGAACTCTACAGTGCCATCGAGGAAGCCAAGGCCGACGTTACCGGCCTTTTCATGCTCCAGTATCTCTTCGATCACGGGCTCGCCCACTCGCCCGCCGCCGGGCATCAGCTCTACACCACCTTCCTTGCCTCCGCCTTCCGCTCTCTCCGTTTCGGCCTCGCCGAAGCCCACGGCAAAGGCATGGCCCTCCAGTTCAATTACTTGTCCGATCACGGCGGCTTCGTCGCCAACCCCGATGGCACCTTCGCTGTCGATTTCGCGAAAATCCAGCCCGCGGTCCGCTCCCTCTGCCACGACCTTCTGGCCATCGAGGCCCAGGGCGACTACGGCGCCGCCAAAAATATGCTCGACACCCTCGGCGTCATCCGCCCACCCATGCAGCGTGCCATCGACCACCTTTCCGGCATCCCGGTCGACATTGTCCCGGTCAACGAACAATAAGGGCAGGGATCAGGGATTGGCACGACGAAGACTGAGGCGCGACGAACCTTCACGCGCAGACCGGAGACGGCGCAGCCAGGACCAGGACCCACACGGCTCCTCCCGTGTCCCGCCCCGTACGCCCCACCCGCCGCGCAGCTTGGCACATTCCTGCCCCGTTTTTCCCTCCCTTGGGGAAATTTGCGCGCCTCCACTGTCCAAATCCGCCTGTCAACCCCCTATTCGCTCAATCTTTCGAATTTTCGCAACCTTTGGCCCTTCACCTGCAATCTACGATAGTATGAGGCCGATCTGTCACATCTCGGAGCGTGTCAAAGGTTGCTGCGACATCTGTGGGAACTGGCCCAATCGCCTGCACATGCCCGAGGACGTGCACGGGTGGTACTGCGCCAAGTGCTGTCCCGTGTGCAAGGCCCAACCCGTACCGCAGCCGCCACCGGCGTCACCCGAGCCGCCGGCGGACCAAGCCTCGCAGGCGGCCTAGCCGGAACTCTCTTCTCCCGGCATTCCGCGAAGACCTGTGTCAACCCGATTGTGCGTTGAAAATAATATAGTTAACCGTAAAAATAGTTTCAGGTGTTGTAATCTGTTATTTGGAGCGGCTGCCGTTTAATTCTCGACGCGCCCCGCTTGCGGCGCTCCCCTCCCCCGCCCGGGAACCGTTTGGCGAAACGAACCCAATTTCCCGGCTAACCATCTGCAAACAAAGCAAACCGGTCCTGCCGAACGAACCAGGTGCCGCGCCCTGCATCCGGAGGTTCCATCATGGCGGGTAAGGCCATCAATCCCTGGATCGTTGCCATGACGGTGATGCTCGCCACCTTCATGGAAGTCCTCGATACCAGCGTTGCCAACGTCGCTCTGCCCCACATTGCCGGCAATCTTTCCGCCAGCATCGACGAAGCGACGTGGATGCTCACGTCCTACCTCGTTTCCAACGCCATCATCCTTCCCATGGGCGGATGGTTCTCCATGCTGATCGGGCGCAAGCGCTTCTACATGACCTGCGTCGCGCTATTCACCTTCGCTTCCCTCTTGTGCGGCCTCGCGCCTACGCTTGACGCCCTCATTTTCTTCCGCATCCTGCAGGGTCTGGGCGGCGGCGCTCTCCAGCCCATCTCCCAGGCGATCCTGGTGGAAAGCTTCCCCCGCGAAAAGCACGGCATGGCGATGGCGGTCTTTGGCATGGGAGTGGTTTTCGCTCCCATCATCGGCCCGACGCTGGGCGGCTGGCTCACCGACGATTACAGCTGGCGTTGGATCTTCTTCATCAACCTTCCCGTCGGTCTCCTCTCCCTTCTGCTCGCCGCATGGCTCGTGCACGACCCGCCTTACCTCACCCGGCGCAAGCTCGGCGACGGCTTCAAGATCGACTACACCGGCTTCGGCCTGCTCGCGCTCGGCCTCGGCTCCCTCGAAGTCGTGCTTGACGAGGGCCAGAAGGAAGACTGGTTCGGTTCTCATTTCATCATCACCTTCGCCATCATCACCGCGGTCTGCCTGGTGGCGGTGGTCTTCTGGGAACTGCGCCACGAGCATCCCATCATCGATTTCCGCATCCTCAAGGAGCGGAACTACATGCTTGCTACCGTCTCCATGCTGGTGCTCGGTTTCGTGCTCTATGGCAGTACCGCCCTGCTGCCTATGTTCCTGCAAACCATGCTGGGCTATACCGCCCTGCTCAGCGGCCTCGTTCTATCGCCCGGCGGGATCGCCGTTCTCGTCTTTATGCCCGTGGTCGGCATGCTCCTGCGCCACTATCAGCCCCGCTGGCTGGTCATTTTCGGCGTCTTGACCTCCGCCGCCGGCCTTTACGTAATGTCCAAATTCAGCCTGGAGATCGACTACGCCACCGCCGTCCGCAGCCGCGTCCTGCAAAGTCTAGGCTTGGCCTTCCTGTTCGTTCCCATCAGCACCGCCGCGTTCGCGCGCATTCCCAAGGAGCGCACCAACTACGCCACCGGCCTGTTCAACCTTGCCCGCAATATCGGCGGCAGCTCCGGTATCGCGGCCGTCACCACCACACTCGCCCGACGGACCCAGTTCCACCAGTCCGTCCTGGTCTCTCATCTCACCCCTTACGATTGCAATTACCGCGACGCCCTGGCCCACACCGCCTGGCTTCTCCAGTCCCGCGGCACCTCGCCGCCCGATGCCCTGCACCAAGCCGACGGCCTTCTCTATGCAACCGTCCAGCGCCAATCGAGTATGCTGGCATTTGGGGATGCTTTCTGGCTGATGGCAGTCCTGTTCCTCGCGGTCGTGCCCCTGATGTTTCTCATGAAGCGCCCCACGCCTAAGGAAGTTTGAACATGCAACCCGCTACCGAACCGAAAAAGCCCATGAATCTTGTCTCCGCGGAAGGAGCGCAGGCTGCAGAGGTCTCCCCTCCGCCTCAGTCCGCGCCCGGTTCGCGGGCCAAATTCATCCTCCTGTTCGTATTTCTGATTGCCGCCGCTGCCGGCGTTGCGGTCTGGCTGCACTACCAGAACCGCGTCTCCACCGACGACGCTACTGTCGACGGCCACCTCAGCGCCATCGCTCCCAAGATTTCGGGCAACGTCATCCAGGTTCTGATCCAGGACAATCAACCTGTGAAGGCCGGCGATGTTCTTGTGCGCATCGATCCCCGCGATTACCAGGCCAAGGTCGATCTCGCTCAGGCCGCCCTCCTCGAAGCCCAGGCGCGCGCAGTGGCCGCCCAGCAGGTGGTGCCGCTGACCAACGACACCACCGAGTCCGCCATCGCCGCGGCCACCGCCGGACTGGCCGATGCCAATGCCGAGCTTGAGCGCGCGCGCCTCAGCTATGAGCAGGCCAACAGCGCCGATCTCGCCTACGCCGAAGCCAATGTGCAGGCCAAGCAGGCCTCTAACGATCGTGCGCAGGCCGATCTGGCCCGCATGAAGCCGCTGGTCGAGAAATCGGAGATCTCGAGCCTCCAGTTCGACTCTTATAACGCTGCCGCCCGCGTCGCTGCCAGCGAGCTGAAGGCCGCCCAGGAAAAGCTGGCCTCAGCGCAAAAAGACGCCGCCATCCGCAGGACCGCGCTGGATGCCGCTCAGTCCCGCGTAAGCAGCGCCAAAGCTCAGATGGAGACCACCGTCGCCAACCGCAAGCAGGTGCCTATCCGCCGTTCCGATGCCGGCAGCGCTTCCGCCGCAGTCGCCGCGGCCCGCGCCAACCTCGAGGCTGCTCAACTGCAGTTGAGCTACAGCACCATCACCGCGCCCGTCGATGGCGTCATCACCCGCAAGAGCGTCGAAATGGGCCAGATGGTCGCACCTGGCCAGAGCCTGCTCACCATCATTCCGCTGAACGACATCTTCGTCACGGCCAACTTCAAGGAAACCCAGCTTGCCGATGTCCGCGCCGGCCAGCGAGCCGAAATCCACGTCGACATGTACGGCCGCTCGGTTTCCGGCCGCGTGGATTCCATTGCCAGCGCCACCGGCGCCCGCTTGAGCCTGCTGCCGCCCGAAAACGCCACCGGCAACTTCGTCAAAGTGGTGCAGCGCATCCCTGTGAAAATTCTGGTGGATCCCGGCGCCAACCTCATCCTGCGGCCGGGCATGAATGTAGATGTTACAATCTTCACCAAATAACGGCCGGTAAATCCGGCCCTGCAATCCGGGAAAATCGGCTTGGGCGCCTCATTTTTTGTCGGGCGGGTTGTTAACCTTGTATAATCTCGTACAACGGCAGATGACCTGCGAAAATATCCAACGATGAGCGCCCGCGCCCTTGCTTTTCTACTGGCGTCCTCTCTTCTGACTTGGCCGCTCGTTGCGGCAAGTGAGCGATCGCTCAACCCGGCTGAGCGCAGCCGCTCCGATTTCGATCGCATCGCCTTTCGAATGGCGCCGTCGCTGGCCGATGCCAGTTCCTGCATTCAGACGCAAGCGTCGCTCGTGCCACTGGGCTCGCCGGAAGACCTGCCGCTGCTGATCTTTCACAAGGCCTATTGCGAACTGGCCGCCGCGTCCGTCACCCGGGACCCGGCTGGTTTCCGTGCCGCTGCCGCCGATTTCGACCGCGCGCGGGACGCCTGGCCCGGCCGCGCCGCCGCGCTGGCCAAGAGAAAACAGGCGGACGAACCCGTTCCTACAGTCTTGCGGGTCCTCGCTCCGGTAGCCCGGTTGAACGCGGGGACCGATCCGGCAGAAACCGAGAAGGCCGCAGCCGACCTCGCATCCGCGCTCGCCGCACCCGCGTGCCCGGTGAGTATGGTGCCTGTCGGGCTCTGCCAGGCGGTGCTGGGAATCGGCCCCCAGTGGCAGGGCTGGATTGCCCTCCGGCAGGACGATCTCGAAGCCTCCGCCCGCTCGTTCACGGCGGCCACGGCGGGAGCCTGGTCTGCCTGGGTTTCCGGACAGCAGGCATTCCGCGGCGGCAGGTACGGCCAGGCCGCTGCGAGTTACCGGATTGCCGTGTCCGCATGGGAAGCCGAGCGCGGCCAATCGCCCCGCCCGCTTCTCAACCGCATCGCCCCACCCTTCGATCTGACCTCCGCCTACACGGAACTGGGCGGAGCCCGCCTGCTCGCCGGTGACGCAGCCGGCGCCATCCAATCCCTCGACCTCGCCGTCCGGGAGTCTCCCTCCAACGCCCGCGCTCTCTACCTCCGCGGACGCGCCGAAGAGGCCGCCGGCGAGTCCGATGCCGCCCTCGCCGACTACAATCTGGCCAGCCGTACGGCCTTCGCCAACGCCAGGGACCTGGCTTCCGGCGAAGCCCATCTCTATCGCGGCATCCTCCTCTTCCGCCGCAAACAGTACCGCGGCGCCGAAGACGAATTTTCGAGCGCGCTGAATTTTTCCATCGCCGCATCGATGCGCGCGGACGCGGTCGCGTGGCGCCGCCTCTCCGCCGTGGCCGAAGGCAGTTGCGACGCCGGCCTGCGCTACCTGGAAGAGGCCCTCCCTGCCGCCTCGCCCTATTTCCCGCGGCAGGAAGCCCGCTCGTTCATGTCCGCCTGCCGGGGGCAAGGAGAGGCGGGCCGCATGTATGTGGCCCCGACAGCGCAACCTTAGGGCCGCAAATCGGGACGGATCCGCAAACCGGGCGCTGGCCGATCCGGCTGCAGTCGCGCACCGCTCCCTTACGCTCGCGCCGCTGATTTTGCCGCGCTGCATCGCCTGTGGGGTATGGTACAGTTCAGGATAAGATGGCATCCCGAAGCGTCAACAAAGTGATTCTGCTCGGGCATCTCGGCAAAGACGCCGAGACCCGGTTCACGCCGAGCGGCGTCGCCCGGTCCACTTTCACGATCGCGACCAACCGCCGCTGGAAGGACCAGCAATCGGGAGAGTGGAAGGAAGAAACGGACTGGCACAACGTCGTGCTGTGGCGTTCGGAAAATCTCGCCAACTATCTGCTGAAGGGCAAGCAGGTGTACGTGGAAGGCCGCCTGCAGACCCGCAGCTATGACGACAAGGACGGCCAGAAGCGCTACATGACCGAGGTGGTGGCCGACGATCTGGTTCTGCTTGGCGGCCGCGGCGATTCCGCCGGCGGGCCTCCTTCCGATTTCGACCAGCAGCAGCGCCCCGTCTCCATGCCGCGCTCCAGCCGGCCACAGGCGCAATCGCAACCGGCCGCCGCTCCGTCCGAAGATTTCCACCAGGGCATCACCGACGACGACGTGCCGTTCTAGACGGCGGCGCCACAATCCTCACGCTTGCACCGGCCGCCGGCCGGACCGGCGTCCGCTGCTTTAGTTCAGTTTAGTTTCCTTGACAATAGTTTACTAGTAAACTAAAATCAAAATATGAAAGTTCAAGACTCGCGGGCCGTGAGCGATCTCGAAAGCCATACCGGCTTCTGGCTGCGGTTCGTTTCGAATCACGTCTCGCAGAGCTTCGCACGCAAGCTGGCCGGCAGCGGCGCAACTGTGGCCGAATGGGTGATCCTGCGCGAGATTTTCAAGGCTGGCGAGACCTCGCCGAGCCGCCTGGCAGCAACGAGCGGACTGACCCGCGGCGCGGTATCGAAGCTGGTGGATCGCCTGGTCCGCAAAAACCTGGCGAGCCGCACCGAGGCCGATACAGACCGGCGGTATCAGGACGTCAAGCTCACTGCCGCCGGACGCGCGCTGGTGCCCAAGCTGGC
>DATJMP010000176.1:0-6133 GCA_035508655.1 Bryobacteraceae bacterium
CGTCTTCAGATTTGTCGAACGGAACTCCGGTCTTGCCGGATCCAAAACCACATCGGACGGCAACAATGCCGGAGGCATGACTGAAGAGATGTACGCAACCAGCACCTCCGGGATAGGTCCCACCGGCCCCGCCAGCACAAGCACGGGCCGCAGCTTCATTCCAGCGGCATCGCCAAACGGGAAACTCGCGAGGCAAATCTCACCGGGATGCATCTACGGGTTGGCCATCCGCCAGAGTATAGATGTCCTGCCGCGCGTCGCCCAACTCGTCACTCCAAGCCTGCGAAACATCCCATGGCCAGAAGGCGCCCGCCTCATCTTCATCGGGCCGGACGACAATCAATTGGACGCGCCCGGGCGGCAGGTCCTGCGGCGCTACCGCGCGGATGTTGTGGTCCTCGTCAATCTCGCCCACTATGCCGATTGCTCGCATACGCTTGGTCCTTCTCTCACCAGTTTGCCACAATCGGCCCGGCGGTACCGAGTCCGTGAGAGGATCGCGTCCCCGTGCAGACGGCCCTGCTGCTGCGGTGGGAGTGTCTGCAAGTCTTTGAGGGATTTGGTCGGGGCGAGTGGATTCGAACCACCGACCTCCTGGTCCCGAACCAGGCGCTCTAGCCAGGCTGAGCCACGCCCCGAAACTCGAATTATATCAACTGCGGAGGCCGCCCGCCAAGCGGGTTCAAGGCAAAAATCACTTCGACGTGCCGCGGTAGTCGCGGTCGATGCGCCGGATATAGCGCAGCGTTTCCTCGTAGGGTGGAATGTTGCCGTGATACTTCTCCACCGCTCCCGGTCCGGCGTTATACGCGGCCAGGGCGTGCCACAGCTTTCCGTCGTAAAGGATGAGCAGGTCGCGCAGGTAACGCACGCCGGCGTCCATATTTTGCGCGGGATCTCGCGGGTCCGCACCCAAGAGATGTGCGGTTGAGGGCATAAGCTGCATCAAACCGATGGCCCCCTTGGGTGAAACCGCCCCGGCGTTTCCTGCAGATTCCGCGCGCATGACGCTGCGTACCAGTTGCCTTGGCAGCCCGTACTTATCCGCGGCAGTGTCGGCCAGTTCGGCAGGTGCCGCAAGCCGCGTAGCAGCGGGCGCCGGATTAGCTCTCGTGGCCGTAGGCGGCCCGTCGGCCTCGAAGCCGGTTACCTGGTCCGCGCTCAGTTCAATGTAGCCGCCGCCGGTGTAAAGGCGCACTTTGCCTTCCACGAACTCGTGACGGTCCGAGCGCAGCCGCGCGCCGCTAGCCAGCAACGCGTACTCACCGGCAAAGGCCGGGATAGCCGATAAGAACAAGAGGAGAGCGAAATTCCGCATCAGGTCCTGAACCGGGATCAGACCGGCTGCCACCGCTTTTTCTTCGCCACCCGGCAGCCGAAACTGTCCTCTTTCTTATTTTTGACGCATTGGAGGGGCCGGATGTGGAGAAAAAGGTGCTTAGGACGATCTGGTATCTTGGAAGTGTCCGACTTTTGGGTATGCCGTTTCATATTCAGCCCATTCGTGAATTTCTAGTCCGTCCCGCCCTTCCCGACTCGCTGGAACGTATGACCGAGTTGGCCTACAACCTTCTCTGGAGTTGGGTCCCCATCGTCCGCGCCCTGTTCCGGCGCCTCGACCCGGCTCTATGGCGCGATTGCGGTTACAATCCGGTCCTTATGCTCGGCCGTGTCTCGCAATCGACATTGCAGAGGGCCGCCAGCGACCCGCGCTATCTTTCCCTTTACCGTGCCGCGTGTGAGGCATACGATGCCCACGTCAAAAAAGGCCCGGCGCCGCCCGATGGTAAGCTGGTCGCCTATTTCTCCGCGGAATATGGTCTGACCGAATGCCTGCCCGTGTACTCGGGCGGCCTTGGCATCCTCTCCGGAGACCACCTGAAATCGTCTAGCGACCAGGATTATCCGCTGATCGCTTTTGGGCTGCTTTACCAGCAGGGATATTTCCGGCAGATGCTGAACCCGGACGGCTGGCAGCAGGAGCGGTATCCGACCAACGATTTCTATACTTTGCCCATCCGGCCGGTGAAGGACGCCGCCGGGCAGGATTTGAAAGTCACGGTCCGCCTCCCCACCGGCAACGTTTATATCCAGGTGTGGAAGCTTGAAGTCGGGCGCATCACGCTGCACCTGCTCGATACCAACATCCCTGAGAACGTGCTGCCCCAGGACCGCGACATCACCAATGCGCTATACGGCGGCGATACCGACACGCGCATCCGGCAGGAGATCGTTCTGGGGATCGGAGGCATGCGTGCGCTCAAAGCCATGGGACTGCGGCCCACCGTGTTCCACATGAACGAGGGCCATTCGGCGTTCCTGGCGCTGGAGCAGATGCGGCTGTACATGCGGGAGGAGAAGCTGTCGTTCGAAGAGGCGCTGATGGCAGCGCGGTCGAGCAATGTCTTTACCACCCATACGCCCGTGCCCGCCGGCATCGACCTGTTCGATCCCGGCCTGATGTATCACTATTTTTCGGAATATTGCTCGGAAATTGGCATCGACTTCCACCAGCTTATGGCGCTGGGGAGGCGCAACGTGCACGATCGCGATGAGCGCTTCTCCATGGCCGTGCTGGCGCTCAACACCTCTTCCTATCGCAATGCCGTCAGCCGGCTGCACCGGCAGGTTTCGCAGGAGATGTTCCACGATATGTGGCCGCAGCTTCCCGTGTGGGAAGTGCCGGTCACGTCGATCACCAACGGTGTGCATGCGCCCAGTTGGCTGAACGGCGATCTCGCCGGCCTCTACGACCAGTACCTGCAGCCCGACTGGCGTGAGCGCTTCAACGAACCCTCCCTTTGGGAACAGATCCGCGAAATTCCGGATGAGGAACTGCTCGAAGTCCACCGCCGGCGCAAGCGGCGGCTCGTGACTTTCGTGCGCGAACGGCAGCAGATTTCAGCGGCGCGACGCCAGGCTTCCGCGGCGGAGGTGCGGCGGGCCAGCGAAGTCCTCGATCCCAATGCGTTCACTATCGGCTTCGCGCGCCGCTTTGCCACTTACAAGCGCGCCACATTGCTCTTCCGCGATGTGGAGCGGTTGAAGCGCATCCTCCTCAACAAGGACATGCCGGTGCAACTGGTGATCGCCGGCAAGGCGCATCCCAAGGATCATCCCGGCAAGAGTTACATTCGCGAAGTAGTCCAGTTCTCGCGCGATCCCGATTTGTGGAAGTACGTGGTCTTCGTCGAAGACTACGATATGAAGGTCGGGCGTGAGATGGTGCAGGGCGTGGATCTGTGGCTGAACAACCCGCGCCGCGGCGAGGAGGCGTGCGGTACCAGTGGCATGAAGGCCGGCATGAACGGTGTGCTCAATCTGAGTATTCTGGACGGCTGGTTTGATGAAGCCTACGAAAAATCCGGCGGATGGGCGATCGGCGAGCGCGAGCCGTATTCGGAGGACCAGGACGCACTTCATGCCAGCGCCATCTATTACCTGCTTGAAAACGAAATCGTGCCCATGTTCTACGACCACCGCGAGCAGACGCCGCGGGAGTGGATGCGGCGCGTCAAGCAATCGCTCATGTACATCACCCCTCAGTTCGATTGCCGGCGGATGGTGCACGATTACATGACGGAGCTGTACAATCCCGCGCACACCCAGTACATCCGCATGCGCCAGGGCGATTGCCATATGGTGCGGGAAAAAGCGCAGTGGGATTTGAAGATCCGGGAGGTTTGGGATCGGGTGCGGTTCGTGGAAGCGGGCGGCGGCCCGTCCGGCTCCGTAACCAGCGGAAAGCCGGTGCCGGTGCGGGCGGCGGTCGAGTTGGCCGGCCTGAAACCGGATGACGTACGGGTGGAACTGGTGCTCGGCCGCATCGACAGCAACGGCCACCTTGAGGACACGGAAGTGCTCGTGCTGCCGGCGATGGAGCAGCAGGGCACCGTAGCGGTTTTCGGTAAGGACGTGGTTCCCGAGCGAACAGGGCGATTGGGCTATGCCCTGCGCGTCAGCCCCAACCATTTCGATGATCCGCTGACGCGGCCTTGTACCAGCCTGCTGAAATGGAGTGCGGTCGGATAGGTGCTTCCGAGGTTCGAAGAAAGATGATGCAATCCGGACTGGTTTTGTGGTATATGTAGGTTTGACGGCATCGGGTCACCGATGCACAGTGCCCTCCCTTTCTCTGGTACCCCCATGTTCGATGCACCAGGATCGCGGTAGACGTGGTGGGACAGTCTGCGCGGAACCCCATGGGCGGTTCCGTGGCGCCGGCCGGGCACTGATATCATCGCGCCTGAAGCTTTAGTTGGTTTCGTTCGATATACGTTCTTCCATCCCGCAATTACGGAGTATTCTCCCCATGGACAGTGATCGCAAGTACCGGCAACACGGGTACATGGATTCGGATCGCGAAAATAAGCCGTCTCGCGACGACCGGCCCAAGCCGCAGGGTCCCCGCCCGCCCCTCGATGTCACCGGGCCCCGCCTGCCGAGACTGGTCCAACACGTAGCCGCGGCGCGTTGTTTCAATTGCTCGACTCCTCTGCCTCCCGGAATCGATTTCAACGGAAACTGCCCCAAGTGCAACACCGAGTTGCATTGTTGCAAGCAGTGTACGCATTTCGAACCCTCCACGCGATTCCAGTGTTTGAAGCCGATTCCCGTCCGCATCGCCGTAAAGGATAAAGCCAATACGTGCACATTGTTTGCGCCGCGCGTCACGGTTGCCCGGGAAGGCACGAGCAACGGCACGCCTGCTGTCGGGCAGGGCAACGGCGCTTCCAACCCTCAGGCCGGACCGCCCGCGCCGCGCAACGCCGACGATGCCCGCAACGCATTTGACCGGCTGTTTAAAAAGTTGTAACAGGCGCGCCGTTCTTTCATCCAACTGACATCCCTCTTCTGCGCGAAGGCCGGCGCCCGCCGCGGGTCACCAAACTCCTCTCACAACCCGGCTCGTTTTTCAGAATCCGCTGAACCGTCCCACTCGGACGTTGTCTCCGCGCGGCGCCCATACCGCAGGGTCGGTCGGGCCAAACAGCGCCAGAACCGGAGTTCCCACAGCTGCGGCCAGGTGGGTAATGCCGGTGTCGTTGCCGATATAGAGCCGGGCTCGTGCCAGCCAGCAGGCCAGGTCATATAGATCTTCAATCTCCACCGCGCCCGCGAACAGCGGATCCTCCTCGCCCCGGCACCAGCAGACGGGCCCCTGCCGCTCCAGGCCCGCAGCCAGCCGGCGGAATTTCTCCATGGGCCAGTTCTTTTTCGGGTTGCTCGAGAAGGGATGGATTACAGCGAAATTCTCCCGGGCCCCCGGACACGCGATGCGCGGAATTCCATCCGCATCGCAAGGACGAATGGTCCGTACCTGGTCCAGGTAGAAATCTGCCGCATGCCGGCCGGCGGAGTTGGGCGGCAGAGCGGGAAAAAACGTGAACGGCAAATCCTGCCTCTGGACCTCGGCGCGAAAATCGGGCCGGTTTGCCCCATACCAGGAAACGATGGAATCGAAGCCGCGCAGCCTCTCGATGAGACCCGGGTCCGGATCGGAGATGGCCAACAGGTCGAGACCGGTCGAGGCAATGGGGCAGGCGCGGTCGGCAAATCTCGCCAGCGGGACGTTCCGGGTTGCCGTCCAAACCTCCAGGTAGCCATCCCGCAAGCATTCCATGGCGGGCAGGGAAAGGATGAAATCGCCAATGGCGCCGGGGCGGATCACGAGCCTGCGCATTTTCCGTCAGTATCGCAAACACAGATTGTTGCCGCCGCGTTTTATCCACAGGCTTTTAACCGTCATCGGAATGTAACCTGATGGAAACACGGCAGAAAGAATTTGAGGAAAAGCGGCTGTTCCGGCACAAAAACCGTTGACGATTGGTGCCGGCAGGCGCATATTGAGGAAGGTTCCAAGAGGTTTGAGGAACAGCAAGCCTCCGAAAACGTAGCGGACCGGGAACGATGATCCGCCGCCCAGCACCTAGCGATAGAGAATTGGCGGCGGGGAGCGAACGGAGATCGGGCGGAATCGGAAGGCGGGCACACGGGTAGCGAATCCTGCAGAACGCTTTGATCCGGAGGGAGGTAAAAGTCCCGAAGGGGAGTGGAGGCAGGAGGAGATGCCGGTCCTGTTGGTAGTGGAAGCCGCAACGGGCAGGAGGCGCTGAAGCGGACTTTTCCGGGG
>DATJMP010000177.1:0-7475 GCA_035508655.1 Bryobacteraceae bacterium
TATTCGAGATGCGGATATTTCTTGGCGTTGAATCCAACTACAAAAATTCGCTTGCGCACCTGTGGCACACCGAAATCCTGCGCGTCCAGCTCACCTTCAAATATCGAGAATCCTGCCGCCGAAAAAAGCTTTTTGAACACTCCGAAAAGCTCTGCGTGTTTCTTGTACCGCAGCCCCAGCACGTTCTCGAACACGAAAAAATCAAGCTCGAAGGCCACCGCCAAATCCTTCAGCACAGCGGCGTAGTTTTCAGGAAGGTTGGCGCGGGCGTCGTGCCCGCTGCCGTTCTGGTTGCTTAACGAAAAGGCCTGACAAGGCGGGCCGCCGATCACGCCGACTGGCTTTCTCTCCTGCGGCAGTTCTGCCAGGCGATCGAGGATGTATCCCTTCGGCGACAACGACAGGTCCTGCTTCAACACCCGGACGCCAGGATGGTTCAGCTCGTAGGTTCTGCACGCCATTGCGTCCTTATCAATGGCTACAACGGGCTGAAATCCCGCCTCCCTGAAGCCGAGATCGAGGCCGCCGCACCCGCAGAACAGGCTCACGAGCGGCCGTGGTTCCAGCTCCACGCCTTCAGGCTTTTTCAATCCACCGGAACCGCGGCGCGGCGTCATGCTAGTACGGCCTTCTCAGAATCTCGAAAATCGATCTGAAAGAAACCCGCGTTGCCCCTGCCGCCCGGGCTTCCGCCTCCGCGCGCGCCAGCCCCGCATGGAGGGCAGGCGGATTGCGGCTCCACAAAGGATGGCTGATTATTTCCGCCGCGACACCGCGACGCCCGCCCGGCAGTCCGCCATAAACCTGAAAGTCCCAGCCGGGCTGCGCCGCAAAATAATTTTGCGATGCCTGCGTCGCCAGCGGCTGCCAGTACGCCACGGCCAGGTCAATTGCCGCCCCCGCGTCAAGAGCCAGCCGGGCTAAGTCCAGACCCAGCCGCCAGTCAAGAATGTTATGGAACGCCAGATTGCTGAAGTCCCGCAGGCAATCCGGGCATGAGGTCTGGCATGTATTCACATGCCGGTCCGCCACAATCGGCTCGTAAAACGCGGGATTTCCGATGCCCACCATGTACTGGAGAAGCCTTTCGGACTCGCCCGGACGACCCAGGAACGTGCTATAGCCCGCACCGTTCTCCAGATCATCGGAGACAAATACCTGCCCGGTAACATTTCCGAGATTGTCGCGGACAACGCGCAATCCCACTTTCAGCTCGCGCTCGTCCACGTCGAGCAGATCGGCCGCCGCCCGCCGCAGGAGGAATCCTAGGGAATACAAGGCCGCCCGCGCGTTCAAATCAACCGGCGATGACAAAATCCCCTGCGGCCACGCCCGGATTCCCAGCACCAGAAGATCGGTGCGCTTCACCGATGCCAGCGCGCGGCGGTCCGCGGGCGCCGCCGCATCCAGCCGCGCGTTGGCCCAATTGATCTGGTTCAAGGCCTCCGGCGTAACCCACATATCGTGGCCGTCCAGCTTGCGGAAATCGAAACCCTCGCCCCCGTTGTCATTGATTACAAAAACGGTCTCTTCGCCGGACCACACGCCGAAATTCGCGCGCGGCACCAGCGGTCGCAGCGTGGCACCGGCCCGCGCGCTCGAAGCCCGCGGTGACCATTCAAAGACACCGTCAAAATCGCGGCTTCCCCGGTAACCCGTGCAGAAGCCCAACGGCTGCGAAAGTTGGATAACCTTGAAATCCGGATCGACCGCGCCGCAGACGGGGCACGCGGCTCCCGGCACGAGCCGGTCATCGACGGCGCGGCAGGCCCGGCACAAACCAATCGGCCTTGCCGCCCCCAGAGGAAGCGGCACCTCGTCGATCCGCCCGCCGCCGGGCACGTAATCGACGACACCTATCGACGTATGGATCAGCCCGTCCTTGACGGTTTCAGCTCCGGGCGCAAACTGGCTTATCGCAATGTCCAGCTCACGATCCACAACACCTCGCTCCGGTGGCCAGTCACTAAATCTCGGGCGCTCGTGATACAGCATCCGCACCCTTGTGGGAAATCCGAACATCGGCAGCAGGCCGGCTTCCGCCAGGCGCTCGCTGAGGTTCCGCTGCGTCATGGTGGCGCTCGCCGCGATAGCGTCGACTCTCGGTATGAGCTCCGCATTGACAAAATCGAGGAAAGCCTGCCGTCGTCCGGCAAGATTGCTGTGCTCAAGCAGCACGTCGCATGTCTGTTCAATATCGTGCGGATTCGCCTGAATCCACGCGGCAATATAGTCACGGACGGCAGGACCGCCATTCGGATTCAGCGGCTGGTTCCAGGCCGCAGCCGCCCCGAATTCCCCGTGAACGCTGCTTGTGGCGGCACCCAGATTGAGCGGCAGGAAGGCCTGCCGCAGAACTTCCTTGACGAGCACGCGGCGCAGGATAGGCTCGCTACTCATATCGACATAGGGCGATGGCGGGGGGTCGGAAGTGATCCGGTCCGGACGCTGAAAATAATAATCGTCATGGCTTCGCCCGCGACACAGCGTCAACGCCGCCGACATGCCGGCATCCCGGCGGCCTGAACGCCCGACCCTCTGCTGATAATTGAAACGCATGGGGGGCATGTTCGCCATCATCACAGCTAGGAGACTGCCGATATCGACGCCGGCCTCCATCGTCGTCGTGACGCTCAGCAGGTCAACCGGATCGGTCAGCGGGTTTTCGATCTGGGGCAGCACGATGTCCTGAAACAGACGCTGCCGCTGGCGCGCGTCGCTCTTGTTCGTCTGGCCCGTCAGCTCCTCGCAATTCAAGCGGAACGGATCACCGGCGCGCACCGCCAGAAATCCGTAGTAATCGTCGTCGGGCGGATTCTCCGCCAGAGGCTGGGGCGGATTCAGAACCGAGAGGCATTCCGTGCAAATCCCCCCTGCGGCGTGCAGGTGAATCCTCCGGCATTGCGGGCATTGCCAGAAGTCATTTTCCGGTTGTTGCAAGCAGAGAATCCGGTCCTGAACAACAAACTGGTTCAGGTATCCGTTCCCGTCAAGATAATCGATCACGTCTTGCTGGAAATCGCCGGGCACACGCCCGTTCCTCAGCGCGACGGCCTCAAGATACCCTCTGACGTATCCGGGCATCGTCGGTGAACTGTTCCCGTTCTTCGATGCCAGCTTTCGCCGTGAGCCGAGAATGCGGATCACGCTGTCCGCCGCCTGTTGCAAAACAACATCGGCCGCCGCGTGTGCAATCCGGTCCGTGGTGACATAGGCCAGACGGAGCGACTCGAGGCTCCGTCTTCCCGACGCAAAAACTATATCCATCACCTCTTCTTCCGAATGGTGATGGATGCTTCGTAAATGCTGGCGCTGATCCGCGTTCAGTACGTTTGCCGCTCTCTCGCTCGGGATGCCGCCGGCAGGCCATTCATACAGCTCTCTCCAGTGGCCCTCCTGTGCGGCGGGATTGGTCCACAGCACATCCGCCGACCAGCCGCCCGGATTCATCCCCCGAACCAGAAGCTGCGAAGCCGCGTCAAGCGCCAGCGGCGTGATGGGAAACGGACCCAGCGCCGCGCGGCCCCGAATTCTCTGCGCCAGCTGCGTCCATGTGAGCCGCGGATCGCCTGTCGAAGGTCTTTGCGCCGTCGCCGGATTCGCCGCCATCGTCAATGCGCGGGAATCGCTGACATTGCGCGCCGCAAACCCGTCTGCAGCCGCCTGTTCCTCGGCCGAAAGCGCCTCCCCGTTGCTCTGCCGCCAGAAGGCTTCCACGCCGTTGCGCTGATTCCGCAAAGCGACGGCGAGCGCTTGCCGGAGCGCATCGCGAAAATGCGCGAAACGCATTCCGGCAGAAAGCTTCGCCGCGTCCTGCCGGCTGTCGGAGAAGACCACCAGCTTTCTTGCACGCGGATCATCCCGTCCCGCTTCCCGGACCAGAACCTCCGAAAGAACCTGCGCCAGTTTCTGGAAACCGGTCCGCTGCGTCCTGATCGGCGATCCGATTTCCCGGCGCGCCCAGTTTGTATCGCATCGCGGGCAGCAGGAAGGAAACGCCCGCCCGGCGCTCTCGTCCAGTCCCAACTCCTCGGGATCGCGAAATTCGCCGTTCGGAGCTCGCAAAGCCGGTACATCGTAGATGAATCCGCCGACGGCGCCCGCCTGTCTTCCGTGCGCCACGCGCCCCTCTTCGGGCACGAGATAGGCGCTTACCCAGCGCCGCGCGACGGCATCCTGCGTCCAGGTCGGCCGCAACGGCGCGGCGCCTCCCAGCACCGGCCAGAAGACCGCGTACCGGGCATATTTTCTTTCGAGCGAAACGAGGTCAGGCGAGGCTTCCAGGTCCGGATGATCGGGACTCAAATACCACTCGTTCGGGTTCGCCCCCTGCTGGCGGTAGCCGCCGAGAAAAACCTCCCCGCACGCTTCGCAGTACAGCAATTCCAGAATTCGCGCTCCGCATGAACAGGTCAGCGCCGGGCTGTAGTGAAGGCTCCCGACCGGACAAGGAGCCGCCCGCCACGCTGCGGCATTGCAATTGGGATTTGAGCACACCCACAGCCCCTGCAGGTTGCGGAAGAACAGATGCGCGCGGACCGGCAAGACGGGACGCCCTTCCCCGGTACGGCCATTGCAGAGAGCGGACAGCAAACCGTCTGTCCCGGCGCGCTGAGCCGCTTCCGTCAAATCCGGAAACAACGCGACGCCGATGTCCTGCGGCGTTTTCGGCCTCGCCGCGACAGGCGGACCGGGCACGCTGCAAACGGCGCGCAGCGCCGCCGCTCCCCGCATGTGTTCGACGGCATTGCTGATAACGACTTCGGGAGCGCTTCCCGCAGGCGGCGCGGGAGCGCCCGTTCCTTCGTTGAGTGCAGCCGCGGCGGCCGCCAGATCCGCCTGCCCGTCGTCGCGGAGCGCCGCGCCGAATGCCGAGAGGGCGGCCGCGTGACCCGCCACCGCGCCGACCGCATCAGGCTCGAACGGCAACATCCTGCCCGAGACGATCCGAAACCGATCCGCACTTCGTCCGAAGAAACCCTCAAGGTACGCGCGCGCCGTTGCATCGTCGTTTACGGATGCGCTCGACGCGATGATTCTCAATTGTGGCGAATCCCCCGAAAGGCCGAGCCTTGCCAACAAAACACGAATGAGGTAGGCCACCTCCGTGCCCGGAGTCCCTCGATAGGAATGCAATTCATCGACGATGAGATGAAACACGCGCGCGCGATCGTCCGCCAGCCATTGCCGCGTAAGATCGAAGACAGACGCCTCCACGCTGCGCATCAGCATGATGTTCAGCATGGAATAGTTTGTAATCAGGATGTCCGGCGGGCTGTCCTGCATATCCCACCGCGACCACATTTCGCCGCCATCAACCCTGGGGAAAAATCGCTCGGCGGGATCACCGGCCACCTGGTTCGCGGCAAGCTCCGTTTCGACCAGCTCATTGCGCAAACGTCGCGTCTTGTTCGCGTCCTGCGCGCCCGCGACAGGCGTCCGGCTCGTGTAGCGCCCGAAATAGAGCCTGTTTCCTGCTCGCTGTGATGCGAGCCACCGCCTCGCCTCCCTGCCATCAAGCGCCGTCCTTAGACGCGCGAGCTGATCCTCGACCAGCGCATTCAGCGGGTACAGGATGAGAGCGCGGACGGCGGCAGGCCGGGCGCGTCTCTCCTCATGCGCTCTTTGCGGAACTCTCTGGTTGCCGTAATTCCACCAATCCCATTGCGGCGGCAGCGGCGCCGACGCGCCCCAATGCGCGGATTCACGCACTAGCGCCGAAATCACGGGCAGGAGAAAACACTCCGTCTTGCCGGACCCCGTCCCCGTTGTAACGACGACATCGTGGCCGTTCAGCACCGCTTCCTGGAATACATCGCATTGGTGTGTGTACGGTCTCCGGCTTGCCGGGAACAGCTCCAGTGAAACGAAGGCGGCGAGATCGTTGATCTGCCGCGCCGGCCACGAGCCTGCCAGAGTTTCCCGCGCGAATTCAGAAAACGTCCGGCGGTCGCGCTCGTAAAGAGGTACGGGTTCAATAAGCGGTTCGCGGAATATCCTTCCATCTTCGTCCAGCAGCCGCCGGCGTTCGGCCACGAGATCCGGATACCGGATGTCGAACGGGCTGTCGAGATAGCGCAGGTACATCTCGCGCAGCAACTTGAAAAGCTGAATCGGATTATTCATAGCCCGTTTTGAGACAACAAGCTCGCGGCAAAAGCGGCAATATCTTCGCCGATTCCCGAGTACGTCAACATCCTCTTCCCAGGCTCGTAGGCAGCCGGATAGCCCGTACACAGCGCCAGCGCCCGATCTATCAGGAGCGGAGGACGGCAGATTCCGGGAACGGATAACGTGCGGCTTAAGCGATCGTATCTTAAAACCTGCCGGCGGCGCTGCGCCAGCAGAAAGAACTTCGCCGTCTGTCCGTCCACTTTCAGAACACGCCCGCTCCGCTTCAAGTAATGTTCCGGAATCTGAAATCGAATGAAGCGGTAAAGGCCGTCAGCTGCGTTGGCCGCTTCGGCATCAGACGAAGCCAGCCACCGGCAGCCCGCGCGTCCTACGACAAAACGCGAAACCTCGAAGTCGCTTCCGAACGGAAGCTGCGCCGACCGCGAACCCGCCAAACGCTCCACGCGCGCCGCGCAGGAAAGAATTCTCACAGGTGTATCAGGTTGGAATCCAAGCCCGGCATCCGCCGCCAGCTGTGACAGCGGTGCCAATTCGCGTGCGGAAATCCGGACCACGCTCGGATGAAATTCACTTTCGGAAATCTCGCAGCCCGCGCCGGCGGCGCTTTGCAGCCGCGCCATCAATTGCGACGAGCGGGCGCCGCACACGATACCGACGAAATTCTCCGGTTGCCGCGACACGGCCAGGACCGGCGGCGCTACCCGCCATCCTCCCTCCCCATCCCTTCCCTCGAACTCGACGTGTCCGAGCTGTTCCAGCGCAAAGCGCATGTCTTGGTAGGACACGGCGCGTCCATTCGCGGGAGTCCCGTCTGCGCCCGACAAAATCTCCTCGGCCGCCGAGCGGAATTGTCCCCACGAGCCCTCGCGCCGCGCTGAAAGCCACAATAGTAATTCGTCCGGTCCCATAATTCGCGCGTGTGTCACCGCGCCGCTCGCCACACGGCTCTGGCTTCCCGCCTGTATTCCCTCCAAAGCTGCTCGCTCACCGCATCGGCTGGCGACAACGCAAGCCCTTTGCGCTGGCTGTCTCGGATTGCGTCGCACCACTGCCATACGCGCGCTGACGCGGTCATTTTTGCGAATCTCCGCATAATCAAATGGACCGGCGGAAGCGGATTCATCAGAAGCACCCGCCGCAGGCTGCGATCACAATGCAACGCATCCTCCGGCAAGGCCCAGCACACCGGGAAAGGAACGAAGCCGGTCCACAGTTTTCCCGGCCGTCTGTCACACCGGAAAACCTCACCGGGATTTGCACCTATCAAAACGGAATTTGACGTGGGCACGCTGACCAAAGTGCTGCGCGCGTTGTCCGCTCCTGCGGCCACGGCCCCGCAG
>DATJMP010000178.1:0-6489 GCA_035508655.1 Bryobacteraceae bacterium
GCCTTCACGGTAAAACGCGGGCCGGGCATCCCCTCGGCCCGTACACACAAAAGCCCAACGGCCTTTCGGGAATATCCCGCCCGCCTTCAGATCCCCGCCTTCGGGTAACGCTTCCGCATCCATGCCGCGAATTTCTCGGGCGCGGCCATGGTGGAGAGCCGCCCCTGCCGCACCAGCGCCCAATCGGCGAATTCGCCGGATTGCTTGATCTCCTGCAGCGTCACCGCCGGCTCGAGCCGGCCGGCATACTCCAGATCCACCACGGCCGATTTCGGATTTTTCGGATCGTCACGGGGCTCCGAGCGCACGGTCGCCAGGCCGACCACGCCGCTCACGCCGCCGCTGTGATAGACGAAGACGCGGTCGCCGGGACGCATTTCCCGAATCGCCCGCACCGCCTGCGCGTTCGTGACGCCGTCCCAAACGGTTCGCCGGTCGTGCTCAAGATTGTCGATCGAATAGGTCTCCGGATCGGTTTTCGCCAGAAAGTATTTCATCGTTAATACTCTATCCGCAGCCGCAGCTTACTGCTACACTGGCGTTTCCATGCCTCTCGCGATTGAACATCATGAAGTCGCGCCCGGCGCGGTCGCCGTCTCCCTCTCCGGTAAGCTCATGCTGGGCCCGGAAGGCGAGGAGATTCCGGCTCTGGTGGACGAGTTCCTGCAACAAGGAAAGAAGGTCATCATTTTTGACCTGTCCGGCCTGACCAACATCGACAGCACCGGCATCGGCCGCTTCATCGCTTCCTACAACAAGATTTCCGCTGCCGGGGGCGAGATGCGCATGGCCGGGGCCACCGGCCACCTGTTTCAGTCGTTCCACGTCAGCCTGCTCGACCAGGTCTTCCCCTTCTATTCGAGCCTCGAGGAAGCTGCCCGGGAATAACCGGATACCGGGAATTCGCATTGTGAAGTCGGAGTCACTCGCGGGCGATTTTCCGCCTTGAGGGATTTTCAGTTGCTTGTAATACAGTGGATGCGCTATGAAGAATTGTGGATTAGGTTACAGCGAGTCCACTACCGATTCTATGCGCTGCGAAACGTACACTGCCGGGATCCGGTTCAATGACTGCTACTTCAGTGAACCGGTGCGTTTGATCGAGTGGACCCCGCCAAAATGTGCCGGGCTATTTGCGGTCCTGGTGCCCGATCCGAACTGGGCGCCTAAGCCGTTCCGGCCCATTTATTTCGGCGAATTCGGCAACAACACACCCGACCCCGCGCCGGAGTCGCCCGGGCAATTCCGGGAAGAAGCGGAGCGTGCGGCGCTGCTGGTCGTGGTCCTGCCCCTGCCGTTTTCCACAACGGCGCAGCGGCAGGGCCTGCGTAACGAGCTCGTTTCCGCGTACTATCCGGCGTGCCAGGGAGAGGAAGCTACGAATCTGCAGGCGGCGCTGAGCCGGTTTGCGCCGAGTGCTCCGGATACCCGCCGGCGCATCGGCTTTCTCCCCTGGCCGGAGCCGGTGAGCTGACTATTGAAAGCGGAAGTTGGCGGACACGCGGGCGTAATACTCCAGCTCGCCCGCCGTCTGCGGCGTTCCCGCGCCGAATGCCAGCGGCATAGCGGACCGCAGCGCCGCGTAGGCTCCGTTGGATACCACCATATCTTCCGAAATAAAGACCGGATCGCCGATCTGTTTGCCGGCGGCTGCAGCCAGCGCTTCCGCCTTGGAGCGGGCGTCTCGCGTGGCGGCTTCGAGCGCCGCGCGCCGTGCGGCGGTTTCATCGGCGGCATGAAACGAGAATCCGGCTCCCACCACCGCCCCCGCGCGCACGGCGGCATCTACAACCTCGCCGGCTCGCGCCGGGTCGCGCACCGTCACGCGCACGACATTGCGCGCCTGGTAGGCGCCGAACTGCGGTTCCGGCTGCGAGGCCATGGGCATGGAATACGGCGGCGCGCTTTGTCCGATCTGCGCCATGCCGGCGGCTGCCGCCAGAGGATGAAGCACGGGCGAATACACGTTGTGGACGTTCACCGAGATGGTTCGGAGATCCGCCGGAATCACCCCCAACGCTCCGAGGGCATGAGCCACCTGGGAATTCTTCGCATGATTATCGCGAAGCGCCTGCGCGGCCGTGGAGGCGCCGGCGGAAACTTCAAACAGGAACTCCACACTCTCCGGTGCGACGCGGCGCACGGCCTCTCCCACCACGGTCACTCCTTCGCGGAGGATTTGCGATTGCTGCATGGCAACTGGTGACATTGCGTTCGTCTTCCTTTCCTTTGGCTGGCGCGGTCCGGACGAGTGCTCCCCGGGCCGCGCTTTCGCATGGGCCGGCGATCAGTAACCCAGGCCAAATCCCGCGATGCCCGCACCTGCCAACTGCCGGGCCACCAACTGCGCCAGCAGAGGATGAATCTGCTGCCCGATCTGTCCGCCCGGTCCGACCCACGTCTGCGGCGCCAGAGGCAGCGTCTGCTGGGCCCAGGGGTTACCCTGCTGTGCATAGGGGTTCCCGGCCTGCTGGGCCCAGGGATTGCCCGCTTGCCCGTACGGGCTCAGCTGGTGGCCGCCGGTCGCAGCTTGTAGCTGCTGGCTATAGAGGTGAGCCGCGAGTGGATTCTGTAGAATACCGCTGAGAATCGGGTTCTGCGTGAGGCCGGTCAGTTGGGCCAGCGCGGCCAACTGCGGCAGGCTTTGCTGCGCCGCGATCATGGCGGCCAGTTGCAAGTGCTGCGGATGAATCGCGCCATAACCCGGAATGCCGCCTGCGTAACCTGGCTGTCCCGTGGTCTGTCCGGCTGCAAACGGATTCAAAGCGCCCTGGAGCGCTGCGTGCTGAGAATAGAACGGGTTGCCCAGTCCGGCATACGCGCCCATCGTGGGATAGTTCGCCATATCTTGAAACATGCTGATTCAGCTCCTTTGCTGGTTCGAATCGCTGCCCGCTTTCCGGGTCCGGCCCGCGCAAACCCGTTCTGGTTTGCGGGGGCGGACGGCGGGCAGATCCACGGTTTGATGGTGCCACAGCGGGACATCAGCCCGTATGCGCTCCCTGCGGCAATTGCCGCAATTGCCGCAAAGTCCCGTAAATCCTTCAGCCGCACCTTCCGGCTTGCTTGACCGTAGTGCCGATCGTCACCTTCCGTGCCGCCGCGTTCTCCAGCCAGCGTGTCAAATCTTCCTGCCGGAAACGCCATTGCCGCCCGATTTTAATCGCCGGGATCTCCTTGCACTCCGCCCACAGACAAACGGCGCGTGTGGAAACGCCCAGCCAGCGGGCCACCGCAGCGGTGGTGAGAAGTGGTTCACGATTGGGAATGACTCTCTCCATAATGAAGATCCGTCCGTTTCGGAAGGATGCCCTCCCCTGAAGAAGACTGTAGGCCGGCATTCGCAACGCGAAAACCCGGCGGATATCGACCAGTGGCCGGTCGTGAAGGCGCTCTCGCCCAGTTTCGGGGATTCAGGCCATCAAGTCAATACGGGAGACCTCGCACGGTGGAGCGGGAATCACGCCGTGCGCGGAACCGCAACCGGACCGGCAGCCTCTCCCGCGGTCGTGCTGGCGGCGGGTTTGCGCGCCGGGCGCCGCAAGGCCGCGATCCGTAGCGGCTGGTCCGGAACCGGAAAGCTCTCCTGCCAGAGGCGCCGGAATTCGCGCAGTTTTCTGCGCTGACGCCGCTTCAGCCAGGCATCGATTTCCCTCGATCCGCCGAAACGCTCCGCAATGTCCCGCGCCATGAAGCTGTCGTGGACATCGCCCAGCACCGTCTGCACCGGCTTCAGCCGCGCGAGCCATTGGCTTACCGGGTCCCCCCACGCGGGTTCAAACAGCTCCAGCGTGTAGCGGAATTTCTTGGCCTCGATGCGAAAGCGATGCAAGTCCTCCGCCGATGCTTTCTCCGCCGCGGCCGCTTCTCCATTCGCCAGGAACTTACGGGCTGCACGCCGGAGGCGAGGCTGTAAGCCATCCTGAACCTGGCAGGCGAGCAGGGCGCTGCGCCATTTCGAGGACGAACGCTGCGCCACCCACCGTTCCAGCGCCGCCACCAAAACCGGGACGGCCGCTTTCCGGTGCTCCTGCACTTTCTTTTTCAGCGCTGCCACGCCCGGCAAATCGCGCTTGCCGAGCATTTTAATGAGCACGTCGCAATCGCGTACGCCCCCGGCGGCATCGATCAGGGTTTTCAGCTTGCGGCGGACCCGTTTCACTTCGCGCCGTGGCAGGACGCCGCGAAATGCGACCAAGGCCTGATGGAATCTGCGGATGGCCACACGCAAATCATGCACCGGATCGGCATGGTGGGAGTGCAGCGTCGTGTTCACCTGGAAGGCCAGACGTTCCAGCAGCTTGGTGGTGTTCTCAGAGACGAAGTTCCTGGCGCGATCTTGCACCGGCATAAGGCGACATCTCTAATTTTACAACCGCATTACAGCCGCCGGGAGGTAGACGGCCGTCGTCGGGCCACGCCCCTAATGCGTCATTGAATAGACAATATAGTCCACGCCCAGACGAATGCCGAGGGCAGAGAACTTCTGCGGATAGCGGGGATCGTCCGCATTTTCCCAGGAATCGCCTAAGTCCATGTTGTGGCAGATGGCAACCATCAGGCGGCCATGGTCGTCGTAGATACCTCTCCATCGCGGGGTATCGCCTCCGCCGAAGATGGGCGGCCGCGCGGTCGGGCACTTTTCGCAAATGCTATGGGTAAATTCATATTGCGCGCCCGGCACCTGGTAACGTTCGTTCAGGTCGAAGACGGTGTGAAAGATCTGGTCGCTCGACTGGATATCCACAATCGGCCGGTCCGGGAAGACCTTGCGCATGCTCTCCACGAACACATTCCATTCGTCCGTGCCGTGGAAATCGTCGCACATGAAGAAGCCGCCGCGCTCCAGAAATTCGCGGAAGCGGGCAATCTGCCGGTCGGTCAATTCCCAGTGGCCGACCTCCACCGCATACAGCCACGGATAGTTGAACACGTCGTCGTCTTCATCCAGGTTTACCGGTTGCTCGACGGAGCGGGCGTCGATGCGGGTGAGGCGGCGGATGGCCTGGGACAGATGGCGGTCGGAGCGGGGATAATCAATCGTCCAGTTGGTGTAGCCCTCATGCCAATCGTAGCCGCGCTTGAATTCGGATTGCCAGTCGATGCGGTGTCGCGTGCTGGGGTACATCATGCGGGCGAATGTCCATTCGCCCGGAACCTTAAAATCGGGGGGAATCGCAATGCCGTTGCCGTTCTCCCGGTCGTACTCCCAACCTGGATATTCGCGAAAGGGCTTCTGCGCCAACAGCGTGCAGGTGAGCAGCACGCCACCGGCGATACACGAAACGAGGATGCCACGCGGCATGTTAGTTCCAGTATAACGGCCCGTGCGCGGAGACCTTCCTCGTGTGGGCCGGCGCCGGGGTCAACGCTTACCGCACAAACGGGATGTATGCCGGAACACGGTGCTGGTAAGCGCGGAATTCGTTGCCGAAACGGGACGCCAGCAGGCCGTCTTCGGCGCGCACCCGGACCTCCGTGCCGGCGATGAAAACCGCCAGGCAGACCGGCGCAATCTGCCACGGCGTCAGCAGCAGGAATGTAACCACAAGCATTCCCAACAGCGCCGCGTAGATGGGGTGGCGGATGATGGCATAGGGGCCGGACCGCACGAGTTCGTGGTCGTCGTAGAGGCCGGCGGTTACGCGAAACTGCCGCCCGAGGTGGTTCACCGCCTGCCAGCCCAGGATCGTGCAAAGAATCGTCAGAGCCAGCGCCGCAGCGACGAGCGCCAGGTCCGGTGGAGTGTTCCGCTGGAAGATGGAAGCCAAAAAAATCGCGGCCACTTCCAGCAGCAGTCCGATCCGGGTCGGACGAGCGGCAGTGATTGATTTTCGCTTCTGCAGGTGTGGCGCGCGAAACAAAAACGGATAGAACCACGCCAACCAGCAGACCGAAATCAGGAATCGCACCGTAGCCCAGGAATGCATGGGGAACAGCATAGCAGGCGAAGCCGGCGGTCTGTGTGATACGATTGCGGCCTGTCCCGCCAGAGATGCAGATGACGCCTGACAAAATCGGACTGCAAACGTACTCGGTTTGGGAAGAGCTTTCCCGGGATTTTGATGGGACGCTGCAGCGCATCGCCAGTCTGGGCTTTTCGCACGTCGAATATTTCAGTGGCCTCGGAAAAAACGCGGAGGAGATGCGGCGCTCGCTCGATGCGGCGGGTCTCGAGTGTGTCAGCGCGCATTGCTCCATGGCCGAATTGCTCGCCTCACTGGACGCCCGCCTGGATTTCGCCGCCCGCCTTGGGGTCCGTTATCTTGTCTGCGCCATGCCGTGGGTGCGGGATCCCTCGGCTCTTCGGCCCGATCCGGCGTTGGGACCGTTCGGAGTGGTATTCGCAGCCATTGAGGCGCTGACGCTCGACGACTGGCGGTGGAACGCCGAGCAAATGAACCGTATCGGAGAGCGAGCTCATGCCGCGGGAATTCAGCTCGCTTACCACAATCACAACTTCGAGTTCCGCACATTCGGCGCAGAACC